>JBEKNN010000144.1:0-22937 GCA_049522755.1 Bryobacteraceae bacterium | reverse complement strand
TAGGGCTCAATCTGCGGGTGCTTGGCGAAGAATGCCTTGAGGGGGACGAGCGACGGAATACTCTTTTTGGCGAGCTCATCGCGTACGGCTTTGCGCAGCGGATGATTGTTGGTGGAATCGATCTGGGTATCGTAGCCGGCGGCGTTGACGGCCGCCATGACGGTGAAAAGCGTGGGGCTGGCGTCAAGCTGGCTCAGCTCAGGCCGTTGGGCGAAAGCGGTGGTGAGCGATAGGATGGCTGCGAGGAGAGAAACAACCGCGTTCACACGAGTGTGAACGCTGCACGCAGGAGTGCGTGCGCCACGTTCTAAGCCGGCTGAAAGCCGGCTGCAGCCAGGATTGGCTGCAGCACAAGGCAGCATCGCGGCTCCAAAACAGACATCGCGTCTCGCGGCAGGCGGATTAACAATCCGCCGCAGGTTCACAACCTGCCCCACAAGGCAGGAGGGTTTCGCGGCATAGGTGTTGGGCAGAATGTACATTATTTTAACGCCCGCGCCATAGGAATTCCAAACCGCCGGTGATGCTGCGGCCCGGCATTTGCACGCCCTGAATCTCCTGATAGGAGGTGTTGGTGACGTTGGCGATCTGCACGAACGGGTGTACCTTGCCGCGCGAGCAGGCCGCGTAGACATCCCATAGCGCGTAAGGGCTCTGGGAGACGCGGTTGAGCGCGCCGATGCGTGTGCGCAGCAGGATCTGAGCGGGCAGCGACGCCTGCCATGCCACGACGCCCGAGCTGCTGGGATAGTTGAAGCTGTATTTAGTCTCGATGAGCGGGACGGTGTTCTGCACGCCCAGCAGCCAGGTGTACCGGAGATCGAGCGTCTGCTTGTGCGAGATGGCGAAGCGCAGCGAGCTTTCGACGCCGGTGAAGTTGAGGCTATCGATATTGATGGCTTGCCAGAGGGCGGTGGGCGAGGTGCGGTAGTAGTCGATGCCGTCGCGCTCGCGGCGCTGGAAAACCGCCAGGTCGGCGCTGACGCGTCCGCCGGTGTTCCACGCGATGCCGCTTTCGTAGGTCCAGGCGCGCTCCGGGAGCAGATGCGGGTTGCCCAGGTTATCGGGGTCCGAATAGTAAAGGTCGGTATAGCTGGGGACGCGGAAGGCGCGGCCGGCGGAGGCGCGCAGCTTGAATTTCGGCGACAGCCAATAGCCGCCCGCGAGGGTGGGGCAGAACTCGGCGGAATACTTTCGATAGAACTCTTCGCGCGCCGAGAGCGACAGCGAAAAACGCTTGAGGGCGCGGAAATCGATGGCGGCGTAAACCGCGGCGCGGCTGCGGGAATGGTCGCCCAGATTATTGCTGACGATGGATTCGTGCAGTCCCTCGAAGCCGTAAGAGTACGTGATGTTGGCCGCGAGCTTCTTATGCCGGCGCAAGGCCGCCTGATAACTTTCGTCGGAATGGTGGTTGGTGTAGTAAGACGGATCGTAGCGGTATAGCACGTAGAGGTCGCTGTGGCGGCGATAGGCAAAGCTGGCCTCGGTATCGGGGCCGATATCCTGATTGAAGCCGAGCCACCAGGTTTTGGTATCTTCCCATGAGGGATACGGGCCGTAAAACTGATCGGCGCCGAAGGGGTGGTCCATGTAAGCGAGGGTGAGATTGCTGGCGCCCCAGCTCGACCGGTAAAGAGTGGTGGAGGAGAACTGCAGATTGCGGTAGTCGCGGTCGGGAATGAAGCCGGTGGAAAAGTCGCGCGAAAAACTGAGCTGCTCGGAGAGATCGCCGAAAGTGTCGGCGATGGAAACGCGCTGCTGGTTGGTTCCGAAGCTGCCGACGGCGGTGCGCAGGCGGATTTCGAGGCCGTCGGTGGGCGGCTCGGCGATGACATTGATGACGCCGGCCAGGGCGTCGGAGCCGTACATGGTGGAACCCGAACCTTGCAGCACTTCGACGCGCGCAATGGCATCGAGCGGAACGGGAATATCCATATCGTGATGGCCGGATTGCGCGTCGTCGAGCCGCAGGCCGTTGAGCAGGACCAGGGTCTGCTCGAAGCTGCCGCCGCGGATGGAAAGATCGGTCTGGACGCCGTTAGGGGCGCGCTCTTGCAGGTCGAGCGAGGGATCGAGCCGGAGCAGATCGGCCAGGGTGTCGAGGACGAGTTGGGCGCCGCGGGCGTTGAGCAGGCTGAGGGAGCGGTCGGTTTCGTCCAGCGTCATGGGCTCGTAGGTCCCCGTGACTACTACGGTTTCGGCTGGGGGCGTGGGTTGGGGCGGTGGCTGCTGTTGGGCGCGAATAAACGAAGCCAATGATATGAGGAGGAACGGGATTCTGAGGCGCAAATGCCATTGTAGCTTGCAGATGCGGAAGGCTGTGGGGCGGCCAATCGTGGCTGCAAGCCGGCTTTTCAGCCGGCTTAGACAGGCCGGGAGGCCTGTCCTACGGCTTGCGTTTGTAGATGGAGAGATCATGGATGGATTCGGCTAAGTCGTAGTGCTCGGGCTGGTAGTTTTCCCACCAGTCTAGAATGTCGGTGTTGGAATTGTCGCGCACCAGCCAGGATGTTGAGACGTCGACATCGACGATGTACTCGGGGTGGGTGGTTTCGAGGTCGCGGATTACATCGTTCTGCATCTTGAGGGCGTACGGCTGCGGCTCCATCAGACCGTACATGTAGATGTACGGCGTGGCGGAGTGGCGATGCGCGTAGAAGTAGATTTCGGGCTCAGAGCCGAGGACGGCAATGAGCGCGTTGGGCGAAGTGTGCTGGCGGATATATTCGGCGGCGGAGATGGCTTCGGGGAACGGGTTATCGCCCCAGATCTCGCGCGCGGCCTCGACCGGGGTCATGTGGAAGTACAACTCCCGCTGGGCGAAGAAGGGATAGGCCACGGCGGCGGCGAAGATTGAGTAGGCGAGGAGGTTGCGCGCTAGTTGCGAAGAGCGCCGGCTGAAAGCCGGCGGCAGCCAGAATTGGCTGGAGCACTGAACTGCGACGCCCGCCAGGAGCGCTACGGCTGGGAGCATCGGGATGAAGTAGTGCTCGCGAAATAACAAACCGGGGCAGGCCGTGGCGAAGGAAAATGCCAGGAAAGCTACGGCGAAGGCGGCGCGCGGACGGCTTTCGGGCATCCAAAAAACGCGGAACGAACCCAATCCGGCGATCACCCATAATGCGGGACTGGCGGTCCAAATGTCTTGAATTGTTGAGGTTAGATAGGCGATGCCGGTCGAGAGCGGAATCCTGGCGGCATAAGCGCTGGCGTAGGTGACCGTCCAGAACCAAAAATTGGGGAACACGCCGGCGCGCCACAGGATCAGGCAGGTGAGGGCATAAGGCAGGACGGCGGCGGCGGCGAAGGTGGCGAGAGTGCGCAGGCTGGAGCGATGGCGGACGAGGTACAGCGCCCCGAAAAGCATAAAAAATACGCCGTGCTGCTTCATGAGGAAGGCGAGGCCGTAGAGAATGCCGGGCCAGAAGGCGGCGCCGGTTCGACGGATCAGCAGGACGGTGGCGGCGAGCGCGAACAGGGTGACGAAATGGGTGGCGTGCGAGGCGGCGCCACCTAGGTCGGGGTTGAGGGAAAGCGAGGCGTAGGCGGCGGCCGCGGCGATTCCGGCATTTTCTCCGAACAGGCGCTTGCCGAGGAAATAGACGAGCAGGATGGTGAGGGCGTTGACCAGCAGGAGTCCAAAATGAATGCCGGCGATGGTTTGGCCGAAGATGGCCATGATCACGGCGTGTGCGGCGTAAGTTCCGGGGAGCTTCATATTGGACGCGACGCTGTATGGCGGGATACCTTGCAGGATGAGCTGGCCGGCGTAAGCATACTCGCCTTCGTCGCGCTCAAGGGGGATGGGGAGCAGGTGGATGCGGATGAGAGCTGTGGCGAGGAGGATGAGGGCCAGGACGAATTTGGGGGTAAGGCGACGCACCATCTCTCTAATTCGAGGATAGCAGGCGGTTGCAAGGAAAATCGGGTAAGTGATTGATATGGCGGGGGAAGATGGCTGAACTGGGAAATGGAGGGCGGAAGTTTCCGGCATTTCCGGAGTGGGGAGCGAGTGTTCCATGCGGGCGCCAGGTTGTTGAACAGGCGGTATTCGCCGGCGGCGCGTTGTGCAACACTACTGCCGCCAAGCTGCATAGCTTCCGCGGCCTGAGACGTCATGAAATGCGAATCTGCGTAGTCTCGACTAAGCGAATATACTCTTCAGTCAGCTTACAGTCGTTGAACAACTCAAACTGAGCGGCGCCGATTGAGGCGACAATCTGTTCTACAATAGCCGCAAGCCACAAATAGCGCGCGAGATGCCCGATGGGCTGCGTTCCGAGCGGCATACATGAAAATTTGCGGGAAAAGCTTGACTTTGCGAGCGCCGGGTCCTGTAACGGTCCTATAACCTAAGTAAGCCTTTAATAACCCTTAGGAACCTAAGTAAACATTGTGTCGACGGCGCCATTCACCCAGAATGGGTCCAGGCTGTTCATGACTCTTGCGTCAATGGCTGCCTCCTTCAATGATGAGGGGCCTATGAAGCAGTAGCTCAACAAGGGGTGATTTTATTATGGCGACTTTGAAAGCGTGTGTCAAAATCCGGTCCGCAGATAAACGGATCGGCGCGGGTAGCGAGCGAGGCGGGTCGTTCGTCGAGTTCACCTTAGTGATGCCGGTCCTGCTGCTGGTCATGACGGGCCTGGTATCTTTTGGGTTCGCCCTGCACAACGATCTGGTGCTCACCAATGCGGTGAACACCGGTGCGCAGCTGCTGGCGATCAGCCGCGGGCAGACCACCGACCCTTGCGCCACGGCCTACGGGGCGATCAGCGGCGCGGCCCCCAGTCTCAAGACGGGTCTCTCGCTCTCGTTTTTGATTAACGGGGCCACCTACACAGCTACGAATACTTGCACGGCGGGAGCGGCGAATATGGTGCAGGGCGCATCCGCTCAGGTAACGGCCACTTATCCCTGCACGCTCGCGGTCTTCGGGATGATTTTTCCTACATGCAACCTCTCGGCGCAAATCACGGAGTTTATCCAATGAAACAGGACAACGAAGTTCTCTTACGACGGACGCGCAAAGGCAGCCGCGGGCAGGTCCTCATTTTCTTTACCATGTGGCTGCCCCTGCTGTTCGGAATGTCGGCGCTGGTGATCGATTTCGGCTTCATTTATCTATACAACAATGAGCTCAACGCCTCCACGCAATCGGCGGCGCTAGCCGGAGCGTACGCCATGTCCCAGCCTGGGGCCACGGTACAAAGCACCACCACCGCCATCACGGCGTACACCGGGGGAACTGGCGACACTAACAATGCGAGCAATCTCAAAGGCGCTTCGCTGGCGACCGGTTATCCTTTGTTCAAGTGCCTGAACACTCTGACCAGCGCATTTGGACTCCAGTGTTACGGCCCTTCGAATTCAAACGCCATCGTGGTGACCCAGCAGGTAAAAGTGCCGCTGCTCTTCTTCCGATTGTTCGGCGGCACTTCGGCTACTCTCACGGCCACCGCGACGGCCAGCATGAAGGGCGCAATCGTAGAACCGTGGAACGTAGTGGTCATCGTCGACTCAACGAATTCGATGACTCAACCGGATTCAGACAGCAACTGCAACAACTCAAGAATCTCCTGCGCGTTGGCCGGCGTCCGGGTTCTGCTGGGGGGCATCGCGCCTTGCCCGGCGAGCGAAGCAAGCTGCGGCTCCGCCACGAGCGGCAACGTAGTAAACTCGGTCGATAGAGTCAGCCTGTTCACGTTTCCGCCGGTGACCACGGTTACGGCCCCGAATGACTATAACTGCAGCGGAAACGCTCCAGCCATTGTGCCTTATGTCTATCCCACCCTCCCAGCCGCCGACACTTACCAGATTGTAGGTTTCTCGAGCGATTATCGCACTTCCGCCTCGGCTGCTTCGTTGAATACCGGTTCCAACCTGGTGGCGGCGATCGGGGGAAAATCCGGGTGCAGCGGTCTGCAGGCGATAGGCGGCGATGGAACCTACTATGGCCAGGTGATCAGAACGGCGCAAGCGTCTCTGGTCGCCCAGCAAGCCGCAAATCCGAATTCGCAGAACGTGCTCGTCATCCTCAGCGATGGCAACGCAACTGCTTTGGCAGCAAAGATGACGGGGTCCTCAGCCACTTCGGGGACGTACATGTCCACGATACAGGAGTGCCATCAGGCGGTCACGGAGGCTAAAGCTGCCGCGGCGGCGGGAACCCGGGTATACACGGTTGCCTACGGCGCGGAGGCCTCGGGATGCACGTATGACACCGTTGCCCATGGTGGATTAATAACCCCATGTCAGACGATGCAGCAGATGGCCTCGTCCCCGGCGTACTTCTTCTCGGACTACACTGCGACCGGCGGCGACAGCACCTGCATCTCCGCCTCGCAACCGGTTACCAGCTTGAGCGGGATCTTCCAGGTGATCGTCGGGGATCTCACCGGCGCCAAGTTGGTCCCCAACGGCACAACGTAGTTATCAACGTAGTGGGGTGGCCCCATCGGCTGCCTTCCGCGCTGACCCATGGGCCGCAAGCGGCGTGACGCGGCAGGCCCGGCGAATTGACTTTGTAGCGGTGGCGTCCGGGGGTTCACGGATTCATTACCGCCGGCCGGCAGTATTCGGCCAGCGGCAGAGCGGGCATGGCGGATATCGGCGGCGGCGCATGCGTCCGCCTGAATAGGGACGCGGCCTACGAGCTTTACGGATTAGGCGAGCTCGGCTATTACCGGTTCCTGGCCTCGGGAAGCGTAGTCGCGTCCGACACGCCCGGAGCGGCGATATCGATTGGAGCCGGTCGCCGGCTGAAAGCCGCTTGTTGGCAGGCGAAAGCGCCTGCCCCACAATTCGTCCCGAAATGTAGAAACTCCTGCAGCCGCCTTTCCGGCCTTTTCCGGCCCCCCTTGACCGTTAATTCAGCGCTGCCGCTTCCAACGTTCGAATCTTCGCCGACAAGGTAGTCCGCTTCAGGTTCAGCATATCGGCCGCTGCCTTCTTATTGCCGCCGGTTTTCTGCAACGCCTGCGCCAGAAGGCTGCGCTCGATCACCGCAAGGGTATGTTCGTAATCCAATCCCCCATCGGGCACCGGAATTGTCGGAATCTCCGCGGCTGAAATGGAGTTCGCCTTGATCGATTGAGGCAGCGGAAAATCCGACGCCTCCAGCATGTCGCGGTCGCCGCTCAAAGCCACGCCGGCCTCGATGGCGTTTTCCAGTTGCCGCACATTGCCCGGCCAGGAATATTCGCACAACCGCCCCAGCGCCGCCGGCGCAATCGACTTCAGCGGAACCTCCTCCATGCCGCAGATCTTTGCGAGAAAATGCTCCACCAGCATCGGAATATCGCTGCGCCGCTGGCGCAGCGCCGGCATCGGAATCGGCACCACGTTCAAACGGTAGTAAAGATCTTCGCGGAACAGCCCTTGCTCCACTCGCGCCATCAGGTCGCAGTTGGTCGCCGTCACCACCCGCACGTCCGTCTTGATGGTTTCGGAGCTGCCGAGCCTTTGAAACTCGCGCTCCTGCAGCACGCGCAGCAGTTTCGCCTGCAATTCCATGGCTAGATCCCCGATCTCATCCAGAAACAGGGTTCCTCCCTGCGCCTGCTCAAACCTTCCGACCCGGTTTTGCATAGCCCCGGTGAAGGCGCCGCGCAGATGGCCGAACAACTCGGCTTCCAGCAGGTTTTCGGGAAGCGCCGTGCAGTTCACCGCGACCCAGGGACCCCGCCCGCGCGGTCCGGCGCTGTGTATCGCCCGCGCGGCAATCTCCTTACCAGTCCCGCTCTCGCCCGTAATCAGGACGGTGGCGCGCCGCGGGCCTACCAGTTCTATCATGCGGCAAACCTGCCGCATTTCCCAGCTTTCGCCGATCAGCAGGCGTTCCCGGTCCCGGCCTTGTACGATTGGAGTCATTTGTGTTGTCAAAAGCACCCATCGGCCGACGCCTCCAAAAGGTTTATAGCGCACCCGCTAAAGATTACGCGCCGTCCGGCCGATCTGTCCTTTAGCGGAAGATACGGTGAAACAACAATGAAAGTAACCAATCAGAATCTAACAGGCGCTTCCACAACGGCAACAGGCGGCGCGCAAGAAATCCAAAGGTCCGGCAGCGGCTCCAGTTCGAGCGCTACGTCAGGCGCGGGGGGCGACAGCGTAGAGTTCTCCTCCACCCTGGGAACCCTGTCGCGCGCCATGGAGTCTTACGGCTCCAGCCGCCAGAGCGCGGTGCAGTCGCTCGCAGCGCAGTATCAGAGCGGCGCATATCAGGTGGATTCGGCTGCCATCAGCCGCGGCATGGTATCCGAAGCGCTGGGCGCTTAGGGTTCGCATGACGCCTGCCGAGGTCCAGAGCCAATTGAGATCGGCGCGCGCCCAACTGGAGCGCGTCTGCACGCTGCTCGAATCGCCCAGCCCGGCCACTCTCGACTCTTGCGCCGCCGCCATGCAACGCGTGATCGGCGAACTCGACGCGGGCCGGCGATGGATGGCGCAGGCCGGCGAAATCGGCGTCGCCGAAGCGCGCCGGCTGCGGTCCGTGGTACTGCGTGCGCGGGCGCTTCTGGACCTGGCGGCGAATTATCACTTCCGGTGGCGCCGCATCCTGGCGGGCATGAGCGGCGGCTATACCGACAGAGGAGATCCGGCGCCGCTCCATTCCCAGGCGCGCGTTTCGATACAGGGATAGAGTCATGTCAAGTCTCGTTGCCAGTTTATCGGTCACCGCGGGGGCTTTGAACGCCTTTAGCCAATCGCTCGAGACCATTCAAAACAACATCGCCAACGCTCAGACTCCGGGCTACGCAGCCCAGTCGCTGCCGCTTGAAGCCACCACTTTCGACCCGCCGGCCGGAGACCTCGGAGGAGTTACCGCGGGCGCGGTGCAAAGCTCGCGCAACGAGTATGACGAAACAGCCCTCCGCAACCAGACGATTCTGCTGGGCGCCGCTAACCAGAGCGTGAGCAGTCTCACCGAGCTGCAATCGCTCTTTGACATTTCGGGAACCTCGGGAATCGCCACTTCGTTGAACAACCTGTTCGCAGGCTTTTCGGCATGGGCGCAATCCCCGAACGATGCGAGCGCGCAACAGAACGTCATCACCAATGCCACGGATTTGGCGACAACTTTTCAGCAGACGGCTTCGGGGCTCAGCCAATTCACGCAAACCACCAATCAACAGCTTCAGCAAACAGTCTCCACCATCAATCAACTTGCGGGCCAGCTTCAGGTCGACAATCAGCAGGTGCAGGGAGGGGACAGCAACGATCCGGCCTTGGATGCGAACATCCACTCCACCCTGGATCAGCTCGCGCAATACGTGAATTTCACGGCTACCAAACAAACCGACGGCACCTATACCGTGCTGGCCGGCGGCCAAACGCCGCTGGTGGTCGGCTCCCAACAATACAACCTGAGCCTGCAAATGGCGCTGCCAACCAATCCGCCGCCCACCAACGCTACCGGACCGCCTTCGGCGCAGATTCTGGCGTCCGATGGAACCGATGTCACATCGCAGATCGATAGCGGGCAACTGGGCGCGCTGTTAACTTTGCGCAATACGATTCTGCCTACCTATATTGGCAACGCGTACCAGGCCGGCGACATCAACACCATGGCGCAGCAGTTCGCCGACAGCGTGAACCAGCAGCTTACCTCGGGTAACATCACCGACGGTCCGCCGGCGCAGACGGGAATCGCGCTGTTCACGTACGATACCGTTAATGCGAGCAACGTCGCGGCAACCCTGGCCGTGAATCCTGCCATCGCCGCGGGTCAGCTGGCAGCCATCCAACCTGGACCGCCCGAAGTCGCCAATGGCGTGGCGCTGGCGCTGGCGCAGATGTCCAACCCGACAAGCGCCGCCCAGGAAATCGACGGCGAAAGCTACACGGATTACTACGGCAATATGGCGTCGAGCATCGGGGCTTCGCTCGATAACGCCACCGGTCAACAGTCGCTGCAGCAATCGGCCGTGGCGCAGGCGCAAAACCTGGTGCAGCAGGCATCCGGCGTCAACCTCGATACGGAAGCCGTCAACCTGGTGGAGTTCCAAAGGGCTTACGATGCCAATTCGCACTTTGTTACGGTGCTCGACCAGATCACCAGCGACATCATCTTGATGGCGCCAGTCACCGATACGTAAGGAGCCGTCATGATATCGAGCATAAATGCTTCCGACCAGATCTTCCTCGCAGGCGTCAATCAGATTCAGCAGCAAATCTCGACGGCCAATCAGCAATTGACGTCGGGGCTGAAGGTCACGGTGGCTTCCGACGCGCCGGACCAGATCGACGACCTGCTGCAGCTTCGCGCCGATCAGGCGCAGAACACGCAGATCGCGAGTAATCTCGGGATGGAACAAACCAACGCGCAGGCCGCCGACGGCGCCCTTGGTTCGGCCATTCAGTTGATGGACAATGCGACGCAGCTTGCCGCCGAAGGAGCCAACACCACCGAAACCGCGACTTCCCTCCAAACCTTGGCGCAGCAGGTGGCGTCGCTGCAGACGGAGATGGTCAACCTCAGCCAGACGCAGGTGGCAGGCCGGTATATTTTCAGCGGCGACCTGGACCAGAGCCCTTCCTACCAGGTGGATCTAACCGCCACTGACGGCGTGGACCAACTCTCAAACGCCGCCTCGACGCGGCAGATTCAGAACCCGGAGGGCGGCACGTTCTCAGCGTCCATGACCGCGCAACAGATCTTCGCCGCCCAGAACGCCGACGGCAGCGATGCGGGCGGCAACGTCTTTGCCGCGCTCAACAATCTGCGCGTGGCGCTGCTGAATAACGATCAGGCCGGCATTACTACCGCGCAGAGCCAGATCCAGCAGGCATCGACGCAGTTGAACACGGCGCAGTCTTTCTACGGCAACGTGGAAAACAACATCACGAACGCATCGAACTACGCGACCACTTATGACACGCAGCTGACCACGGAAATCGGCGGCATTCAGGATGCCGACGCCACGAGCGCGGCGCTCCAGCTCACCCAAGACACCACCCAGTTGCAGGCCGCATTTCAGGCGCAGGGGAAAATGCCGACCTCCAGCCTCTTCGACTACCTGGGGTGAGGCGCCGGTCCCCCGCGAAATACCGCCCGCTGAAAGATGCGCATTCGGCGCTCATTTCACGATCAACGTCGATTCCGCACTGAACCTCTTGTACCCGCTGTACTCGATCTTCAACCGCTCCCTCTGCGGGCCGCCCCGAAATTGCAGCGTGTCGTCCGCATACGTGTACACCGGAAACCAATGCTTCCCATCAATTGGCTTGCGGATGGTGGTAAACGTGGGGAACAGGTTCTCCGACTTCATCGTCCGGATCTGCGGAACCGCACGGCCGGTCATGCGGACGATGTTGAATTCCTTCTTATCGATCCATACCATCCCGTCGAACAGCCGCTGCCCCTCCAGAATCTGCCGCGGGCGCACCTGCAACACCCAGCAATCCACATCGTCCACGGTCTCTTCGCCCTTGAACCTGGTTTCGTAATTCGACAGCCTGTCGTCCGTCAAGACTAATGGCTGGATGTCGCGAATGTCGCGGAAGTCTTCGTCGGTGAGAATCAGGTTCTTCAGGCCGTTGCGCGGCTTGCCGATGATCTCTTCCGTGCGCTCGCGCGTGGGCGAAAAAATCACGTCGCGCACTTCGTGGTAGTCGCCGCGGATGGAGCCGCCGCCGTCGAGCTCTTCCAGCGTCACGGTCTGGCGGTACATGTATTCGTTGCGCTCGGCCTCGGTTTCGGTCTCGCGATGCGCCGCCAGCTTCGCCAGATTCGCGGGAGGCTCTTGCGCGGGCAGAAGGGCCGCGAAAATCACGGATGCTAGAATGAGCGCGATGAATAACTCGCCCGGCGGTTTCCGGGCAGCCTTGGGGATCGGTTGGGCGGCGCTGGGCGCGGCCGGCGTCCTATACGTGCGGGCCAGAGGCATTCCCGTTCCGGCGGCGCTGCCGGTAATTGCCGCGTTCCTCATCGCGTATCCATTCTATCTGGTGACCGGATTCCCGGCGATGCGCGAGCGTCTTGCCGGACCGCGCCTGAAGTGGTTCCTGCTCGCCGCAGCGCTTCTACCGTACCTGGTTTGCTGCTGCGGCGCGATCGAATTTCACTGGTATAACGTTGTCCGCCTGGCCGCGCTCGCGCTCACCATAAGCCTGTGGTACGTCGTACTGCCAAGTGGGACAGGCCTCCCGGCCTATCAGGCGCATTCGACGGATCGGAAAAACGGGGCAAGCGACAGGCCAGGAGGCCTGTCCCACGCGCTGGCCGATTTGCTCTTCCTGGCAATCATTCCCGCCGTCGTTCTGGGCGGATATTTCGATTCCATCTATCCGCCCTACATGGGTCAGAAACTGAACGTGCTGGGCCACGTGACCTTCCTTCCGGTGGTGGTGTTGGTCCTGATGCTCGAGCGGCGCGTTCGCGAAACCGGATACGGCTTCGCGCCCACCCTCCGCGAGTGGCGCATCGGCGCGCTGCACTATCTGTACTTCCTGCCCATCGGCGGCTCGCTGGCGTTTCTGCTGCACGCGGTGAAGCCGCACGAACCCGCGGCGCTTTGGAAAATCGCCGCCACGTTTCTCGCCTTTCTGTGGGTGATCGGCCTTTCCGAAGAGTTCTTCTTCCGCGGCGTCCTGCAGCAATGGATCGAAGATTGGACCCGCAACCGCGCGGCCGCACTGGCCATCGCGTCAGTTGTGTTCGGTCTGGTACACCTGGGATTTCGCGGCTTTCCGTTTCCCAATTGGCGTTGGGCGCTGCTGGCCGGAGTGATGGGCTGGTTCTGCGGACGCGCCCGCAACCAGGCCGGCAGTATACGCGCCAGTGCCGTAACGCACGCTTTGGTGGTCGCAACCTGGCGCGCGTTCCTCGGATAGCTACTCGTGCCACAGCGCGGTCATCGGATCGATTCGAGCCGCCTTTCGCGCTGGCTTGTAAACCGCGAGCAGTGCGGCATCATCGCACGACAGCGCCGCGGTACGCGCCGAGATACTATAGCTTTGGAAGAAGGCGTTTCGGTATTTTTCGGTATAACGAAGGCCAATGCAGCTAGAAGTCCCGCTCCGATGCTCCACCCTTACCGTTGTGGGAGCCGGCGAAAACGGCGGAGAGCCGCAACGGCAAAGAAAGCGGCGCCGAGGCCAGCCAAGCTAAAGGATGAGGGCTCGGGAATGTTAGAAGAGTCGAATGAAGCTGCCCCGAGACACGCGCAGCCCTCGGTTCCGCCGGTGACAATCACTTCGTAAGTCTCGCCTGGCTGCGGCAGGATATCGAAGAACACCCAGTCCGGGACTCTATCGTTGTAGAGCGCCCCTGTCGTGTCGACCACCGAACTGGCTCCCGGTCCGCCGACCTGGACGACTTGCAGCGCATCCGGATTGTAGGCGGCAATGTCCAAGTTGTCGATCATCAAGCCAAGCTGGACGACGGAGGGGACAATCGCACCAAAAGTGAAGGTCAGGTCTATGGTTGTGCCGCCAGGGCCGGGGAACGGGTTCAGCGTCCCGGATTGAATCAACGACGGAGTCAATCCCGGAGTCGTATTCGGGTCGTCGATGGAGGCGTACCCGCTATCGCCCCCGAAAACGATACCATCCGATATCAGCGAGGTCAGGTATGCCGGTATCTGCGTCGACCCCTCGTCGCCCGCGACGAACCAGCCGTCCGTGCCGAGAACATCGTTGGGGTCGATATCGGTCTTCGGGACGCTCGAAGTTCTCCAACCACTCCCCAGGTCAAAGTCAGTGGTTATGTAGGTGATGGTTCCCGCGAAACCGATTGTGGAGAGACCCAGAAGCACGCCGCAAAGAGTGAAGGCCCGTAAGAAAGACTGCGTGCACCTTGTAAATGGCATTTTTCCTCCGGGGAGTTAGTTTAAACCTAACTAACGGTAACATCGGCAAGATTTTTGACCTAATGTTATTTCGTGAATCCCGGCGCAGGCGTGTAAGGATAAACACCCGGAGCACCCGCGTGGACAATATCACTTACCACAAATAGTCTCTGGCGATTCCGCGCTTGTCGTAGCCGTCTAACACGTGCACCACTCTGATCTTCTTAACCGACACGGGTGAAAGCTGGCCGATCGGAATGTAAATGACGGTGCGGCCGCTGCGCGCGGCGATGGTCTTGAAGATCCTGCCAGACATCGTACATGCGGCGCGCCGGCAGACTCGTCAGAAAGCGGCCGTATTCGGCGCGGACAATGCCGGGTCCTACTAGGAGCAGGTTCTCGAAGGGAAACGTGGAGTAAGTGGAGTAATACGCCATGTCCGATTCATTATGTCCGATTCATTCTGGTTCTTGCCCAGCCAGGTGGTCATGTAGGAATAGCGGTTGTCGCGGTCCTCGTCGAAGATCACCACCACCGAGCCCACTTCGCTTCGCGCATGTCGATGCCGTCGAGAATCGACGTGGCGCTGGTTCCTTTCAACTGGCTGGCCACTCGCCCGGAATCTGCTCCTTCTTGCGAGCCTTCAGCCCATACGGGCGCAGCCGCCGGTTACTGCCGGGCTAGCGGCGGCGCAGACGGATCTTGCGCGTGTCGCGCCACATGGCTTCGCCGGAAGACTATACAAGAGCCAGGCGATGGAAGCAAAGAAAAATGCGATTGCAATACACTGACAGTATGTCCGCGTTTCGAGCCATTCTCGCGAGCGCCGCGCTGGCCGGGCTGGCCACGGCGCAGACACCGGTCTCATTCCCGACTCAGGACGCCGGCATAGTCTATGCCGACCTCTACGGGAGGGGCGCCCGAGGCGTTGTTCTGGCTCATGGAGGCAGATGCGCGGTTCCGGTCTGCGGCTTTACCAAGGCGAGTTGGGCTCCGCAGGCGCGAGCGCTGTCGGAGGCGGGATTCCGCGTGTTGGCGATCGACCTCCGGGTATATAGTCCGCCGCGAGACGGGACCGAGTTGAAGCTGGACGACGGCGGGCTACGCTTTGACGTTCTGGCAGCGGTCCGTTACTTGCGGAAGACAGGCGCAAGGACCGTGTCAGTGGTCGGCGCAAGCATGGGAGGCGATGCGGCGACGGATGCACTGGAAGAGGCCAAGCCGGGTGAGATCGACCGCTTGATAGTGTTGGCAGCCGGGGCATACGGCCATCCCGAGAAATGGAAAGCGCGCAAACTATTCATCGTTGCGCGTGACGACGCCAACGAGGAGGGCCTGCGTCTTCCCAAGATTCGCGCGCAATACGATAAGGCTCCCGATCCGAAAGAGCTGATCGTGCTGGAAGGCTCCGCGCATGCGCAGTATCTGTTTAATACGGACCAGGGAGAGCGGCTGATGCGCGAAATTCTGCGATTCCTTTCCGCGCCTTAGGCATGTAGCTGGCGCGCAGCCCATGGGGTTGTCCACGTAACCGCCGCGCTACCACAAATAGTCTTTGGCGATTCCGCGCTTATCGTATCCGTCTAAGACGTGCACTACTCTGATCTTCTTAACCGACACAGGCGAAAGCTGGCCGATCGGAATGTAAATAATGGTGCGGCCGCTGCGCGCAGCGATGGTCTTAAAGATAGATCGCGGCGGTTTCGCTGCTACGTAAACCACGTATTGGTAAATGGAATAATCGATGGCGGCCAGCAGCAGGCGCTCGGATTTCGATTCGGCCAGCTCGTATTCGGGATCCTGCCAGACGTCGTACATGCGGCGCGGCGGCAGACTCATCAGGAAGCCGCCGTACTCGGCGCGGCCAATGCCGGGTCCTACCAGATTATCGAAGGGAAACGTGGAGTAATACGCCATGTCCGATTCGTTCTGGTTCTCGCCCAGCCAGGTGGTCATGTAGGGATAGCGGTTGTCGCGGTCCTCGTCGAAGATCACCACCACCGAGCCTACCTCGCCGTGAATCTTCTGGAATTGGCGGACGTAGATGCGGCCCTCATACCACTTGCGAATAGTTTCGCGCATGTCGATGCCGTCGAGAATCGACGTGGTGAACGGCTCCACGCGCACGCGCTCTTCCGAAAGCAGGCTCTTGCCCTTCTTCTTCAGATAGCGGCCGTAGTCTTCTACCACCAGGTCTTCGGGCGGATACGAACAGATGCTGGTTCCATTCAACTGGCTGGCCCATTCGCCGGGGATCTTCTCTTTTTTGCGAGCCTTCAACCCATACGGGCGCAGCCGCCGCTTACTGCCGGGCAAGCGGCGGCGCAGCCGGATCTTGCGGGTGTCGCGCCACATGGCTTCGCCGGAGATGCGCACGGTTGGCAGTTCGCTTTCCAGGGGTTGCGGCGGATAGCGGCCGGCGAATTCCCACACTTCCCAGGCGTAGTTGTCGCCGGCGATGCCGCGCGCGGCTACCGTCATATCGAACAGGCTTGCGGAAAGCTCGTTTCCGGCGAGCGCGAGATTGCGGGAGTAGCGCGCCAACAAGCGGCGCTGCCAGTGCACGATGCGCTCGCCGGAGTTGGCCTCGTGATCTTTCTCGGCGCCGCGGAACATGGCCATTTGCGCGTGACGGCGGTCGATGGAGGCGGCGCCGGAGCCGGCGTCCTGCATGGATTCGCGGAATTGCTCGTAGCGCCATTGGAGCTGCGGGTATTCGGTGGCGATCTCGGCGAGCGATTCGGGGTGCGGATTCAGCAGCTCGATGCCATCGCGGCGCGTGCGCGCCAGGGGCTGCGCTTGCGGCTCTTCCATGGCGTCGAGCAGCGGGTCGAGCAGGTTCAGGGAAACCACGACGAAGACATTCGCAGAAGGATCAGCACCCTGCAATTTCCAGGCGATGCCGGCGGCGTGGCGCGCAAGCTCCTCCGAGCGCGGTTGCGGGTATACGCGGTAAGCCTCCACGTAGCGATCGAGGCCGATATGGCGGATGGCGTACGGGTCCGGGTAAGCGTCCTTCACGTGCGGCCGCTCGGCCGCTTCGGGGTCGGCGAAGACGATCTCCGCGCCGATTTCGATGCCCGTGCGGATGGCTTCGGTGAAGGGATCGGCTGGCTCCACCAGGACGTAGACGGCTTCGGAATCTTCGTTCCTGGAATCGTCGGGATAGAAGATCAGCGACATCGCGGGCAGCCGCTCCACGGCGCGCATCCAGGCGGGCTGCAGCGTGGCGGGCAACTCGAGCGCGACGGTTTGCGGGCGCTCGCGCAGGATCGCCTGACGCACTTCGAGGGCGAATTCCATGCGGCCGGGCGCCACGGGGAAATAGAGGAAGCGTCCGCGGCGCAGGCTACCGGCGTCAGGTAACGGAGGTGCGGTCCCGGCGGACATAGCGGAGCGCCTCTTCTCCCAATACCTGCCTCACCGAAAGCTCCAATGAGCCGATTTCGTGCGCGCGTCCGGTGGCCAAGCTCTTCAGCTTAATGGCGAAACGCGCTACGTTGATGCCGTCGCGCACGGTGTAACGCTCGTCGGCGGCGTGTGCGAGCTGCAGGAAATCGGTGACGTAGGTCAGAATGCGTTCTTCCGCGAACGGCAGGTTCTCTTTGAGGATCTGGTATTCCTCGTCGCGCTCGGGAAAATCGATGAAGATTTGCGGCTGCAGGCGCGAGTGGATATACTCCGGCAGCTCGAAGGTGGAAGCATCGTCGTTCATGGTGGCCACCAGGCGGAAATTCGGATGCGCCTTGATCTTGATGCCGGCCACGATGGATTCCACGTAGCGGCGGTTATCGAGCAGCGGCGCGAGGCTGGCCCAGCTCTTCTCGCTCATGCGGTTGCCCTCGTCCAAAATGGCGATGCCGCCGCGGACCATGGCGGTCACCAGGGGCGAGGCGACATAGCGCAGGTTGCCCGCGCCTTCGATGACCGGCGTCACCAGCAGATCTTCCGGCCGGGTATCGAGCGTGGCTTGCAGGATGTATACGTCGCGCCCCATGCGCCGCGCGCCGGCGTAGGCCAGCGTAGTTTTCCCGACGCCGGGCTTGCCCAGCAGGCGCGGATTCATGGGCAGATCCTGCTCGTTGACCACCATCCACGCGGCGAGGAGCTGCCGCATCAGCTCATCCTGTCCCACCCACTGAATGGTCAGCTCGTCGGGATGAGCGAGATGCAGTGTGACGCCATCGATTTCAACGGTCATTGGTATTCAGTAGTCTTCACTCACAACGCGGGAGAGAGCGGAGAGCGACGACCAGTCGGGCTGCCTCCGCGCCCGGATCGGCCGCGTTCAGTCTCTGCTGAATTCCGCGCCCACGCAGTGAACCCTAATTATATGTTGTTCAGGACAAGCTGGTGGACCTTCACCAGCAGATCGATTTCCTGGCGCGGGACTTCGAGCGCGGCGGCGATACGCTCGGGGGAGTCACCCTGGCGGTGTAGACGCAGCGCCTGCGACCGCCGGGTGACATTCATGCTGGGTCTGGGGGTCCCCGGCAATATCTCGACCGGCGGCTGCAATTTTGCCGACTGCAGCTCGGACGCGACGGCGGCGTACTGCGTTTGCGCGGCCTCAATAGCGGCAGCGCAATCCTCGCGGACGGTCTTCATGGTTATCTGGGCCGCGTGGCACAGCTTTTGCGCACCATACAGCGCGTACAGGCTTACGGCCAGGGCGGCCATAGCCAACGTGGTAACCAGCGCGGCCAGGGCAATAATCATCGCAGACTCCTGAGGGTGGGGTGCGGCGACAGACCGGGAGGTCCGTCGCACAGCGCGGCCAGGGCAATAATCATCGCAGACTCCTGATCCGCTCCTGGCGGCTGGCGATTTCGAGAATGCGCACGCCGTAGTTGCCCTCCACCACTACAACTTCGCCGCGTGCGATCAGGCACTGGTTCACCAGCACTTCCACGGGTTCGTTCACGCTGCGGTTCAACTCCACGATCGAACCGGTAGTCAGTTTGATGACATCCTTCATGGGAAGCTGCGTCCGGCCGAAGGAGATGCTCACCGGCAGATCCACGTCCAGCAGCAGATTCATAGTCCGCGAACGGGCCGGTGAGATTGCGGTCTCCGCGTCGGCCGGATTCACCGTGGGAGCTACCGTCGCCAGCTCGCCCTGCGGCTCTTCCACGCGCGGCGGCGTGACAATGACTTCCAGAAGCTTGGGACTAAAGGCAACCAGCAGCGGAGCCAGCGGCGCGTCCGGGAATGCGAGCGAAACACGCGCCCACTCTTCGATACCGGCTTCGGGAGCGCGCTCGGCCCCGGCTTCGCAGGTGACCTCGCGGCCTAGCACCGAGCCAATGGCGCGAGCCACGGGCGAGAGAGCCTGGCCGAGTATTTCCAGCCACGTGTTTCTGGCTTCGTCGATCTCCACCGTATCGAGGCCGGCGGCTTTGAGCGTCACCGTGCCGGCTTGTTCCCAAGCGGTACGCGGCGCACCCACCCAAATCTTCATCTCCGGCCCGAATTGCAGCGGCTGTTCCCACCACAGCATCTGGTCCTGCGGATCGGCCACAACGTCGGCGACGGTTCCGCTGGCGGCCTGCCACTTCGCCTCGGGACGCTGCTCGGCCATCGCTTCGAGTACCTGGGCCAGGCTCTCGGCGAACTGGTCGAGTAATACGCGGACCGGTTCGATCGCGTCCAGTTTTTCGCTCAAGCGGTCACCAACCCATGCTGCGTGGGCCATTGGACGGCCAGCTTGCCGCGCAGCCGCAGAATGGCCTGCGATTTCAATTGCGAGATCCGCGACTCATGCAGATGGACCACCTGAGCGATCTCGCGCAGCGTCAATTCCTCTTTGTAATAAAGGCTGAGCACGGTGCGCTCCATTTCCGGGATTTCGTCGATGCTCTCGGCGAGGAGCCGCTCCAGCTCGGAGCGCTCGAGTAATGTCGAGGGAAGATTGTCGGTGGTGTCCGGGATGTAATTCAAAAGATCCTGGCCCTGTTCGCCTCCCGCGCACTCCAGGCTGGCAATGTTGAGGCCGCGGATTTCCACCAGCCACTCGTGATACTCTTCGAGCGAAATCTCGAGCTGCTCGGCGACTTCGTCCTCCCCCGGCGCTCGCTTGAGCCGCTGTTCGGCGGCGCAGATGGCTTTCTCGATCTGCTTGGACCGGTGGCGCTTCTGCCGCGGCGCCCAGTCGAGCCCGCGGAGGCTGTCCAGAATCGCCCCGCGAATCTTGTACTCGGCGTAAGTTCTGAGCTTCACGTTCTGAGTGGGGTCGAATTTGTCGATGGCCGAGATGAGGCCCACCACGCCGGTGGAAACCAGATCGTCCAGGCTGATATTTTCCGGCAAGCGTTCCTGGATGCGGCGCGCGATCAGGCGCACTTGCGGCAGGTGCTCGAGAATGAGCCGCTCGCGTTCGTCTTCACCGATGGTTTCTGAAACCGCTAAAGAGTACATAAATTTTCCTCAATTCACGCGGGTCTGGCTAGGCAACGGCGCGGCTTCTGAATCCATGGCCGGAGAGAATCAGGCTGGTGAGCCGGCCGGGCGTGACTTCTTCCAGGTCTTCGGGAATGCGCTGTCCCGTGGCAAAGAACGAAAGCGGCATTCCCGTGCGCACCGCCTCGTTGAAAATCGGGCCGAACGAGCCGGTCTCGTCCATTTTGGTGAACACGAGCCGCTGCGGCTTGAAAACCTGATAAGCATCCACCATTCGCGCCAGGTCGGCCGGTTTGACCGAAGCCGCCAGCGCCAGTTGCGTATCGATATCGGCGCGCGTCGATAGAAAACGCGCCAGCGTGGAGGAATCGCTAATCTCGGTGAACCCGAGCCCCGGCGTATCGATCAGGATCAGGTCTTTGCTGCGGTTCTCTTCGATGCTCTGGGCCAGCGCCGATACGGTTTCGAGCACCTGAAAGCCAACGCCGAGGATGCCGGCGTAGGACCGCAGTTGCTCGGCGGCCGCGATGCGATGGTTATCCATCGAGATCATCAGCACCGGACGGCGGCAAGCCAGGCCGTAATTGACCGCGAGCTTGACCAGCGTGGTGGTCTTGCCGGCTCCCGGAGGCCCGACCAGAGCCGTGATCCGAGCGCCCCCTTCAGTTCGGCCCAGGGCGGGCTTAACGGTGAAGCGCGATTCCAATTCCTGAATCAAGGCTTGCCGATAGGCGCCGGAATCGCGCGGCTGGTTGAGCTGGGCGACTTTCGGACGCGAGCCGCCGGAGGAGCGGGTTTCCGCGCTCTGCACGATTTCGCGCGCCAGGTCGGGAGCGACTTCGTTGGCGGTGAGAACCGCGTAGGCGTCGGATAGATCGGGCGCGCCGCTCAACCACTGTGGCGGCGCGAAGGCGGTGCGCGTGATGGCGCGGCGCATGCCTTCGAGTTCCTTTTTCAGCTCCGCGACGTCATGGGAGAGGCTGTCGCGGGGCGGCGCCGCGGATGATCCCGCGGATTTCGCGGTTGTTGGCGGGCCATCCGACGTGAGCGCGAACACCACTTCGTATTCGCCCAGATGCCGCGCGTCGGGGGCCGCTTTGCGGCTTTCCACCAGCATCGCCTCGGGACCGAGTTCTTCGCGCGCCTCGGCAATGGCGCTTTCCACAGACCGGGAGTAGTAGGATTTGATTTTCATCGGCGCAATCTGTCAGCCGTGTGATCCATCGACAGATGCGCGATATTCTTTAGTGGGGCGGACTCCCTGGTCCGCGGCCGACGCCCTCGTCGGCTTTTTTGGGGGAGGCTGAGCTGGCGGGCAAAGAGCGAATCCAACGGACCCGCACACGGGCCAACACTGGCTGGTTTGCTCAGTGGCTGCTTGCTCGAGCGGGCCTTACCAGCGGCGACTAGCGGATGGCTTGAGTAACTTTAGCGCGCCGGTCAATCGCGCCGAACCGCGCCGCTTGCGCAGAACCACTTCTCCGGGATGCAGAGGAGGTACGTTATGTATCGCTATTTGGTTGACAGGGCGAAGCGTCGAGATTAGAGTGAGAACTAGTTCCAGACGAGCGGCGAGATAAGGCCATGACCGGGATTCAATTCATTACTGATGCGAAGGGACGCAAAACGGCGGCGGTGATCGACCTCAAGAAGCATAGTGCTCTGTGGGAGGACATCGAGGATGTGCTGGTTTCCCGGTCGCGGCGGCATGAAAAACGCATTCCGCTCGAAAAGGTGAAAGCCAGCCTGATCGCAAGCGGAAAGCTGCGTGGCTAAATACCACGTCGCTCTCGCGTCAAGTGCTGAGAAAGAACTCAAGGATCTCCCCCGCCAGTTGATCGCGCGCCTGGTTCGTCGCCTGGAAAATCTCTCCTCCAATCCTCGTCCGTCCGGCTGTAAAAAGCTCATCGGCGGTGAAGGTGAGTGGCGCATTCGTGTCGGTGATTACCGCGCGGTGTACACCATCGACGACGAAAAACTGTTGGTGGAAGTGACGCGAATCCGTCACCGTAGCGAGGTATACAAACGATGAGTGCGGTTCGCGTGCTCTCCCGCCAACAGTGCGCCTGCCGGCCCGCGCTTCCGGCGCCACTTGCCTACTGCTACACATCACCACCAGACTCAAGGGTACGAGGACGACGCAAGAACTCGAACAAAGGCTCATTGAGCTTCTGAAGGCGATGGCACAATAGCAAGAACGCTCGTCGCCTTGTCCGCGTTGGTGAGCCTGAAGCCGTCCCGACTCGAATAGACAGCAACATGCCGCCCACATACTGCCGGGCCCATGCCCCCTATTGCACATTCCCCAGCGACTGCACGCGCTGTCCCGACGGTATCTCATTGTGCGCCAGGAACATCAAGTTGGGCATGGTAGGCTCCACGATCTGCCTCAGGTAATAGCGCGCCCCCGAGGACGTCACCACCGCCACCGGCGTCTCCGCCGACGCAATACGCGCCGAGATGCGATTGAGGATGTCGCGAATGGCCTGCGGCGCGAGCGTCAGGTGGCTGTTCTGCTCGCCGTGCTCCACCGCCCCTTCCACCAGATGCTCAATGGCCGGGTCGACGAACCACGCCGGCAGCTCGCCGCTGCGCCCCAGGTACGGCTTGACGATGCTGCGCCGGATGCTTTGACGCACGAATTCGGTGAGCAGGATCGGATTGCGCGTGGAGCCGGCGGCTTCGCCGAGCGCCTCCAGTATGGATACCGCGTCGCGAATGGAGACGCGCTCGCGCAATAGG
>JBEKNN010000143.1:0-22953 GCA_049522755.1 Bryobacteraceae bacterium | reverse complement strand
CAGACCCGTTACAACTCTAGCCGAGTCCCCTCAATCCCGAAACTTGTTCCAAATCAGTGGGCTGCCACCTGGCCGCATGGCACGTTACGGAATCGCTGGGCGGCCAAGGGGGCGCTTGTTTTTAGGCGAATAAAAGGCGAAAATGAACGCATGGCTTTGGTAGGCATCGCGAAGCTGGCCTCGCAGAGCGACTTGCTGGAGGCGAAGCGGCAGGTGCAGTACTTCGAGATTCCCAGCCGCAGCATTTTGAACCGCACCAGGCCGGGACTGCCGTTCCAGTGGACCATCAATCCGTATCGCGGCTGCGAGTTCGGCTGCAAATATTGCTATGCGCGGTACACGCACGAATTCATGGAGCTAGCCGTGACGGATTTTGAGGACAAGATTTACGCGAAGTCGGCGGCTGCGCACCATCTGCGGCAGGAACTGCGCCGCGTGGATCGCGCGGAGGGAATCGCGATCGGAACGGCGACGGACCCGTATCAGCCGGCGGAGCGGCGGTACGAAAGGACGCGGTCGATTCTGGAGGTGTTCGCGCGCGAGCGGGGATTGCACATCGGGATCATTACGAAGTCGGATCTGATTGTGCGCGATATCGAGCTGCTGCGCGAGGTGGCGCGCGGCAATGTGCTCGGGGTGACCGTGACGATAACGACGCTGGACGAAAAACTGGCGCGGCTGATGGAACCGCGCGCGCCGCGTCCGGATTTGCGCCTGGAAGCGGTGCGGAAGTTGAGCGAGGCGGGCTTGCATGTGGGCGTGAACCCGAACCCGGTGATGCCGTCGATCACCGACGGCGAGCGGCAACTGGACCGGCTGGCGAAAGCGGCGCGCGATGCGGGGGCGGAATCGTTCGGCGGCGGGCCGTTGTTTCTGATGCCGTGCGCACAGAAGGTGTTCTTTCCATTTCTCGAGAAGCATTTTCCGGACCTGGCGCCGCGCTACCGGGAACAATACGAGAAGAGCGCGTACTTGGGGAAGGGCTACAAGGACATGCTGCGGGCGCGCATCCAGCAAATCCGCGATCGCTACGGGCTGGTCTCGGGACACATCGAGTATCAGCCCGAATTGTGGCAGGGCGACGAGCAGCCGACGCTCTTTCCGTTGGAGTGAAACCGAGGAACCGTTAGAGTAAAGGCGATGGACCTGGCGGCGTTCGATTTCCACTTGCCCGAGGAACGGATTGCGCAGGAGCCGCTGGCGGACCGGGCGGCTTCGCGGATGCTGGTGGTGCATCGGGCGGAGGGCCGGTGGGAGGACCGGGCGTTTCGCGATTTTCCGTCGTATCTTCGCGCGGGCGATTGCCTGACGCTGAACGATTCGCGCGTCTTTCCGGCGCGGCTGTATGGGACGCGGGTGGGCGGCAGCGGCGAGGTGGAAGTGTTCCTGCTGCGGGCGTGCGGCGCGGGCGGCAGGGAATGGACGGCGCTGGTGCGGCCGGGGCGCAAGCTCGGCGTGGGCGAGCGTATACGGTTCGCGAATGGTTTGGAGGGCGAGATCACCGGGCGCGGGGAATTCGGCGAGCGGACGATCCGATTCGAAAGCGAGGACGGCTTGCCGGGCGATCTGCCGGGTGATCTACTGGACGAATTCGAGAAGATCGGGCATGTGCCGCTGCCGCCTTACATCAAACGCGGCGACCAGGCCGCCGACCGGGAGCGATATCAGACTGTATTTGCGCGCGAGCGGGGTTCGGTGGCGGCGCCGACGGCGGGCCTGCACTTTACGCCGGAGATTCTGGAGGCTTGCCGCGCGCGCGGCGCGGATGTGGCATACGTGACGCTGCATGTGGGGCTGGGGACGTTCCAGCCGCTGCGTGAAGAGCAGGTGGAGCGGGCGAAACTGCACTCGGAAAGGTTCCAGATCACGGACGAAAATGCGGCGCGGATGAAGGCGGCGAAGCGGCTGGTGTGCGCGGGAACCACCAGCGTACGCACGGTGGAGAGCGCGCTGCAGCGTGGAGAGCTGCGCGGGCAAAGCGGCGAGACGGATATCTTCATTTATCCGGGATATGAGTTTCGCGGCGCGGGGGCGATGCTGACTAATTTCCATTTGCCGCGGACGAGCCTGCTGCTGCTGGTGTGCGCGTTCGCGGGGACGGAACTGGCGCTGGCGGCTTACCGGCATGCCGTGGAAGCGGAGTACCGCTTTTACTCGTATGGGGATTGTATGCTGATCGTGTAGCCGCCTGACAATTCCAGCGCGATGCGTGTCACTCGCCACAGGCGGCAGATATTCCTGTTTCTCTTGCGCAAAAGTCCGTCCGCCACAGCCTATTCGCCGATTAAACTTTCGAGGGGCGCCGAGCTGGGACGCAATCCGCGCCGCGCGCTGAACTGCAGCAGCCCGGCGGCCTTCCATACGCAGCGTTGCGCGGCGCTCTGCAAATCGAGCAAACGGATATGGGCGGGATCGCTTTCGTCGGAACTCTCCAGCAAGTCCGAGACAGTGCTCAGAATCACCGTCAATTCATTATTCAAGTCTCTGGCGGCGGCGCCAGCCACGGCATAGGCGCGATCGGTTCTGAGAACTCTTTCCACGTCTTCATAGTAACTGGCGGACCCAAGCGCAGCGCCCGGTCAAAACTAAGATAGCCTTGCGATTGATCGAGATGCGATATTTGCAGGCTCTGTGACCGGAACCATGCGGGTGCGCAATACGTCGAAATAGTACAATAAGAACAATTGGAGCGGCTAACCCACATGAAATTGCGAACCGCTGCGATCCTCCTTGGATTTGCAGCCGCGGCATCACCGATGATCGCGAGTGACGCGCCTTTGACGCGTCCGAAAGCCGGCAAGGTCGAGATTATGCCGGAGAGCCAGATCAAGCCCGGTATGAAGGCGGTTGCCTGGACCGTGTTTCAAGGCACGGAGCCGGAGCCGGTGCCCATTGAGATTATTGGCATCTACAAGAACCAATGGGGACCGAAGCAGGACATCATCGTGGGCAAGATGGGCGGCAAAGCGATTCGCTCGGGCGTGGCCGCGGGAATGAGCGGCAGTCCGGTCTATATCGACGGCAAACTGGTGGGCGCGGTGGCGCTGCGCATGAGCGTGTTCTCGCCGGACGCCATTTGCGGCATTACGCCGATCCAGCTGATGCTTGAGATCAACGATTTCGATAAGTCGCGGCCGGAAGACGCCAAGACGCCGGATAAGATTGTGGCGCAAAACCGGCAGGTTTCGGCCCCGGAGGGAATGCTGCAGCAACTGGTTGCGGCCGGTGTTGGCCAGAACCTTCCGCAGCAGATCTCCTCTATGGTTCCGATTGAAACGCCGCTGGTGTTCGCCGGCTTCCACGAAAGCGTGCTCCGCGATTTTGCGCCGCTTTTCCAACAGTTGGGCATCGCGGTGGCCCAGGGCGGGTCCACCACCGGCAGCACGCTGCAGACCACCAAGCCGGTGGAAGGCTGGGAGCATTCGCTTAATCCGGGCGAGACTATCGCGGGCGTGCTGGTAGATGGCGATATGAGCATCAGCGGCGCCGGCACCGTGAGCTATAACGACGGCAAGCGCGTGCTGGCATTCGGGCACCCATTCTTCAATCTGGGCCCGATGGATATGCCCATGACGAAGGGCGAAGTGCTGATGACCATGGCGTCAAGCTATCAGCCGACCAAGATGATCAATGCCACGGAGGTGGTGGGCGCGCTGCGCCAGGACCGCCATAGCGGCATTGAAGGCGTTCTGGGCGCCACGTCGCACATGGTTCCGGTGACCATGAAGGTGCGGTCGCTGAACGATAAGAACGCGGTAGTGCGGGAGAAGGATTTCCGCATGAGCGTGTTCGTGCAGCAGAAGTGGACGCCGTATTTGATGATGCTTTCGCTTTACAACTCGCTTTCGGAATTGAACGAGTTCGCCGACGAGGGCACCTACCGGCTGAGCGGCAAAGTGGAAATGAGCGGACAGCATCAGATTTCGCTTTCGAACATGCAGACCTCGGGCGAGATGATGCCCGCGCCCATGGCGCTGGCAGGCTGGTTCGGCGACAAGTTCAACAAGCTGTATCTGAACAACCTGGCCGCGCCCGATGTGAAAAGCGTCAACGTGACAGTGGACTTGATTCCCGAGCGCCGCGTGGCAACCATTGAGAACGCGTGGGTGGCCGACCCCGACGTGCGGCCGGGCGACGTCGTCCCGCTCAAGGTTTTCCTGCGCCCTTACCGCGGCGAGGCGATTGAGCGCAACTTCACGGTGAAGATTCCCGATGGCCTGGCGCGGGGCGATCACCGCATTCTGCTGAGCGATGCGGAAACACTGAACCGCATGCAGAATATCGCCGGCATTGTGAACCGCTATATGGATCTGCCGGAAACGGTATCGCTGATCAACCAGGAGCGCACCAACAACAAGCTCTACGTTTCGCTGGTGGAAGCGAGCCCGACGGCTTATGTGGACGATAAGACGCTGCCGAGCCTGCCCTCGTCGGTGATGAACGTGATTCAGTCGGGCCGCGCGCCCACCCGCGCCATGCTGACCAGCCCGGATACAGCTACCGAGCAGACTTCGCTGCCATTCGATTACGTGGTGAGCGGCAGTTATACGCTACGGTTGCACGTGAAGTAAGACCACGGGAAATAAACGCAAGACACCAACATGACGAAAATGAAATGCGGCGCGGGCCTTATGCTTTGCGCCGCCTCCGCCGCGCTGTTTGCCAGCCAGACCCGGATATGGTCGCAGGGCGATTACACCGAGTTCGAAAAAGGCACGATCAAGAATCTTTCGGTGCGCAGCGACGGCCTGCTGAGTCTCGGGCCGCACTCGCGCGAGCTGATGGATACTTCATCGGCGTATCTGTGGGCGCTGGCGCAGGATTCCAAGGGCAACCTCTACACCGGAGGCGGATCGGGCGCGAAACTGTTCCGCATTCCGCCGGACGGCAAGGGCAAAATGCTAGCCGACCTGGACGCGCTGGGCATTCAGGCCTTGGCGGTGGATTCGCGCGACCGCGTCTACGCCGCAACGTCGCCTGACGGCAAAGTTTATCGCATCGCCGGCAATGCCAAGCCCGAAGTGTTCTACGACCCCAAGACAAAATACATCTGGGCGCTGGCTTTCGATAGCAAGGGCGATCTCTACATTGCCACCGGCGATCCGGGCGAGATCCATCGCGTGGGTCAGGATGGCAAGGGCAAAGTCTTCTTCAAGACCGATGAGACGCATGTGCGCTCGATGGTGGTGGAAGCGAACGACAATCTGATCGTTGGAACGGACCCCGGCGGTCTGGTGATGCGTGTCGGGACAGCTGGATCAGCGCAGGGGCAGGGATTCGTTTTGTATCAGATGTCGAAGCCGGAAGTGACGGCCGTAGCGGTGGGGCGCGATGGCGCGATCTATGCCGCGGCCGTGGGAACAAAGTCGTCATCGTCGTCGGGTTCCGCTCCCGCGTCGCTGCCGCCTCCGCCGGCTACGGTGACGGTCAATGCGCCCGGAGCGGCTCCGCCCGCGGGCCAACCGCGTCAGGTTGCGCCTCCACCCGCATCGGTGGGAACGCCGGCGGGGGTCAACGGCGGCAGTGAAGTTTACCGCATCGAGGCGAACGGCAATCCGATGAAGGTCTGGGGCAATGCGCAGGATGTGATCTATGCCATTGCGTTCGACAGCCAGGGCCGCGCGATACTGGGCGCGGGAAATCACGGCAATGTGTATCGCGTGGAATCGCCAACATCCTACACAGCGCTGCTCAACATGCCTGCGACGCAGATCACCGCCTTCCAGCGTGGCCGGGATGGACAGCTCTATGCCGCCACCGGCAATGTGGGGAAGGTGTACGAGATTGGCCCGGCCCTTGAGCATGAAGGCACAATTGAGAGCGATGTGTTCGATTCCTCCATGTACTCGCTGTGGGGCCGCGTGAGTTTCGAAGCACGCCTGAACGGCGGACAGGTGGCGGTTCAAACACGCAGCGGCAACCTCGATCAGCCGCAAAAGAACTGGAGCCCGTGGTCGGACCCGGTGACGGCGCCAAAAGGCGGGCGCATCGCATCGCCGGCGGCGCGTTTCGTGCAATGGAAGGCGACGCTGACGGCGGATAGCGGCGGCCGCACGCCGGAACTGGAGTCGGTAGACGTGGCGTATCTCGCCAAGAACGTGCAGCCGCGCGTCGAAGAGATCGAGATCACTCCCGCGAATTACAAATTCCCCGCGCCAGTGGCGCCGCTGGTGTCGCTCTCGGCGCCGGCGCCGACGCTGAGTCTCCCTCCGATCGGCAAGAGCAATGCGCCTGTGCCGGTGTTTTCCCTGGAAGGCAATGCGCCTACCATGATGTTCGCTAAAGGCTACATTGGCGCGCGCTGGCTGGCGTCCGACCCGAACGGCGATTCACTGGTCTACATGGTGGAGATTCGCGGCGAGAAGGAAACCGAATGGAAGCTGCTGAAGGACAAGGTAGCGGAGAAATACATCTCCTGGGACTCCACGGCGTTTCCCGACGGCGATTACCGCCTGCGCGTGACCGCGTCGGATGCGCCGGGAAATCCGCCGGCCGAAGCGCTAACAGCGAGATTGGAAAGCGACCCCTTCACTATCGACAACACGCCGCCGAAGATCACAGGCCTGATCGCGGTGCGCACCGGCGGCAAGCTGGAAGTGCGCTGGCACGCGGCGGACGCGCTGAGTGATGTGACCAGGGCCGAATATTCGCTGGACGGCGGCGAATGGACGGTAGCCGCGCCGGTAACGAAGCTGTCGGATTCGCCGGAGCTCGATTACTTGCTGTCTCTCGACGCGGCGCCGGGCGAGCATACGGTGGCGGTGCGGGTGCTGGATGAGTATGAGAATCTGGCGGCGGAGAAAGTGGTCGCGCGGTAGCGTGGTTGCGCGAAGTCCGCTCTAAGCAAGCACCAAGTCGAGGGAAGCGGACATATGCGCAAAGCCGTAGGGCGGACCCCCTGGTCCGCGCGGGTCCCCCTGGACCCGCTCTTCGCCCCAGCCGAATAGTCCCGACGCGATCCCTGAGAGGCCGACCGGGGGGTCGGCCGCGGACCAGGGGGTCCGCCCCACAATTAACGCCGACGGGCCGATTGTGGCATTGGGTTAACAACCTGCCCCACAAATACTCAGCGTTGGCTAATGCCGCATGAGATTCACCAGATCGCTGAATACGCCGTACGCCGTCTGTTCCACCTGTGGCTCGATAGAGACAGTGCCGAAGGTTCCCATCAGGTCGGTGTGGAAAAGAATCAAATTTGTAGTGCCGGGCGTCGCGGCTAGAATGTCGTTGCGGTCGAGCACTTCGGCGCGGACGCGCAACGTGATGCCGCGCTTGTCGCGCCGTCCGCGGCTGATCAGGCGCACGGTCTTGCCCTGGCGCGCCATCTCTTGGACGCGCGCGGGGGTGAGGCGCGCAATGCCGCGCGTCGAAACTTGCTGCGGGGTGGTGCGCGCGTCCATCAACACATTGGCCAGGGCGGCGGCTTTGGCGGCGGAATCCCAACCTTCAATGTCGTAGGCTCCATCGCCTTCGGTAATGCCCATGTGGCGGGCCGCCGCGAGACCTTCTTCGAAGCTGCCGCCGCGCTCCATGGTTTCGATCACTACCTTGGATGTCGAATTCAAAACGCCGGTGAAGCCGAGCACCTGGACGCCCGGCAGGCTCGAATGCCACAGATTGAAGACGGGCGCGCCATCCATCACGGCCGATTCGAAACGGAGGCCGAGACCGGCGCGGGCGGCTTCGTCGCGCAGGTCGGCAAACGCATGTGCGATGGGCCCTTTGTTGGCGGTGACTACGTGCATGTTGCGGGCGAAGGCGGCGCGGATATGCGAGATCGCGGGTTCGCCGGTGGATGGATTCAGCGTGGTCAATTCCACCGCGGCATCGGCGCGCGCGGCGTCGAGGAATGCCTCCACCGATGCCATGCGCGGGCCGAACCGAGGCGCGTCCGGCAGCCCGGCCGGATCGATCGCCGTGCCGTGCCGCAGCGTGTGGATGCCGGTGATGGTGAATGGAAAATCCGCGCGCTTGCGGCGGAGCAGTTGCGCCAACGCGCGGCCCACGTTGCCAAATCCGATGATCGCGAGCTTCACGCATGAATTGTGGCACAGGTGTTGTGGCATAGGTGGCGTAGCGTGGTACCATTTCGCCATGAAATCGCTGTTTCCAGCCATGTTGCTGCTGGCCTGCGCGGCTGCGCTGCCGGCGGCCAGGAGTTTGGAGATTTTTTCCATCGACGTGGAAGGCGGGCAAGCTACGCTGTTCGTCTCGCCCAGCGGCGAATCGATGCTGGTGGATACCGGCTGGGCGGGCTTCAATCACCGCGACGCCGACCGCATCGCGGCCGCGGCGAAATTGGGGGGCGTGAGGAAGATCGACTACCTGGTGATCACGCACTTCCACGCCGATCACGTGGGCGGCGTGCAGCAGCTCGCCGGCAAGATGCCGATCGTGAATTTTGTGGATCACGGGGCCAACTCGGAGACCGATAAAGCCTCGATTATCCGCTTCAACGAGTACAGCGCGTTCCGCGACAAGGGCAAACATATTCTGGCGAAGCCCGGCGATACCATTCCGATCAAGGGCCTCGACGTGAAGGTACTCTCGTCGAACGGCGACCTGATCGAATCGCCGCTGCCGGGCGCAGGACAGCCCAACCCCGCGTGCGACGGCTTTGCGCAGCCGGCGGCGGATACCACGGAAAATTCGCACTCGGTCGGCATGTTGATTACCTTCGGAAGCTTCCGCATGATCGACATGGGCGACCTGACGAAGGACAAGGACTACCAGCTGGCGTGCCCGGTGAACAAGATCGGCGCGGTGGATGTGTACCTGGTTTCGCACCACGGCTTGGATCAATCGAGCTCCGAGCCGTTCGTGCGGGGGCTGCATCCGCGCGTGGCCATTATGAATAACGGCGCGCGCAAGGGCGGAAGCCCGCTGGTGTTTCAGACGCTGCATGGCAGCCCCGGCCTGGTGGACCTGTGGCAGCTTCATTACGCCATCGCGGCGGGCAAGGACAACAACTCGAACGATTCGTTCATCGCCAATGTGGAGGAAGTCTGCGAGGGCAAATGGATCAGGCTAACGGCGGAAAAAGATGGCTCGTTCCAGGTATTCAACAGCCGCAATAAGTTCGAGAAGGCGTATCCGAAGAAGTAAGCCGGGGCTTGCTACTATCGAGGTTTGAGGCTTAGTCTGAGGACTAGTTTGGGCCATCCAGCGCAAATTGTAGTTTTGGACGCGGGCGGACAGTACTGCCACTTGATCGCCCGCAAGGTCCGCGAACTGGGCGTATATGCCGAGGTGTGCGCCAGCGAGACGCCGGCGGCCGATCTGTCGGGCGCCGGGGGTATCATCATCTCGGGCGGCCCGAGCAGCGTTTACGATCCCACCAGTCCCACGGTCGACCCGGCTATCTTCACGCTGGGCAGCCCGGTGCTGGGCATCTGCTACGGTCAGCAAATCATGGCGCACAATTTGGGCGGCACGGTGCGCAAGGGCGACAAGGGAGAATATGGGCTGGCCACTTTGGAACTGAGTCCGACTGCCGACCCGATGTTCGCGGGGCTCGCCGGCACTCAGCAGGTGTGGATGAATCATCGCGATGCCGTGGCGGCATTGCCCGACGGTTTCGCGGTGACGGGCAGCACGGCAACATGCGCGATAGCGGCCATTGCCGCGCCTGCGAGGAAGTTTTACGGCGTGCAATTCCACCCCGAGGTGGTCCACACCGCGCGCGGGCAGGAGTACCTTGCGAATTTCGTTTTTCGCGTGTGCGGGTGCGTAAAGGATTGGGATCCGCGGCGCCGCGCTCCCGCGCTCGAGCAGGAAATTCGCGACTGCGTGGGCGGCCGCAACGTCTTTTTCTTCGTCAGCGGCGGCGTGGATTCCACCGTCGCATTTGCGCTGTGTACGCGCGCGCTGGGCGCCGGGCGCGTGCGCGGCGTCTACGTGGATACCGGCTTGATGCGCGAAGGCGAGACGGAATTCGTGGGCAAGATGCCGGGCGTGACGGTGGAACATGCCGCGGAACAGTTTCTGGGAGCGCTGGCGGGCGTCACCGATCCGGAAACGAAGCGCCACATCATCGGCGAAGAGTTCGTACGCGTGCAGGAGCGCATCATTGCGTCGCGGCATCTGCTGGACGAAAACTGGATTCTGGGGCAGGGCACGATTTATCCCGACACCATCGAATCGGGCGGGACCAAACATGCGGACGTGATCAAGACGCATCACAACCGGGTGGCGGGGATCCAGAAGCTGATCGAGTGCGGGCGCATCGTAGAGCCGCTGAAATCGTTCTACAAAGACGAAGTGCGCGCGGTGGGGCGCGAGCTCGAATTGCCCGCGGAGCTGCTCGACCGGCACCCGTTTCCCGGACCGGGCCTGGCGATTCGCTGTCTTTGCTCGGATGTGGATGCGCCGGTGTGCGCCAGTGAAGATGGGTTCGTGCTTCCGGTGAAATCGGTGGGAGTGTTGGGCGATTCGCGCAGCTATGCGCCGGTGCTGGCGATTGAGGCCTTTGACCACGAGGACGCGTTGGACCACGAGCGCGCGACGGCGCTCACCAATCGGCTGACGGGAATGAATCGCGTGGTGGCGGTGGTGGAAACGCGTGCGCCGTTGGGGCAGATGCAGGTGCGCGCGTGCGGATTGACGCGGGACCGCATCGCCACGCTGCGGCGCGCCGACGCGGTGGTCCGCCGCATTTCGCATGAGACAGGCTATGAACATAGAGTGTGGCAGTTCCCGGTGATTTTGATTCCGCTGGGGACGGTGGACGCGCCGGAATCGGTAGTGCTTCGGCCGGTGCATTCGGTGGATGGCATGACGGCGCAATCGGTCGGGATGGATGCGGGGCTCCTAAGGAGAATGTGTTCGGAGCTGATGGCAATGCCTGAAGTGGCGGGCGTGTTTTACGACCTTACGCATAAGCCGCCGGGGACGATTGAATGGGAATGATTCCTGGCGAGAACGTCTCTTGAGGCGGAGGCGGATTGACAATCTGCCGCAGGGTGGCAACCTGCCCCACAAGCCCACCGCTTTTGCTATCCTCAATAAGGTCGAAATCGCTAAATTCACTCCCGGTCGAGCAGGCTGGGCCTACCTAAGAGGGTCATCATGTCAGGCCATTCCAAATGGGCCACTATTAAGCACAAGAAGGCGGCTACGGACGCCAAGCGCGGAAAAGCGTTCACGCGCCTGATCAAGGAAATTTCCATCGCCGCGCGCAGCGGCGGCGATCCCGACGGCAACCCGCGGCTTCGCAGCGCCATTCTGGCCGCCAAGAACGTCTCCATGCCTTCCGACAACATCAAGAAGGCTATCATGCGCGGCACCGGCGAGCTGGAAGGCGGTCAAATCGAGGAAGTGATGTTCGAAGGCTACGGTCCCGGCGGCGCCGCCGTGCTGGTGAATGTGGCGACGGATAACCGCAACCGCACCGTCAGCGAGATCCGCCACGCCTTTGGCAAGAACGGCGGCAACATGGGGGCCGAGGGCAGCGTCGCCTGGATGTTTGATCGGCGCAGCCAGATTTTCGTACCCGGCGATAAGGCCACCGAAGATCAACTGATGAATATCGTGCTCGATGCCGGCGCGGAAGATCTGCGCAGCGACGGCGAACGGTGGGAGATTCTCTCGCCGCCCGAAGCCGGCGAAGCGGTGCTGAAGGCGCTCGAAGCCAACCACATTCCGACGGAAGACGTCAGCATCGCCATGATTCCGAAGAATCTCATCAAGCTCGAAGGCAAGAACGCGAGCGGCATGCTGCGGCTGAACGAGGTGCTGGAAGACCACGACGACGTGCAGAGCGTCTATTCCAACTTCGATATCGACGAGTCGGAACTCGAGGCGATGGAGTAAGGCGGTGCGCGTACTCGGCATCGATTGCGGATCGGAACGCACCGGTTACGGCGTAATCGAAAGCGACGGCGCGCGCCATTGCCTGCTGATTGCGGGCGTGATTCGCACGAGTCCCAAGACCCCCTTTGAGCGGCGGCTGGCGGAGATTTCGAGCGGCCTGCGCGCGCTGATCCGCGATCACGCGCCGGAATCGGCCGCAGTGGAGGAGGTGTTTCACGCGGCCAATGTGAAAACGGCGCTCAAACTGGCGCACGTGCGCGGCATCGCGCTGCTGGCCATCGCCGATGCGGGCGTGGCGTTCGCCGAGTACTCTCCGCTCGAGATCAAGATGAGCGTGGTGGGCTATGGGCGCGCCGAAAAGTGCCAGGTGCAGAGCATGGTGCAATCGCTGCTGGGGCTGCCCGAAGCCATCGAATCCGAAGATGCGTCGGACGCGCTGGCGGTGGCGATTTGTCACGCCACGCGCGAATCCACCAGCCGGCGGCTGCGGAGCGCCGTATGAAGCGCCTGGTTCTGCTGCTCGCGGCCGGCGCGCTGTTGGCCGGCGACCCTCCCCATTTGTTCTATTCGCGCGCGTTTCCGGGCAGCAAACCCGATTATATCCAGGTGGTTCTGGAGAAGAACGGCGATGGCGTTTACCAGGAAGCGGTGGACGACGATTTGCCGCTGAAGTTCAAGCTGACGGAGGAGGAGACGCAGGAAGTGTTCGGCCTGGCGGACAAACTGGACCACTTCAAGCATCCGCTGGAATCGCCATTGAAGGTGGCATTCATGGGCACGAAGACGTTTCGCTTCGTGGACGGCGACCAGAAGAGCGAGGCCAAATTCAACTATTCCGAGGATGTGCTGGCGCAGCAGCTTCAGGACTGGTTCGAGCGCATGGCGGAATCGGCCGAACGTCGCATCGATCTGGAGCGCGCCGTCAAGTACGATCACCTGGGCGTCGACGGCGCGCTGCAAGGCCTGGAAGCGGCGTTTGAGAATGGCCGGGTGGTAGCGCCGGAGCAGTTCCTGCCCATGCTCGACCGCGTGGTGAACAATGAAACTTATATGCATCAATCGCGCGCGCGGGCGGCGGAGATTGCTGAAGGCATCCGCAATATGAATAATCCGAAGAAGTGACGGGTTGGCGTCCGCAGCGGGCTTACGCCGCGAACGGCTGTTCCATGTCGCTGCTCAAGTACTCGAGGATCTCTTGCTCCCGTTGCTGAACTTCGAGCAGGATCGGCTCCGCCATCCGAGCGTAGTCATGCCGCGAATGGACCTTACGCGCATCGAGCAGGATTCTCCGCAAATTGGCAATGCATTGCTGCGCGAGCAGAATTTGGTCGTCGAATTGAATCACGGTAGCTCCAGTTCTACAAAACTCAGAACCATGCGGACAGAAACTCGATCCGATTTCGCATTTCTTCCGCCGTAACACTGCCGATCAGCCGCATCAGTCGCCGAAGCTCTTCGCCGGTTGAGTAACGTTGCTGTGGCGCAACGACGATGCCGGCGTGAGACCTCGGTTGAGACATCCAGGCTTGATGGAGGACGCAATAATCCGCGACGTTAAATGTGTATAGCACGCGCCCGGACGCCGCGGCGGCTGCGAGGTGATCCTCATCGGAGCGGTTGATCATTTCGGCTTCCAAGGCGGTCAAGACGTCCACATTCCGGGCCCTCAGGCCAAAGACGAGAGATCTGCGCATGGAATCCTCGTCGAGATACAGCCGAGGCCGGCTCATCGCGGCTTCGGGCCGCTTGACAACTGCCGCTCCCACTGAGCGGCCGACTGCTCTTCCTGAGCGATATCGGCTTCAATCTCCTCGCGGTTGGCGTGATAATACGCCAGTGCGGCGTGCACTTGGGCGAGAGTCAAATGCGGATATTCGAGGGCAATGTCTTCCGGGGTCATGCCCATCTTATACCAGCCCACCAGGCGGCATACCGTCAATCCGGTACCGGCTATCTTCGGCCGCCCGCCGCGTATTCCGGATTCCCGTTCAATCAGCGTACCGATTTCCACGCCCGTCGCCATGGCTTCAGTTTACCGCTGTTCCTCGTAACTCGTTAGAACCGCTGCGCCATCGCATCCAGCAGGTGCAGTCTATGAGTCGCCGTTTCAAGCCGGAAATCGTTGCTTGGGACCAAGTACGAAACAAACGCTGTTCGTTAATCTCGGCGAGCAGAAAACAGTTACCACTGAGCGCGCTCGCTTACTTCTTAGCCTTCTTCCCGCTGAAGATCGAAAGGTCGATCGCATCCGCCATCGCCTGATACCCTGCGTCGTTCGGGTGCAGGTGGTCGCCGGGATCGAACTCCGCACGGATCTTCTTCGGGTCGGCTGCATCGCGCGTCGCCGCTTCGAAATCCACCACCGCGTCGAACGCGCCGCTGGTCCGTATCCAGGTGTTCAACGCCTCGCGGATCGCCTCGCCATTCTCTCTCGAATAACCGGCCCCTCCGTAAGGCGTCAGCGTGCAGCCGATCGCCAGGATGCCGTGCGTGTGCGCCTCGTCGATGATCTGCTTGAAGGCGCCAATCAGCTCGTCGGCCGTCACCGCTTCTTCGGGCACAGTGGCGGCGTGGCCGATATCGTTGATGCCTTCGAGCAGCATCACCCACTTCACGCCGGATTGGCTCAGCACATCGCGGTCGAAACGCGCCAGAGCGCTGGCCCCGGTCTGGTCGCGCAGCACGCGGTTGCCGCCAATCCCCATGTTCGCCACGCCGATGTTGGCCGTCTCCTTCTTCGCCGCGAGCCTTGCGGCCAGCAGCGCGGGCCAACTGTGATTGGTCTCCGTCGTGGAGCGCGCACCGTCGGTGATCGAATCGCCGTAAGTCACAATCAGGGCCGCGTCCGCGGGCGCCGCTACGTCGATGCCGGCCAGCCAGTAGTAGGCCTGCGTCGTAGTCGCATCCGCCAGTGCCGGCTCGGCGGTGACGTCGCCTGCCTTTATATAGGTGGTGTGCAGAGCGGTGGAGTGATTGGTCGGCGGCCCGGTTTCGCCGGGGAAGTAGAGGCTCACCGCCAGATCGGCCAGCGGCGCGAAGTTGAAATCCACCGGGTCGCTCATGGTCACGATGCCGGGTCCGATGGTGCAGCCCGGTTTGCCGTTGAAGGAAAGCGCGCGGTCGGATGCCGGAACGATTTCGGAATCCTTACTCCGAATCGCGATATGCGCCGTTCCCAAGACCAGAGGCGCGCTCCCGAAGGCGTTCGAAATCTTGACGCGCACGCGCCGCCCGCCGATGCTGGCGCGCACCATCATGCGCACCGTCTGGTTATTGTACCCGCGCGCGTTGGCAGGCGGTGCGCCGGCAGCGGCAGGAGCCGGCGGTGTGCGGACTAATAGTTGCGCGGTGGTCCATGTGGCCACCCAATGTTCCGGTCCCCTGCTTTGCGCCTCGATCATGGCGAAATGGCCAAGTGGCGCGAGCGCCAGCAGCATCGTCAACCGCAGCTTCATCGGACAATCTCCTCGCTTGCAGATTATACCTGCTCGCGGCGCTTCTGCGGCCAGACGTCGCGGCCGACCCTTGCGTTCCACGGCGCCCGCTGCTAGAGTCGAGTCGTCAGAAGCGCATGCCTACCGCCCTGCTGAGCCGGGAAGAGGAACTCCACTGGCTGGCATTGAAACTCGTCCCAGGTTTGGGAACCCGCACCTCGAATAAGCTGCTCGACCGCTTCCGCTCGCCGCAAGCGATTTTCCGCGCCTCGCGTACGGAACTCGAAGGCGCGGGCGTTTCGGGCGCCGTCGCCCAGTCGATCGCCAGCGGATGCACCTTCGACGATGCGGCCGCGCAGCAGGAGAAAATGATCGAGACGGGCGCCGTCCTTATTACTATTGGCGACCCACGCTATCCGCAGCCGCTGCGCGAGATTTTCGATCCGCCCGTTCTGCTGTTCGGCCGCGGCCGGGTGGAGTTGACGAACTCTTTGACGCTGGGCGTGGTGGGGACGCGCCGGCCGACGCCCTATGGGCTCGCCGTCGCCGAACGCCTCTCGGCCGATCTTTCACACGCCGGGCTGGCGATCGCGAGCGGGATGGCTCGGGGCATCGACACCGCTGCGCATCGAGGCGCGCTGGCCGCTGGCGGGGATACGATTGCCGTCCTCGGGTGCGGCGTCGATGTGGTTTATCCGTCGGAGAACAAGAAGCTCGCGGGCGAGATTGCCGCTAAGGGTCTGATACTTTCCGAGTTCCCGATGGGGTCGGTTGCGTTCCCGCAAAACTTCCCGATTCGGAACCGCATCATCTCGGGGATGAGCGCGGGCGTGCTGGTGGTGGAAGGCGCGCAATACAGCGGCTCGGCCATCACCGCCAAACTCGCCATGGACCAGGGAAGGGAGGTTTTCGCCATTCCTGGCAATATTACTTCGAAGCTGAGTTGGGCTCCTAACCTGTTGATTAAACAAGGTGCGCGGCTGGTTCAGGACTGGAACGACGTGGTATCGGAACTTCCAGTTGAATCCCGCCGGCATCTAATAGAACGGGGGCGGCAAAGGCTGCTGGGCGAGCAGACCGGGGAGACGGTTGCAACTTCCGACGGGGAGACCGCATCTCTAGCTAACAGCCGCGGTGGCGAACTCGACGCCACGGCCCGCCGCGTCCTGGAAGTTCTCAAGGTTGACGCTCCCATTCAACTGGACGATCTGATTGAAAAGATGGAGAACTCGTCGGCAACCGAGTTGATTGCGGCGCTTTTCGAGCTGGAAATGCAGGGACTGGTGAAGCAGTTGCCTGGGAAGAACTTTGTTAAAGTGTGGTAGCGAAAAATGCTGACTCGTCTGGAGATCGATAAATTTCCGGTGCTGCGAAGGGTTCGTGTGGGAGCCGGCGTATCTGCGTCGGATTGGAAGGTAGACGATCTGTTTCCGTCGGCCAGATCCGGCCAAAGTTTTCTTCGACTGGACGCGCCCAAACGCCCCAGTTCCGAACCGGTGCGTTGCGTCACTGCGCACCGCAATTCCCGAGGCGCAGAGGGTGGAACGGTGAGTTGTTGTGGAAATGAACTTTGTGAAAGTGTGGTAAGGTCAAACGGAAAAGGGACGGCAAAAACTACGGCGGCGTTTGGCCGCGGCACGGAATCATTGAATCGTTAAAATATGGCAAAAGCTCTGGTAATCGTGGAATCGCCGGCAAAGGCGAAAACCATCAACAAATACCTGGGCAAGCAATACATTGTTAAAGCTTCGCTCGGTCATATCAAAGATCTACCCAAGAAGGACCTCGCGGTCGATGTCGAACACGGCTTCGAGCCGCATTATGAAGTAATCGAAGGCAAGAAGAAACTCATCGCCGAGCTCAAAGCATCCGCTAAGGGCGTCGAGAGCGTCTACCTCGCAGCCGATCCGGATCGCGAAGGCGAGGCTATTTGCTTTCACCTGCAGGAAGAATTGCAGAGCACCAAGAAGACAGGGCCCGCCTTTTTCCGCGTGATGTTCAATGAAATCACGAAAAAGGCGATTGAAAAAGCATTTGAGAAGCCCGGTCAGGTCAATATCGCTTTAGTGGAAGCGCAGCAGGCGCGCCGCGTGCTCGACCGGCTGGTGGGCTACAAGATTTCTCCGCTGCTTTGGGATAAAGTCCGCCGCGGGCTCTCCGCGGGCCGCGTGCAAACCGTCGCGCTGCGCGTCATCGTGGAGCGGGAACGCGAAATCCGCGCTTTCCTTCCCAAGGAATACTGGACTATCGACGCCGATCTGCTCGCCAAGAAGACGCCGGTGCTTTCGCCGCGGCTCGCCAAGATCAACGACGTCAACGCCGAGATCGGCAACCAGGAAGCGTCCGACGCGATCGTGGCGGCGCTCGACGGGTCGGATTATATCGTCAGGTCGGTGGGCACGCGCGAGAAGAAACGCAATCCGGTCGCGCCGTTTATCACCTCCACGCTGCAACAGGAGTCTTCGCGCAAGCTGCGCTTCAGCGTCAAGCGCACCATGATGCTGGCGCAGCGGCTGTATGAAGGCATCGAGATCGGCAAGGAGGGCGCGGTGGGTTTGATCACCTACATGCGTACCGATTCCACGCGTATTTCCGACGACGCCATTCGCGATGTCCGCGACTACATCACCGAGCGGTTCGGCAGCGAGTTCCTGCCCGCCGGCGCCAACATGTACAAATCCAAAAAGGACGCGCAGGACGCGCACGAAGCCATACGTCCCACGTCCATGGCCTACGCGCCGGAGGTGGTGGACAAGTATCTGGCCGAAGACGAAATGAAGCTGTACCGCCTGATCTGGAATCGCTTCGTAGCGTGCCAGATGATGCCGGCGCTCTACGACCAGACCACTATCGACGTTGGCGCGAAGGGCAAGGACGGCGCCGATTATATGTTCCGCGCCACCGGCTCGGTGCTCAAATTCGAAGGATTCCTGAAAGTCTATCAGGAGAGCAAAGATCAGGCCGACGAAGACGACGAAGAGGTGAAGCATCGCCTGCCGAAGGTGACCGAAGGCGAGGTTCTCGGATTCAAGGCGATCCGCCCCGAGCAGCATTTCACCGAACCGCCGCCGCGCTACAACGAGGCCACGCTGGTGAAGCGTCTCGAAGCCGACGGGGTGGGGCGTCCGTCGACTTATGCGTCGATCATTTCGACCATTCAGGAGCGCGAGTACGTCAAGAAGGAGACCAACCGCTTCGTTCCCACCGAGCTGGGAATGGTGGTGACGGACCTGCTGCTGGAATCGTTCGACGACATCTTCGATGTGAAGTATACGGCCCGCATGGAAGAGGAGCTCGACGACATTGAAGAGGGCAAGCTCGACTGGCGCAAGGCCATGGGCGATTTTTACGAGCGCTTCGATAAGGATTTGAAGCACGCCGAAGAGCACATGACCAATATCAAGCGGATGGAGAAACCCACCGGCTTGAGTTGCGAAAAGTGCGGCAAGCCCCTGGTGATCAAGTGGGGCAAGCATGGCAGCTTCATCGCCTGCACCGGATATCCGGAGTGTACTTACACGCGCGAGTTGACGGTCGACCTGGCGGATGTCGACAAAGTGGATCTCTCCGACCAGGGCGACGAAGAGTATTGCGAGAATTGCGGGCGGCCCATGGTGCTCAAGAAAGGGCGCTTCGGCAGTTTCTTCGCGTGCAGCGGTTATCCCGATTGCAAGACCACCAAGCAAATCGGTGGCGCGCAAAGGAAGGATCAGCCGCTCGACGAAAAGTGTCCGCAGTGCGACAGCAATCTGGTGATGAAACACGGCCGCTTCGGCGAGTTTACGGCGTGCAGCAACTACCCCACGTGCAAGTATGTCAAGCAGAAGACTATCGGCGTGAAATGCCCGGAGTGCTCGGAGGGCGAAGTGGTGGAGCGCCGCTCTAAGCGCGGCAAGACGTTCTACGGCTGCAACCGTTATCCGGATTGCAACTTTGTGGCATGGGGCAAGCCCGTTCCTGAAAAATGCCCGGAATGCGGCAGCCCTTATATGATTGAGAAATGGCTCAAGGCCGGCACTTTCTGGCAGTGCCCCAACGCCGAGTGCAAGCATAAACAAGAGGCCCCGGTGGAAGCCGGCACGCCACAGCAGCCCGCCGCGTAATGGGATTTCCCGCGAGCAGAGCGCCCAGTCTCACGTGGGGCGCGCTTGTGCTTCTGGCGCTCTCCGGCTTTCTGAACTACTTCGACCGCGCCAATCTCTCGGTGGGCGCGGCGCAGGTGCAATCCGAGTTACAACTCACCAGTTATCAACTCGGTCTGCTGCTCTCGGCGTTCTTCTGGACTTACGCCTTGATGCAACTGTTCCTGATCGCCGGATGGCTGGCCGACCGGTTCAACGTCTTCTGGATTCTGGCCGCCGGATTTTTCCTTTGGTCCGGCGCGACGGCGGTAACAGGGGCCACGCGCACGTTCGCGATGATGTTCGGGCTGCGGCTGGTTCTGGGAGTGGGCGAATCCATCGCGTATCCTTGCTATTCGCGAATCCTGGCCAATTATTTTCCGGAGCATCATCGCGGCCTGGCCAATGCGCTTATCGACGCCGGCACCAAGTTGGGACCGGCGGGGGGCACGCTGCTGGGCGGATTGCTGATGGCGAAATATGGGTGGCGCGCGTTCTTCGTAGGCCTGGGCGCCGGCAGTTTGATCTGGCTGATTCCGTGGCTCTGGTGGATGCCGCGCGGCGAAGGCGCCGGAACGCAGGAACATTCGGAAGCGATGCCCACCGCCCTTCAAATCCTGCGCCAACGCGCCGCCATTTTCAGCGCGCTCGGGCTGTTTTGCTCGAACTATTACTGGTACTTCCTGCTTACCTGGCTGCCGTACTACCTGCAAACCGCGCGGCATTTCAGCGCCGGCAGAATGGCTACCACGGCGGCGTCCGCGTATTTCCTGATCGCATTCTCCGCAGTGATGGCAGGGCATCTTTCCGACCGTTTGATCGCGCGTGGCGCCTCAGCTAACCGCGTGCGCAAAACTTTCGCGGGCATCGGTCTGACGTTGTCGACCATCATACTTCCGGTGGCGGTGGTCCGCGACGCGGGCACGGCGACGGTCTTTCTTATGCTGGCCTGCTTCAGTTTCGGCATCTACACCGCGAACGTCTTCGCCATTACGCAGACGCTGGCGGGGCCGCGCGCCGCGGGGAAGTGGACCAGCCTGCAGAATGGCTTCGCCAATCTGGCGGGCGTCAGCGCGCCCTGGCTCACGGGGTTCATCGTGCAGCGCACCGGCGAATATTTCTGGGCCTTCGTGGTGGCGGCGGCGGTGGTACTTACGGGCGCGGCAATTTTCGTCTTCGCGATTGGCAGGCTGGAGCCGGTCAAGTGGGGCAAGGCTCGCGGGCTGGGGCTTGCTTGAAAAGTAGACAGGCCCGGAGCAGACAGGCCAGGAGGCCTGTCCTACTCACTTACTCCAGGTAGAAGACTTCTTTCATCATGGCGAAGCGCTCGCCGGCCAGTTGGTCCGGCACCGGCTCGAACAGGGGCGCCATGAATTCCTGCCAGCGCTGATTCACCGGGTCGCGGTCGAGCGCTTCCCACGCCTTTTCGAAATCGTCCACGCGCAGGCTGAGTACTAAATCCTGCCCGCGGCGGAAGATGGAGTATTCGGATATCCCCACTTCTTTCAGCTTCGCCAGAAGCTCAGGCCAGACGCGCGCGTGCTCCCTGTCGTACTCTTCAATCGCATCCGCCTTGATGCGCAGCTTAAACGCGTAGCGGGCCATGTCTCTGTTACGCGTAGCTGCTAACGGCGGCCATATTTTTCTGCGTGCGCGCGGCGGTGATGCGCTCCAGATAGCCGCTCTGGCGGAATGCGTCCATGGGATCTTCGGCCAAGCCCTTGGCGCGCGCCCACTCGCGGATGGCCGGGCGCACGTCGGTGGAGAAGGCGTCCTTCAGGCAGCCCTCTGCGTCCACCAGATCGCATGACTCCTGCAGCTTCGCCAGCTTCTGGTGATCCACCAGCGCCGCTTTGGCGAAAAGCTCCATGATGGTCGTCACGGTCTGAATCATGGCCTCGATCTTGCCCTTCAAATTGTGGCTCTGGTCGATCATGTACGCGATATCGGCGCGCGTTCCCTTCTCCCATTCGAAGTGCAGAATCTCATGGAAGATGCGGAACACCTGGTAGGGGTCGATGGAGCCGGTGGTCAGGTCGTCGTCGGCATACCGGCGGTCGTTGAAGTGGAAACCGCCGAGCATTCCCAGGTCGAGCAGCCACGCCACAATCTGCTCGATGTTCTGCGCCTGATAGTGATGCCCCGTATCCACCAGCACCTTTGCCAAAGGACCGGCGCCCTGCGCCATCAGCAGCGCCATGCCCCAATCGGCGATGTCGGTGTGATAGAAGGCCGGCTCGAAGGGCTTATACTCCACCAGCATCCGCTGGTCATTCGACATGCGCGCGTGGGCGGCGCGCAGCCCCTCTTCGAACCACTTACGGCGATGGCGGATATTCTGCGTGCCGGGATAATTCGAGCCATCGGCGAACCACAGCGAAAGGTCGCGGCTGCCCAGCGCCATGCCGATCTGAACGCTATCGATAATGTGATCGACCGCGGCGCGCCGGACCTCGGCATCGGGATTTCCCAGCGATCCATACTTGTATATCTGATCTTGAAACACGTTGGGATTGATGGAGCCCGGGCGGACGCCGTGCGTGTTGGCCAGAGTGCGAATCTCATCCGCGTCTTTCACTCCGTGGGGCAGGTCCCAGAGCACGTGCAGAGCGATGGTGGGGCAGACTCCGGTCCACCGATGCACTTGCGCGGCGTCGCTGAATTTTTCCTCAATACTGGTCGCCGCCGCAGGCTGAAGAAACTTGCCGAAGCGGGTGCCGGTGTTGGCGAAGCCCCACGACGGCAGCTCGACATGAAACTTGTCGAGCGTTTCGGCGATGAGATCGGTCTGTTTGCTGTTAGTCACTTTAGGTTGCCGCTAATCAACCATCATGGGCGGCCTTTACGCCACCCGTCAAACAATTATGAACCAGCCGCGGAGGTTTTGCATCACGGAACTTCGAGAGTGGGGAAGGGAGGGTGGAAGTGACGCATATAACTGTAGTTGCTTGTGGAAATCGATGAAAGCAGGCTAGATTCAGAGATGGAGACGGGGCGGAAACGTTTCCTGTTTCGAAACGCGCGGCGGCCCGGGGATTGGTATGGCGCCGGCCGGCGGGAAGGCTTAGGATGAAGGCGACAAGACAGGCCAGGAGGCCTGTCCTACTATGATGCGTGTGCGGCTTTGTGTGCCGATTTTGGCGGTGGCGTTTGGGATTTGGATATTGTGGGGCGCCGTACCGCCTGCCGACCTGGCGGCGCTGAAGCAGGCGTTTCAGCATCCGCCGGACGATGCGCGCATCATGATGCGCTGGTGGTGGTTCGGTTCGGCGGTGGAGAAGCCCGAGCTCGAGCGCGAGATGCGCACCATGAAGGAGGGCGGCATCGGCGGTTTTGAAGTGCAGCCGGTGTATCCGCTGACGCTCGACGATCCGCAGCTTGGGCTGAAGAATCTGCCGTATCTCTCGCCGGAATTTCTGGACGCACTCGCCTTCACCGGGCAGAAGGCGCGCGAACTGGGCATGCGCATGGACCTCACTCTGTGCAGCGGCTGGCCGTACGGCGGGCCGCACGTTCCGATCACGCAAGCGGCGGGGCGTTTGCGCGTGGAGCGCGTGCCGGTGGCTGCGAGTGTCGGCGAAGTGAAG
>JBEKNN010000142.1:0-23181 GCA_049522755.1 Bryobacteraceae bacterium | reverse complement strand
CAGCCCCCAGGTGCAAATCGCGATACTGGTCAACGGTGAAGCCGATCCGGATGCCTTCTCCAGCTATCACGCGACCATCGGCGTAAAGTAACCCGGTTTCGGTAGCGCCGGCGGTGGTAGCGCCGGTGGTGGTAGCGCGGGTGGTGGTAGCGCCGGCGGTGGTAGCGCGGGTCGTGGTAGCGCCGGCGGTGGTAGCGCGGGTGGTGGTAGCGCCGGCGGTGGTAGCGCCGGCGGTCTCTGCCGCCGGTGTCTTGTGAGATTTCGGTAAATCTGCGTGATTCCGGCTAGCCTGGCCTGATGATTTCATGGGTCGCCGAAGGAGCGACTGCCATGGAACCGCAAAAGCCCAGCACCGACGCCGGAGGCGATCATTCAACTTGAAGCACCAGTTGGAGCAGTTCCGCAGCGCCCAGCCGACTCGCACGAAACTGCGGGAATCGGCTCCTCCGGATTGGGCTAGCCTGCTGCGCGCCTGGCGCGAGACCGCTGGGATGAATTCAGATTACCCCACAACTCCTATCCTGGTTGCAGTCGAGGCCATCGACGCCAGGAAAGGCATCGACCGCCTGGCTGGGTTTCCGAAAAGTCCCCCACCGGCTCACCCACACTTGACCGAAGGTGACCGGGATTTCCAGGCCGAAGCGAAACAAGCCACTTGATAGGAGGAGCTTTTTTCGATGTTAGCATTTGGTGTAGGAGAGGTACATGACGCCTGTGCGGATCGTGCGTACGCTTGTCATGGTTTGCCTGATCGCGCGCTCGCTCTGTGGGCAACCGCCTGCGCCCCGGCCAATGTTTGAAGTTGCATCGATCAAGATCAAGGCTCCATCCGAAGCTGGTCCAGCGGACTTGGCGCCGCACCGTTCAGGAGATAGGGTGACCATGCACAACACGCAACTGGAGCTGGTGGTGCCCTACGCGTATCATGTCCAGCGAGGCTATCCAGTGGAAGGCGAACTTAACGCTCCGGAAAGCTGGAGATGGTTTGACATTGATGCGGTAGCAGCGGGCTCGCCCACTGATGATGAGGTCCGGCTAATGTTCCAATCGCTCCTGGAGGAGCGCTTCAGCCTGAAGGTCCACCACGAGACGCGGCAGCGCGACGTCTACACGTTAGTCCAGGGGAAGAAAAAGCCGGGGCTGAAGGAGTGGCAAACGGGCGCCAAGCCACTGAGCGTCAAGGGAAGGGTGGTTCCCGAGGGCGTTGTCGGCAACTTCTCAAGTCGGGAAGATCCGTATCACATCGTGGGCCGGAAAGCGTCGATGACCAGGCTCGCCTCCTATTTGTCGTTGATGCTTAGGACGCCGGTCACCGATGAAACAGGGCTTTCCGGCGATTTCGACTTTGAACTCATCTGGGGACTCCCGGATGCCGATCGACCGGTCGGGCCTTCGGACCCCTTAGAGGTAGCAGCCGCGCTCCAGGAGCAGATGGGTTTGAGACTGGAAAGGGCCAAGCGACCGATCGATGTTCTAGTGGTGGATCACTTCGAGAAACCGTCGGCCAATTAGCGCCGGCGGTCTTTGCCGCCGGTGTCATTAGCTCATTGACGCATACCGGCGGCAAGACCGCTGGCGTTACACGCCTTGGCGGCGTTCGCGTACGGTTTCGGCCGCCCGCGAGCGTTTCACCACGTACATGCTGCGGTCGGCATCGTCCAGCGCATCGCGCAGCGGCCGCCCGCGCGCATCGGCCGTTCCCCAGCTCACCGAGATGGGCAGCGATCCGAAGCCGCGCACGCGGAACTCGCGCAGGCGCAATTCCAGCTCGCCCATGCGCTTGGCCGCCACTTCCGGAAACTGGTTCTGGAACAGTATCACGAACTCATCGCCGCCCCAGCGGAACGCCTCGTCCTCGTGCCGGATGGAGGCTTGCAGCAGGTTGCCGATGTTGCGCAGAATCTCATCGCCCACCAGGTGGCCGTAGCAGTCGTTGATCTCCTTGAAGTTGTCCATGTCGCACACGGCTACGACGCCCTGGAACTCGGCGCCCCCTTCGATCCGGCGCGCCAGGGCCGCCTGATTCAGCAGGCCCGTCAGGCTGTCGAGGTCGGTGGTGCGCCTGCTCTCGCGCCTCAAGTGGTCCAGATCCGTCTGTAGCGCGCGGATGCGGTCCATCTGAGTTTCGCTCCACATCGCCATGGCGGAAAACGCCAACAGGCAGTGCAGGGCGAAATCGTAATAGGTTTCGTGATGCAGATAGAGCGCCCACGCCGGCGCATTGCGAGTATTGTATAGGTACAGAAAAATGATGGCGTGTTCCAGGAACGCCGCCGCCAGTACCAACAGCGAAAATCGAAAAACGCGCCCGCCCGTCCCCGCATTCCGGCGGAGCGTCGCGAAGTTATAGATGTATACGAAGCACAGCACTACGGCGTCGGATGCGTGATACGCCTCCAGTCGCGAGAGGTAACCAAATGCATAGACCAGCGCCACAAAAATGGGCAGGATGGCGATCAGCCGCAGCACCGTCCGCCAGTCTTTGATCTCCGATCCGAATCCGGCGCGCGCCGCGGCCACCAGGACAATCACGAAACCGAATTCGAACACCGCGTAGGGCGCCAGCCAAAACGAGTTGCCGCTTTGCAGCAGTTGGTAGGCAAACAGGGTGGAGATGAAGCGCATCACCCAGGCGATCGACCACAGCCCGAAGTACACCGCGCGCGATTGGCGCCACAAGAACAGGAACACCACGCCAAACAACAGCGCGCCGATTTCCTGGATGAAGAGCGCCGTAATATCCGCGACCGGGCTTGAGAAGTCCATTTAGTCTCCGTCGATGGCGTGCCGCCGGATGGCGCGTGCCTTGCCGGTGGATTCGTCCACATCCACAATCACCGCATGCAGCTCGGGCGAATTTTTCGATGCCTCCATTCTCACCGGCAAACCGGTGAGAAACTTTTGCAGAATGATGGTGGTGTCGACTCCGATTACGGACCCGTAGGGGCCGGTCATGCCGCAATCCGTCTGGTATGCCGTTCCGCCCGGCAGAATGCGCGTGTCCGCGGTGGGCACATGCGTGTGGGTTCCCACCACGGCCGAGACGCGCCCATCCAGATACCAGCCCATGGCGACTTTTTCACTGGTGACCTCGGCATGAAAGTCGACGAACTTCACCTGGATCGACGGATCGAGCTCCCCAAGCAGCCGGTCGGCGGTGCGAAAAGGGCAATCGATGGGCGGCATATAGGTGCGCCCTTGCAGGTTCAATACGGCGCATTCTACGTCATTGCGGGCGCGGAGCGCAATCGCTCCCCGGCCCGGGGCATCGGGATAATTCGCGGGCCGCAGCAGCCGCGGCTGGCGCGCGAAGTAATCGAACAACTCGCGCTTGTCCCAAACGTGGTTGCCTGAGGTGAGCACATCGAGGCCTAAGGCGAAAAGCTCTTCGGCGATGGAGGGCGTGATGCCGAACCCGCCGGCGGCGTTTTCAGCGTTGGCGATGGTCAGATCGATGCGATTGGACTGGACGATATCCTGAAGGTGATCGGCAACAATACGGCGACCCGGGGAAGCAAAGATATCCCCGATAAAGAGAATGTTCATCCTATGTTACAACGTTAACATGCGGCGCTGCCTTCGCTGCGCCCATTTACGGCCCCGACATACGGCAAAGCCCAGCAGCTAAGAAACCGAGGGCGCCGACTCTTTGGGAATATTCACGTTGGCGTAGAAGGCGGCGATCCCAGCCAGTGTTTCATCGTGAAGGTCCAGAGCCAGCGTGTTTTCCTCACGGAAGAGAATGCCGGGATTCAGTTGGCGAGCCTGCTCCAATATGCCGGGCGAGAGATCGAGGCGGAAGACAGCTGCGCCCACGTCCCGCAGGTGGCGGGCGACGTGGCCGGGACCACAACCCATATTGCATATTTCGCCGCGGTCCCTCACTTCGGCGGCGAAGCGATCAAGCAGCTCGCGGTCGAGCGGCTTGTACTGAAGCTCGTTGAAAATTCGCCGCGCATACTCCTCCGCGAGCCGATCGTAGCTTTCACGAACCGATTTTACGGCGCCGTAGTTCATACTGGTTCCGATAGACCGTTGTGAAGCGCCGCCGCGCGGCTTATTGGTCGAGTGAGATGGGCTTGAAGTATTCCGGCACGATGACTCGCGTGTCAGGCGATGCCGCTTTGACCTCCGCGAGGAACGATTGCAGCCGGTCGACCGCGGGTTGTTGAGAAACGCTGTAGGGGACGTTGAAGCGGTCCCAGTGAGTAGGCAGCACCAGGGGCGGGTTACCCAGCGCACGGAGTAAGCGCGGCGTATAGCCGTCGATGTTCTGGCGTTCCGGCATGGCGCCGATCAGAGCAACATCCGGACGCAGGCCGGTGACCGCGCTCTCTATGTAATTCATGGAACCGAAGATTATGATCTGGTGGGGGCCGATGCGTATCAGGTACGCCAGGGTGCCGCCTTCCACGTGTTGCCCGAAGCGAATGGGAGGCTTCGCATCGGCTGGGAAGAGCGGCGGCTGTGGCGGACCTGACCGGGATGGATCGGGCCGGCGGAAGATGCCATGCAAGCTGGGAATCACGCGCACCGAGAAGCCTTCCAACTTCAGCTCGTCGCCGCCCTTGACCGTCTTGATCTGGGCTTCCGGCACGCCGCTGACGCGGGCCAGATTAGCGGTGCTCGCGGTCCCGATGACCAGCGCTCCGGTCTTGCGTGCGATATAAGGCATATCGAGCGAGTGATCGGGATGGGTACGGGTCAGGAAGATGTAACTCGCGCGTTGAATGTGGGCGTCAATGACGGCCGTGTCCGGCTCCACGATCGAGTCGACAGTCACCAAAGGCCGAGTGTCGCTGGGGGAGACAGCGTCGTTAGGCGAATTCATCTTGGCGCGAGTGAGGTAAGGATCGATGAGAATCACGGTCTGGCCGTGAGTGATTATCCAGCCGGCTGTACCCAAATACGTGAGCTGTACGGGTTGGGCGTGGGCCACGGCGCCGATCCATAGAAGGGAAAGGACAACACGGGTAACAACACGGGTCATGCGGCAAGATTACTGCACGCGGCCCTATGCCGGCAACAGGGCGACGAGGCGCTTGGGCGCGATCTGGCGGTAACTCGCGGCCGCCAGCTCGGCCACTTCCTGCCAGTCCACTTTGCCGATATCGAGGCGCAGCGCCACCCATCCCTTCGGTCCGATGTATGCGGGCAGGTAGAATCGATCCGGTTGAGCGGCGGCCAGGGCGGTGTTCTCGCCGGGCAGCGCCTTGCAGGCCACGGAAACAATGCCGTCGCCGTGATGGTCGTTGAGGAAATACGCGAACGTCTTCTTGCGGACGTAGAAGCCGGCGTGCGAGTTCATGCATTCCCGCGTGGCTTCGGGGAGGGCAAGACAGATCTTGGTGAGCTGGATGAGGCGCGGCTCCTCGCGGGAAGGTTTGGTCATGGTCGTCTCGAATCGGTTCGTTGCGAAGATTCAAACGTGGCCCGAAAAAGCTGGCTGAAAGCCGGCTGCAGGCAAAATTGCCTGCCCCACTTATGCTGCCTGCGCCATCGATGCGATCTTTGGCTGCAAGCCGGCTTTCGCCAGGACCCAGTAAACCGCAAACCCTGCTACGAAGCTATAGAGTACCGCTGGCTGCGTATACGGTTGGATGGACGCGGGCAGCGGCAGGAACGGCAGGATCCCCACCACGAAGCCCACCGCCCAGGCAATGTATCCGGCGAGATTGACGCCTTCGCGCGGTCCGGCCCATCTCTTTCCAGAGAGCAGATAGTCCGCCGCCATTGCGCCGCAGATAGGTCCAAAGGACGCGCCCACGATGGTGAAGAACGAAATCAGATGCGTCGCCACGCCGGTGACCGCCAGCACGATGCCAATGGCCGCGCCCGCCATAGTGGACGTCACTCTAGGCACGCCCGGAATCATGGTCGAGAAACTGTTGCCGGCGATGAACGCGCAAAAACAGGTAGGCGGAACCGAGGCGATGGCGAAGAGGAAAAACATGGCGGCCGCCACGGGTCCGCCGATCGCCTGAATGACGTCGGCGTAATCGAAGCCCTGGCTGAGACCGGCGCCGTGCGCGCCCGCGATGGATGCAATCGGTAGCCCGCCGGCCACGATCACTGCCAAAGCGATGCCAACGAAGCCGCCCCATTTGACGTCCGACTGGTTGCGCGAATTCATGCCGAAATCCGCGCCGGCCGCGCCCGCCGTGGCGAAGAAACCGATGACGATGGCGATCATGGTGGTGAAGGCTACGAAGGAATCGGTCTGGTTCGCGGGAACCTGATAATTGCCGATGCCGCCCGCGGTCTGGAAGAACACGATCGCCAGCATGATCAGCGGAATGGCGTTCAGCAGCATGGAAACCTTCGCCACATACTGGATGCCCTTCGCGCCCACCCACGCCAACGCGAGGCCCCATATGACGCCGGTGACGATGAACGGCGTGTTGCCGGGCGTCGCGTCCGCGCCCAGGCCGCGCAGGATAAATTCGCTGGCGACCGAGGTTGCCACCGCAAACCAACCGATCTGGAGCAGGCCCATCAGCAGCCCCGGCATGACGTAGCCGCCCTTTGTGCCGAACGTGGAACTGCCCACTACGTAGAGCGGCAGGCCGGTTTTCATTCCCAGCATGGCGGGCGCAAGATAGTAAAGGAAGTGGCAGAGCAGGCCCGCCACCACCAATCCTGCGAAGCAGACCGCGAGGCTTCCATGCGCCAGCGTGCCTCCGGCCATGGAGCGGTAGAACGCGATCCACAAAAAAATTCCCGCGTAGCTGGGCGCGGTATTCGCATACCATGGGCCGCGTTTGCTGCTTGGGTTCGGTTTCGTTTTGGCTATATAGTCCGGCAACATGGCGGCTGCTCCTTGAAGCGGCTAGTATACTACGGGCGGCGAGGCGATGCTCCGGGATTTGCGCGGATTGCCCGCGGCGCCGGCAGTTTGCGTCCACAGCGGCGGCGTTCAACGCGCTCCGGCGACGTGCTCGAGAGGGTGTTCGCCATCGACGCGCAGATCGTTTCCGCGCGGGAGAAAGCGAGCCAGTTGAACGTAGCGGAGACATGCTTTCCCTGGAGTTTCTACATTTCGGCAGTGATCGGCCAATTGTGGGGCAGGCGCTTTCGCCTGCCAACCGCGCGCTCAACCAAGGCCAGGCACGGGAATTCGCTGCCAGGCCAGCAGTTACCGGTTGTACTCCACATCGTGAACCAGACGGTCCAGTGCCGCTTCATGCCGCGCACTGTGGTCGAAGGATTCATCTTGCCAGAAAGTCTCCCCGTTCGGCCAGGAAGCAGCTTGGCTTGTCGTGCGGTAGCCTTTCAACCAACGCCTGATCGCCCAGGCTCGGAGTTAATAAAATATAGCGAGTTGGCAGGCGGAAGCGCCTGCCCCACGTAATAATGTAGAACTCCAGGAGACAGGCCGGGAGGCCTGTCCTACCGCGTTCCGCCCGCGACGCCGCGGTGCTTGCGGGTGAGAATTTCGCGGATGGCGTAAATCCGCCGGTCCTGGCTCTCGAAGTAGGTCCGCATCATCATCTCGCCGATGAGGCCGGTGCTGAACATCATCAGGCCCGCCAGCAGCAGCAGGCCGGCCGCCATCATCAGCGGTCCGTGCTCCACCACAATGTCATGGCCCAATAGTTTCGAAACCGCCAGCCAGGCCAGCGTACCGCCGCCCAAGGTGGTCCCGATCAATCCCAGCGAGCCGAAAAAGTGCATCGGCCGCGTGAAGTATTTCAGCAGGAACTTGATGGTGAGGATATCGAACAGCACGCGGAAAGTGCGGCCGATGCCATAGTGCGAATCGCCGGACGCGCGCGGGGTGTTGCGGATGGGCACTTCCGCCACGCGCGCGCCGTAGAAACTGGCCAGCGCGGGGATGAAGCGGTGCAGCTCGCCGTAGAGGTTGACGTCCTTCAAGACCTCGGCGCGATACGCCTTGAAAGTGGTGCCGAAATCGCGCAAGTCCATGCCCGACGCTTTCGCCATCAGCCAATTCGCGACCCGCGACGGAATCTTGCGCATCAGGGTGTTGTCAACGCGGTCTTTGCGCCAGCCGCTGGCGATGTCGAAGCCTTCGTCGATCTTGCGGAGCAAAGCGGGGATGTCCTCGGGCGCGTGCTGCAAGTCTCCATCCATGGCGATGATCACTTCGCCCTTGGATTCGTGGAAGCCCGCTGAGAGTGCGGCCGTTTGCCCGAAATTGCGGCGCAGCCGGATTACTTTGAGGCGCGCATCGGTCTCCACCAAGTTGGCTAACAACTCGAAGCTGCGGTCGGTGGAGGCGTCGTCGATGAAGATGATTTCGTAGGGACGCTGAATCTGTTCCAGCACCGACGTCAGGCGGTCGTACAGCGGCAGGATGGAGGGTTCCTCGTTATGGATCGGGATGACGATCGATAGCATGGGTGCGAAAATCTTAGTCTAGCACCCCCGGTTTACTTTGGCGCCTGGCCCGGTGTACGGAAACTGAAACGCCCTCACGGCCGAGCGCTTGGAGCGGCTCGGGACGCGCAGGCCATGGGCCCGCGCCACCCGGGGTCAGGTGACTCGGTCGGCCCGAACGATAAACCTGTTAGGGGCCGCGCCGACAAAGTAAAACGGATAACAGGTGACCAGGGTGAGGCTGTCATTTCCGCCGGGCTCCAAAACCGTGACATTGGACGGACCCACTATCCTGGTGGAGACCACGCGGTAGCGGAACTCTCCGAACAGCGTAGTGAGCGTAATGATGTCGTCCCTGTGGATGTTTCGCAGCGGCCGAAAGAACGTGTCGCGGTGTCCGGAGATACCAACGTTGCCCGGTTGGCCCGGCAGCGCGGTACCGGTAATGTGTCCAACCGCGCGCCGGAGGTTGTGCGCACTGGTTCCCTCGATGACCATCGCCGAAAGACCGAGACGGGGAATATCGATGCGGCCAATCATGCCGTGGGACAGGGCCGGCAGCGGATCCTTTGGCGACGCTCGATATCCGACCTGAAGCGCCGTGCCCTCCGCCGTATGCCGGTCATGCAACATGTGATCGAGCAGCCGGCTCTCCCGGCTCTGGAACATCCACGTATCCGCCAGAACGAAACCGCAATAGCCCAGCAGCGCGACGGCGGCGGCGCCAAGCACCCACTGGCCCGACCGCAGAACCCGCCTCAGGGCGCCTTTTTTGAGCACCACCCTCACTTCGCGGCCTCGTGCTTTGACGGATGCGGATCGCCGCTGGCGATGTAGCCGGAGCGGGCGCGCACCACGAGCTTGCTGCCCGGCGTCCCACTGGCGACTACGCGAATCGTCCGGAAGGCGCCGGGTTTCTCGCGATTGCCGGAAACATATCCGATGGTGTATTGATTACGAATATCGTGCGCGATGCGCTCGCAAATCGATACCACGTCATTGAGCTGTTGCGGAAAAAAGGCTTCGCCGCCAGTGGCCCGGGCGAGACGGCGGAGCACGTCCGGATTCCGATCGACCTCGTCTTCATCGAAGATGCCGATCGCGTACATGACGACGCTCGATTGCTCGGCCATCTTCAGGAGCTCGGCCAGGGTTTGCTTGCTTGCGTTGTCTCCGCCATCGCTGATAATAATCAGCGCTCCTTTATCCTTGCTGCCTGCCTTGAATCGCTCCAGGGCCTCGATGGACGCGTCGTAAAGCGCCGTCATTCCGATAGCGGGCGTCCTTGAGATCGCCCGTTCCAACTCCTCGGAGCGATCGGCGAAGCTGATCGTATCGGGAAGGCCCAGCGTCACTTTCTCGTTGAAGTTGACGACGAAGAGCCGGTCTGCCTGGTTGCTAGTCTGAACAAAGGTCCGGGCCGCGGCGGTCACTTCGGGAAGCTTCGTCCGCATGCTCCCGCTGTGGTCGATCACCAGGCCCACCGTGACCGGGATGTCTTCGTGCCGGAACAAGCGGATGCTTTGCCGGGCGCCGTCTTCGTAAACCGTAAAATCCTGCTGGCTTAGGTCGGAAACAAATCCGCCTTCCCGGTTGCGCACCGCGGCGTGCAGCACCACAAGATCGACGTTCACCGAGATCTTGTACGGCTCCGGTTCCTGAGCGTGACTTGACTGCGAATCTTGAGGTTGGACGTCGCCCGCGAGACCGGTAAGGAGAAGCATCGCGAGCGCGAGACTGCTTGCCGTCGTTCTCATAATGTCCCCATTCTGTGAGGCAGCCAATCTCGCCGCAGCTGCTTTTCAGGCGGCTCATTTTCGCCAGGCCAGACGCCGGCTGAAAGCCGGCGGCAGCCAGGATTGGCCGCCCCACTCTTCAACACGCCTGGATTTGGCGGTACTCCGGCTGCCACATTGCGTCCTGTACTTGTTGCACGATGTCATCCAGCTTCACTCCGGCCAATCCCTCAGCATCGGCGGCCTCCGCGACCGCCGCCGCGACGGTCATAGACACGCTGCGCAAGTCGTCGATATGCGGCAGCAGGGACGCCCCGGGCTGGCGCACGGCGACCAAACTGGATACGGCGCTGGCGGCAGCCGCAAACATACCGTCGCTGATCCTGCGGGCTCGCGAAACAATGGCGCCCAGGCAGAGACCCGGGTACAGCATGGCGTTATTCACCTGGCCCAGGACGTAGGTCACTCCTTTATAGGTTACCGGGGCGAACGGGCTGCCGGTGGCGATCAACGCACGCCCGTCAGTCCAGGCGATAAGATTCGCCGGGGCGGCCTCGGCGTGCGCCCGCGGATTGGAGAGCACGAAGATGATCGGCCGCTCGGTATGCGCCGCCATTTCTCTAACGATGGCTTCCGTGAAAGTGCCGGCGGCTGTCGACGCGCCGATCAGCATGGTCGGTTTCACCCGGCGCACCACCTCGGCAAGGCCTACGCCGTTACCATCCTCGTCGTGCTTCCAGCCTTTGCTTTCGGTAGCCGGCCGGGCGTACGGCGCCTGATAGTCCCGCAGATGATCCGCCATGCCGGTGTTGAGTAACCCCTGCCGGTCCACGCACCAGAAGCGATTGGCGGCATCCTCTTTGGAAAGCCCGTCGCGCATCATGGCGTGGCGAATCTGGTCGGCGATGCCGACACCCGCCGTACCCGCCCCGAAGATGACCACGCGCTGGTTGCGCAGCGGCGTCCCGCAAATGCGCAGGGCGGAGATGGCCGCCGCCAGCGTGATGGCGCCAGTGCCCTGCATATCGTCGTTGAAGGTGCAGATCCGGTCGCGGTACTTTTCGAGGATGCGCCGGCCATTGCCGGGCGCGAAGTCTTCCCACTGCAGCAGCGCCTTGGGAAAGAGCTTGGTCGCAGTCTTGACGTAAGCGTCGATAAAGGCGTCGTACCGTTCCCCGCGTATTCGGGCGTGACGGTTGCCGATATACATAGGGTCGCTGAGGAGACTCTCCCGGTTGGTGCCCACGTCGAGCATCACCGGGATCACGCGGGAGGGGTCGATGCCGCCCGCCGCCGTGTAGATCGCCAGCTTGCCGATGGACACTTCGATGCCGCCTACGCCCCAGTCGCCGATTCCCAGGATTTGCTCGGCGTCGGTGGCCAGGATTAGGTCGATATCGCCAGGCCCTGCGCCCAGGCTGGCAAACGCCTCTTCGATGGCTTCGGCATGGTCGATCGAGAGATACAGACCACGCGGGCGGCGGCACTCGTGATGATACTGCTCCATCGCCATGCCGACCGTCAGGTCGTTGACCACGGGAATCATCTCGCGCAAGTGCTCCGAGAACAGCCGGTAGAAGAGCACCTCGTTGCGATCGTGCAGGGCGGTCAGGTAGATGTTCTTGCTCAACGCATCCGGCAGGCGCTCGTACTGGATGTAAGCGCGCTTGACCTGCGCTTCCAGAGTGCTGATGTCCGGCGGTAACAGGCCGGTGAGGCCCAGAGCTTTTCGTTCCGCTTCCGTGAAGGCTGTGCCTTTGTTCAACGAAGGTGAATTGAGGACATCGAGGCCGCGAACTCTGGTTTCAAAGCAACCATCGCCGTTCCGATGCTTCGGTTGCGGCGCCAGTAGCGGGACAACTCTCTGTCGCATGGCTGTTACCCTCTCATTTCGTAACGGCGGCGCGCTGGTGAGGCGGCGCGCCGCGCCCGAGAGATCGAGGATCCCTTGCTATACGCGTCTTTCGGCGATGCGGAAGACGAACGCGCCACCAAGGGCCAGAAGACCAAGCAGCGCCATCAGCGGCAGCGTGCTCGCCGTGGCCGGGAGCGCTCTGTCAGCCGATTGAACAGCGGGCTCCGGCGCCGGCGGCGCAGTGACAACCTCAGACAGTTGCACTTCGTCTCCGCTCGGTTGGATAGCCATAATGGGCGCCTGCTTCAATTGCACTACCACAGGCGCGTCGGCTGTCTGGATGGGCTCGGCAACCTCGACGGGGATGTCGGCCGACGTCGAGAGTACCGGCGTATTCGTCGACTTAGCTATTTCCATGGCCTTCGCCTTCGGATAGACGAATTCCTCGCCCCAATTTGCGCCGGGATAGAACCAGGCGCGCAACGCTTCCGGCTCGCCCGCCGGTCTTTCTCTAAATGTGATCGTAGTCTTGTCGGTGGGATGGAGGCGATAGTTAGGGATCGCCAGTATCGTGGCAATTACTGTCCTTTCGTCCTTGCTGAAAATCTGGACAATGTGGCGATCGGATTGAGAATCCAGTAACTTGAAGACATAAGTCCCGGCCGGCAGTACGCTCCACCCGGTGAGATGCACCCCCGGAATCTCGACGGGGCCGCTAAAGGTGACCACGGTCTTTTTGTTCCACTCATCGGCCTTGACGCCTGGCGCCAGGACCGCGCCCATTAGCGCCATAAAACACACCGTCGTCGCTGCTTTAAATAGCTTCATATTTTTCTTCCTTTGCTCAGATTTGCCGTTCGTTTTGGTTCGGCGGGATACAGTCTCGGCGGGCATCTCCGCGCGGTATACACGACTGCATTTCAGGGGCCGTGAACGCAAAATCGTTGTTTAAAGCGATATATGCCCGCGTTTCGCGGCTTCACAGTTGAGTGATCGGATGGGGAACTGACCGTGCTAGGTCATGTGATCGAATTTGGTCAATGGCGCCACCCTTATGCGCTGCATGTTCCGCCACATCGGAGTGGAAGATTTGCGGCGATCCGGCGCCATTCCTGGCGGATACCCCTACACCAAGAAGTTGGTCCGCCTCGTGCTGATAAAATAGAGAGTCGAGTACGTTTCCACCAGGAGGAAACACCATGCAGCGCGACACACACCGGAAAGCCGCCGAGCGGCACGAACAGGCGGCGCGGGCCCATCGAACCGCCGCTGAACATAACGAAAAAGGGGATGACGAGGCGGGACGCTGGCATTCGGAGCGGGCGTTGGAATACTCGGATCACGCTTACAAACTGGCTCAGGAAGCACACACCAAATCGGGGAAGATAGGAGCCCTCTAAATTTATGTCTACTCGATATAACAACGGATCGCATTATGAGAACCACCAGCTAGCCGCCGAATTGCACGATCTTGCCGCTCATGCCCATCGCTCCGCCGAGCAGCACGGACAAGAGGAGCACCTGACGGGACACGAGCACTCACGGCAAGCCCTCGAGCACTCCGAAAACGCTCATCAGCATACGCAGGCGGCTACGGCCGGGCATGGCATCGCCGCATTCGGACACAACGACATCGCGGCCTTGGCTTATGAACTCTGGAAATCGAGAGGCTGTCCCGACGGATCGCCGGAAGAAGACTGGTCCAATGCCGTCAAGGAATTGAGATCCCGAACTTCCCACTAATAACTGTAACCGATGATCGCACTTGCGCCTAAGCTCGCCCGCCTGCCAAATCGCGTGTTTAAACCTCGCTCAATCCCGGAATGGCTATGTCGCGTCAATCTGTTTCAGGCGGGCTCCCCGCAATGGCGGAATATTCCATAGCTTCGGGCGCCGCCGTCGCGTCCGAAGCCGTCATCTTTGCCTCGATCGAATGATCTCTATCTGTTGTCCTGCCGTTCATGTTCTTGCCCAGTTGACGTACGGCGCTCGCCAGCGCCTTGATATCCTGGTGGGCGGCGCTGTTATACGCAAAATCGCCAATCCACCGGCCGGCGATGGCAGCATCCACAAACGCATCCATTTGATGAATGGCCGGCCCTATGGGTTCGCCGAGCTTGCCGAGCACAGTCTCGATCTCTTTTCCGGCCGTGGTTCTAGCATTCACATGCGTCGGTACTAATAAGCATTTCGGCCCTCCGTCCGCGCTGGCTGAACGCACTACCCTGATAAGCTCTACAATCGGAGCGACCGCGATTAAATCAACGTCATCGGCCGCACACCACGGAACCACGACCAGATCGCAGATGCCGACGATTGCCTTGGTAATGATGTCGACTTTCAGTGGCGCGTCCACTATCACGAAATCCACCTGTATCGCCAGCACTCGCTGAATCCACCCCTCCATGTCGCTCCAGTCCGCGATCGGAAGGTTCTCGCTGCTTACCGGCAGGTGTCCACCGGAGCTGTACTTGCTGGCGGCGCCATCTGCATCGGCATCCACTAATACGACGCGATACTTGCCCTGCCAGCGGTCGTTGCAGAGATGGTCAAGGTCCGCAAGCTCACAAGCCAGATTCACGGCGCAAGTGGATCTCCCGCCCCCGCCTTTCAGATTAACCACAGCGATCAGCATTTAATAAACCTTAACCGTCATAGGGCGCGCCGGCGCCAGCACCGGGTGCTGCGCGGCCAGACGTCTTTATTCATGACGCTGCCGTGAGACCTTCCGCCTTCGCCGCTCGCGCAATCCGCCCTATTTCCTCAGCGATATTCTGGATTGGAAGAATGAAATCGACACACCCGCTGGAAATCGCGCTCAAAGGCATATCCGGCTGCCCCGATGACTCGACGCTTTGCGCCATAGTGACGCCGCCCACGTCTTTTACGGCGCGCAACCCTGCTGCCCCGTCTCCGTCATAGCCGGAAAGAATGACTGCAATCAGTTGGCCGTCCCAGTTCTTCGCCAGCGAACGCAGAAAAACCGTAATCACGTCGGGCCATCCCTTGGGCTTGGATATCGTTTTTAGACGGAACTCACCGTCAAGAACGTGCAGATCGCGCTCCGCCTGGAGGATGAATACACGGTTGGGCTGAAGGATTAATTTTTCCGTAATCGCCTCAATGGGCATCTTTGTATAACGCGGGAGAGTCTCATGGAGCAGGGTGGCAATCATTCTCAGGTGATTGATTATGACGATAGCAACACCTAGATCGGCAGGAAGGTGCCGGACTAACTCAATATAGCCCTCAGGGCTGCTGGCTGCTCCGCCCACGCAGACGACTGGAAAACAGGCTCGTTGCATATTTTGAGTTTTCATGACTTGCCACCTTTTGGAAACTTACTTCTGCACGCCAGCGCCCATTTCAAAGGCTTTCTAACTTCTTGGATTCCAGAAACGGCGAGAATTTTGTGGGATAGGTCCGCTTAGATCGCGATGAAATCGGACCGCGGGTTGGGAAGCGTCCGGCGTCTTTGAAGGATCTATTATGTTTAGGCGCCGGGCTGCGCGTGAAGGGCGCGCACAGCTCGGGTGTTTACCCTGTGCGCCGCGCCTCGAACACCGGCACGTTCGCCGCGACACACCACTCTCAACCACGGAATATAAGGTAACTTCGCAGGCTTAGGAACTGCCGCTTGCCGGTGCGAACGCGTCCGCATTCGTCCACTCCAACTTACTGCCTCTGTCTCGGTTGTTGCCTGCCGGGTACAGTCACGAAGGTTGCGGAACATCGAAGCGCAGGCTGCTGCCGGGCAAGAGAGTCAAGCGTGAGATGCACGCAATAACAGACCAGACCCAAGACTTCAAGGGACTTGGATTAAGTTTTTAGTTTCTTGTTTCGCGGGCTCTGACGCAACTGCAGCGGCCTGGGGCGTCGGCTCGGCCGGCGGGGTGGCAGCCGCGCCAGTCGCGGGCCGCGGATCGCCGGGAGGATCTGAGCCTGGCACAAGGAGGGAGGATGCGGGGTCAACAGGAGCAGGGGCGGAAATCACCAGAGCATGCTCGGCAACGAAGAGGCGATGGAGGCCATTCGGCGAAGTCTTGAGTCCCACCCCCGGAAACATGTGCAGGCTCTGTTGCAGTACATCTAAAACGATGGAGCTGCAATACTTGGCTTTGCGGCGGCGATCGATGAACGGAAGCAGAAAGCCGACCATTCCGCGAAAATCGAATGGGAAGCCGATCAGGTGAAAAATGTATCGTTCGGCGGCTTCTTCCTGTTCCTCGGTCGCCGGAATGAGGACTTGATCCCAGTTAGGCGCATAAACTTTGCGGTCGCAGATCATGTGAGTTCCCGTGTATATCCCATGACCCGAAGCAAAGAATCTGCAGCCATCGGTGAACTGTAATTCCACGTGACTGTAAGGTCCATGTGTCAGGAGCCGGATGATCTTACTCACCATATCGCCTGGGCCATAGTAAAACACCAGCTTCATCATTCTATGGTTCCTTCGTATCTCGCTGGATTGGACGCATGATCGTTTACTGGTCCCGGCGCTCCAACAGACACCCCGTGCGAAGCGGCGTCGCGCTAATGACGCCTGTAACTCAATTCCGCGAAGCTTCGACCGGGTGGTTTGGCGCTTACGCAAACCCAGCCCTTAACGCTGCAACCGGGCAGGTTTAAGGGCTGGTAGGACCTCGGCAACCACGCAAGGGCTGCGGGGCGGCAAAAGAGCGAGACTGGCTTCTTTCGCCCGAACACAGGATTCCACGGAGAGTCTTATGGAAGCAGGCTGCTTGCGCCTGAGCCCCTAATTGCTTTGCTCCGCGGAGGCAGGTGCGATTCTTTCGAAAACCGTTTTTAGAACGTCGCGATAGAGCACGATGCCATGCCGGGAATAGCTCACATAGCCTTGCTTCCGGAACCGGTTCATATACTGCGTGACGATTTCGCGCGAGGTACCGACGTACCGCGATAACATCTCATGGGTAAGCGGCATCATCCGCACCGATCCGTCTTCCTCCGGCGTGCCCAGACGCTCGGAGAAGCGCATGAGCGAACGGGCGAGCCGCCGCTCGATGGTGTCAAGCGAAAAGCTCTCGATCCGCCGGCTGAATTCGGCGTTGCGCTGCGCGAGAACTTGCAGTAGCGCCACCGCAAGGCGCGGCCGCTTCATGACGAGTTCTTCCATGTCGGAAATGGCCCAAGTCATCAACGTGGCCCTTTCCAGGGCGGCGGCCTGCTCGGGGCGCTGTGGAACGTCGAGGAATGCCGACTCGCCGAACAGCTCGTCGGGGCGGACGATTTCGAGCAGTACCTCACTGCCCTCCGCGGCGATCTGAGAGATCAGCACCTTGCCGCTGACCACCAGATAAATACTCTTTGAAACATGATCCGGACCATAGATCGTTTGGCCTTGACTGTACTCCGTCGTGGTGGAGATTGGTAAATGCGCCAATACGTCCTCGATCCGCGTTTGAAAACCTGCCAATGCACTGCTTGCTGCCATAATCTCTTCTCCTCTTTAGACCTACTAGAATGCCTTTTACTTCCCCTTCGCCGGAGCGGGCCAAGCAGCTATCGGCGATAGTGGCTGGCGGGCCAGGCGAAAAAACCACTCATTCACATGGAATTCACGAGAGTTTCGCCGAGAGACACCGTTCCCTCGTGTTCACCCCGGTCGGCCGCGGCCTGGCATTGGATGCAACGCGGCGCCGACGGCACGGCCGTAAGCCGTTTTGGACTTATAGCCGATTCGCAATCGATGCAGGTTCCATAGCTGCCGTCGCGAATCCGCCGTAGCGCGGCTCTTACCTGGAGCAGCAGGCGGGACTCGCGGTCTACGTTGCGGATCGCCAGATCGCGTTCCGACGCATACTGAATCTCATCCATTTGGTCCGCGCTCTTCTCGATGGCGATACCGTCCCGGTTTCGCAATACTTTATCCAGCTCGGCCTCGCTTCGCTCGAGGACCTCCTGGAACCCATTCGTTTTGCTAGCTGCTTCCCTCAATGCCAATTCCCTTCGTCCCGCTACGAGCCGCCCGTGGGGCTGTATCTGGACATTCGCATTTTATGGGCCATCGGTGCGGATCGATGCAAAAGTCATATAAACCCGTGCTTAAAGCCTAAAGGAGGTCGATCGATAGAATGTCGGAATTTGACCGAATATGGTCAGTGGAATCATATGCTAAATTCACCGGGACTTCTGTTTCGCCGGACCTGCGGGACCGGGGAATAACCTGAGTAATTCGGAAATGAATTGTAAGAAGGCTGGCATGCTAAATAGGCCAAGACCGTCGCACGCCATCAGGAGCGCATTGACCATTAGCGGTCACTTGACCCCGCGTGGTCACTCCCCAACCTGCCGCGCCAGCTCCGCGGATCTGTCACGTAGGCCCCCTTGGCGTGCGTGCGAGAGAGCGAGTGGGCTCCCGAATGCCTCTCTTAGAGCGTGGTTCGTAATGGTTGCCGGGTTGGCGGCGAGCTTGAGCGGGTAATCCATATGAAGAGAACAGGGGCGCGAGATCGCGCAAAAGGACAACGCATATAGAACTGGGACCAAATCGAAGGCAAGTGGAAACAGCTTAACAGGGTCTGCCCGCGAGCGCTGGGGCAAACTCACAGACGACGACATTCAGACTCTCACCGGGAAGAAGGATAATCTGATCGGAAAGCTTCAGGAGCGATACGGCATCGCCAGGGCGGAGGCTGAAAAGCAAGCCGACGCGTGGTCTCACGCTTTGAAGGAAACCCAGCAGGCAAGCGCTCGACCCAGTCTTTAGGGGCCTCGATAGCAGAGTCCACCGGGCTGTGGCGGGCGTTGCCGCGGGTGTGTCTGGCTTGCGTGATTGGCAAAGGAAAATCGATGTTTCAATCGATGTTTCAAATGATTACGAAGATCGTCAAGGTTGCGGCGCTGCTGATTGCCTCAATGTTGATGCCTTGCGCTGCAAGCTACGAATTGTTTTTATACAGCGGGCCACCCGGTTGAAGGTATATTTTTGGGCTGCCGGGTTGGTCGCAATTGTCGTGGTTGTCAGTCCACTCGCGCTCGCGTCTAAGATGTTTCTCCTGGCGGGATTCACCTGTATCGCGGCCTATGTAACCTTGCTGGCGGCACTCCCGGTGCGGCCATTGCCGGCCGATTGAAACAAGCCACGACGCCCCGCGCGCGGCTTCAAGAAATTTGAAAATTCTGTGACAAGACCATTAACACGAGGCCGATTAGGCCGCAAAGCCGGGAGCGGACTGATACTCGCGCTCCTGATGGCGATTCCGGTTGCAGGAATTGCTCAGACCTCAGCCGCGATTATTCAGACCTCCGATCCCCTCACCTGGAAAGGCAAACTGCGCTTCCACGCCACCCGCGCTTACGGCCCATTGGCCCTCGTCGGCATGGCCGCGTATGCCGGGTTCCTCCAGGAAGTAAACTCTCCGAAAGAGTGGGGACAAGGCGGCGGCGCCTACGGCGAGCGTTACGCATCCACGCTGGCGTGGTCGGGGATCCACGGCGTCATGGCTTTTGGCCTCGACACGGCGCTGCGACAGGATCCGCGCTACCATCGATCGGACGCCACCGGATTCTGGCGCCGGGCGGGACATGCGGTCCGGGCGACCATAATCACGCGGACCGATGCAGGCGGCGAGACACTGGCCACCTGGCGCATAGGCAGCGACTACGGCGCGGCTTTCGTTTCCAATATATGGTATCCGGCCCGTCTCGATAAGCCTCGCTATGGAATTGAGGACGGCTCGATCTCACTTGGCTTCGATGTGCTTGGCAATGTGGGAGCGGAATTCTGGCCGGATATCAAGAGAGCGGTATTCCGCCGGAAACCATGATTGTCCGGCGTCTTTGGAGTTCGCCACGGTATGCCGCGATCGGGCTACTGGCATTGTTGTCGGCTCAAAGCGCCTCTTCCTATTCCGTACTCACTCACGAAGCCATTATCGATTCCACCTGGGACAGCGCGATCAAGCCCCTGCTGCTGAAACGATTTCCCGCTTCCACCAGGGAAGACCTGATGCAGGCGCACGCCTACGCCTACGGAGGAAGCATCATCCAGGACTTAGGCTATTATCCATTTGGCAGTAAGTTCTACAGCGACCTGACGCATTACGTGCGCAGCGGCGACTTCATTCTCAACTTGATTCGCGAGTCTCAGGATCTGGACGAATATGCTTTCGCGCTGGGCGCGCTTTCGCATTACGCCGCCGACAATGACGGCCACAGCATGGCGACCAACGTCTCAGTGCCGCTACTCTATCCGAAGCTGCGCTTGAAATTCGGAAACACGATAACCTATGCGGACGATCCGTACTCGCACAGCAAGACGGAATTCGGATTCGATGTGTTTCAATCCGCGAGGAGCCGCTACGCGCCGGATGCCTACAAAACATTCATCGGTTTTCAGGTTGCGAAACCGGTGCTCGAGCGCGCCTTCCAGGACACTTATGGAATGCGCATCGAGCAGGTATTCTTCGACCTGGATCTCGCCATCGGATCGTACCGGCGGGCGGTTGGGACAATTCTTCCGGCCCTCACCAAAGTCGCGTGGCAAATCAGGAGGCAGGAGATCGGGAAGGATGCTCCCGGCATCACCCGCAGGAAATTTCTCTACAATCTGTCCCGGTCCAGCTATGAGAAGAACTGGGGCGCAGCTTATCAACGTCCGGGCATCCGGTCGAAAATGCTGGCGGGCTTCTTCCGCATCGTGCCCAAAGTCGGCCCATTCAAGGCGCTGGCGTTTAAGAAGCTGACGCCGGAAACGGAAAAGCTGTACATGGCCGGATTCAACGCATCCATCGACCGGTATCGTGCGCTGCTTGCCGAAGTGAGTGACGGCCGGCTTGTCCTGCCCAACGACAATATCGACGTGGGAGCAGTCACCAAGGCGGGCGGATATACGCTGGCCGACGACGCGTACGCCAAACTGCTGCACAAGCTGGATGGTCACTACGCGGAGATGCCGGACGACCTCAGGAACGATATTCTGGCTTTCTACCAGGATCTCAGCCTGCCTATCGCCACCAAGGCCGACGCCGGCGATTGGGCAAGGCTGCGGCAGGAACTGAATCACCTGGAAGCCATCAACGGGGACCTGTTAGTAGCGACCCCGCCAGCTAGCGCCAAGTAGGGCGGACCCCCCGGTCCGCGCGGGTCCCCCTGGACCCGCTCCTTCGCCCCGCTCAATCAGCCCAGGCGATCCCGAGGGCCGACCGGGGGGGGCAGCCGCGGAGCAAGGGGTCCGCCTAGACCTAGAGGGAAAGTCCCCTGCGCGGATTGGTAAGTACTACTTGACCAGAGCCTATGCCGTTTCTGAGCAGTCTATGCACCGTGTGAGCCGACAGATGTTTCCCCAGTAGACGCAATGTCCTCGGCGCCAGTCCCTGTCAACAGTTCCTTCGCCCGCGAAATTTCGCCGGACGTATCGCAATGCACCGATAACAGAACTCCGCCATCTTTCAGTCGCCCTTCATAGCGCTTGGCCTCGTACTCGGGGATACCCATCCCGACGAGCGCTCCGATTAAGCCGCCAACCGCTCCGCCGACGCCCAAACCGGCCAGCGCGGCCATAATCGGACCAGCCGCAATGAATGGACCGAGGCCTGGAATGGCCAATGCTCCAATCCCGGCCAGTAAGCCTAACGTCCCACCGACTACGCCGCCCGCTGTCACCCCGGTGGCTGTTCCTTCGGGGGCCTTGGTATTTTTTTCGTGTGCGAACTCCTTTGTACTCTGGTTGTCCGGAAGAAGCACCGAAATGTCATTTTGCGAAAACCCGGCTCCGGATAGGCGATCTACGGCTCGTTCCGCCAGGCCAACGGTCTTGTAAATACCGAACACTGCTACGTTCTTGGTTGCCATGGTGTAGCTCCTTTACGAATCGGGAATACTAATGTTTGACGGAAATCTGGTCGGTCACATGATCGGCGCTGCCGGTTGCGGCTACAGCCTTCGCCACAACCGCCGTTTTTTCGGCATCGGATTTGACTGGCCCTTTTAAGGTCACCATGCCGTTCTGGCTGATAATTCTGATATTGTGGGCGTACGTGGAAAGGGACTTATCCGCCGTGATCGACCGCCGGATGGTTTGGGTCATTTTCATGTCGGCCGCATTGGACTTCTGCTGGTCCGCGGTCGCTTCCGCAGCGCTGCGATCGCGTTGGTTTACTTTAGTGTTGTCAGGTTGAGTCGGCGCCTGTCCGTAACAAACGGCGCCGGCAACACTAAGCACCGCCGGTAAACTTAGTCGCGAGTACCTCATATTTGATTTCCTTTCGTTTTTGTTCCGCCAGGGAGGAATGCCCAGACCTTAACCGAGAGACTGCGCCCCTTTTTCAGAATCCTTCGCCGGTGGACGCCGCCGCATCTTTCCACATTGGTTTCGTCAATTCGACGAAATCCTTTTGCCGCATTTTGTCCTCGTGCAAAGTTTCAGCAAAGCAGATTGGCCGCGACCGACTATCTCATGTTCCGTAAGCAGCCAAAATGGTCACCGCCGGGACATCCCTGGCTACATTTCGAATTAATTTGGGGCCTGCAAGCCAACGGGCAAACGGCCGTTGCCTTTAGGCCACGCTGCGACCCCTGATGAAATGAAACACCAAAGAAATCACCGCTATTATTAACAGAAGGTGAATCAGCCCACCGGCAACGTGGAACGCAAAAAATCCCAGCATCCACATCACAAGCAAAATCACGAACAGTCCTAAAAACATTGCAATCTCCTTTGTACGTGCAGAACACTACACTAACAGCACGTGTCTCGCCAATGTCGCGGATCGCTCTTTCAAGCGGTTTAAGTCTTCTTCGCCAAAGTCCTCGATATTGATGAATGCGTTTTGAGCGCCCCGTACCGCCCTGAGTAGCTCGTCAAGTTTGAGCTGGAGAGCAGAGCTTTCCCGATTCTGAGTGTTCTGAGTGAGAAATACCATCAGCATGCTCACGATGTTTCGTGCCCGTATTGATGACCAGTCGCCACGTATCGCTCCAGTGAAACAAAGGCCCAGTCGCCATCCAAAGCAGCGCTATTCCGCAGATCGCCATAAAGGCGGAACTTGACTCTGCGGCTTTCGCAGCATTGTGAGCCAAAGTTGCAAGCAGTTCGTCTTCATCAAAGGTGTCCTCAAACGGGATAATCTTGCTTCGCTGTTTCATGTGGGAAACCTGATTAGCCTGCTTCAAGAGCTCTCCGCGTATTGCCCGTTCGCTTGTTTTCGTAACTTTCCCGGCAATGCAGCGATGGATCGTCAAGTACTTTCTTCAGGCCAGGTCCTCGAAGAGCGCCGGACTCGATAT
>JBEKNN010000141.1:0-23255 GCA_049522755.1 Bryobacteraceae bacterium | reverse complement strand
CAGGGGCAGTCCTTCCCGAATGCGCCGCGGTAGGTCCGGGTTGGAAATGAAATGACGCCCGAAGGCAACCGCGTCGAGAGTTCCCTCGGCAACAATCGCCTCCGCCGTATCGGGCTCGAATCCGCCAGCGGCAATCAGCGTGCCCCGATAGATGGCACGCAATTGCCGGGCCGCCACCGGACCCTGACCATCGTGAATCAGCTCGCTTCCCCCAATGCGCGGCTCGATGAGGTGAAGCCATGCGAGGCCGAACTGGTTCAAATGCTCCGCCACGTACGAGAACAGCGCGGACGGATCGCTATCGGACATTCCATTCCATGTGCCGCCTGGTCCTAGACGCACCGAGACGCGGTCCGCACCGCAGGCTGAAATCGAGGCCTGCACGATCTCAAAAAGAAGACGTGCCCGATTTTCAACGGAGCCGCCATATTCGTCCTCTCGTTTGTTGCTGCCGTTTTGGAGGAATTGATCGACAAGGTAACCGTTCGCCCCGTGTATCTCCACCCCTTCAAATCCAGCCTCCATCGCACGTTCGGCGGCCCTGCGATAGTCCTGCACAATGTCGCCGATCTCAGAGACAGTGAGTGCACGATGCGGCGATGGCTGCGCCCAACCTCCCGGAATAGACACAAGATGACTAGGATGCTGCCAATACGCGGGGTCGACGGAGGCGGAAACGGGTGTTGCGCCTCCCGTCATCGCCACATGTGAGGATCGCCCGGTATGCCACAACTGAGCGAACATATGGCCGCCCTTGGAGTGGACGCCGGAGACGACCTTCTTCCAGCCTTGTACTTGTTCCTCGGTATAGAGCCCGGGAGCGCCCAGCCAACCGCGGCTCGTCGGCGAAATATTCGTCGCTTCCGTGATAATCAAACCGCCATCCGAGGCGCGCTGCGAATAATATTCCGCCATCAGATCGCCCGGGATGGAATCGGGTTGGATGGAACGCGAACGAGTCAGAGGCGCCATCACGACGCGATGCTTCAGAAGCATCCGCCCCACTTGTAGAGGCGTGAAGAGAGCGTTGGTCGAATGCTCCGTTGCCGCCTCAGGCGTCCTGGCTTCACTGGCAGTGCTGATCATCGATCTGTCCTTTCGTTGGTTGAACCGACCGCCTACTTCTTCTGGAAAGCGGCAGTGGCCGCTGCCTTCGCGATCAACTCCGACACCTCTGTGGGGTGAGAAAGCATCACCAGGTGGCTGGACGGAAGCGTGATGGAAGTGGCATTCATCCGGGCAGCCTCGGCCCGTTCGAGGTCCGGCGGAATCGAGCGGTCATTCCCCGCGATCACGAACCAGCTCGGCTTCGTCTTCCACGCCGCGGTGGTAATGGTCGCGCCCAAGGCAGCAGCAGCCGTGGGGGCTTGCGTCGCCACAAGGCCGTCCTTTTCCTTCTTGGTCAGATCCTGCGCGAAGTCTTCCCCAATCCCTCTTGAAGTGATCGAGAGGAAACCGTGCGCATCGGGCCGGAGTTCGCCGGCCAGTGGAGTGGGCGGGTATGGCTGGCCGAGACTCGCTGCGGATTCGCCATCGCCCGGTGCGAAAGCCGCCACGTAGACCAACCCGGCGACCTTCGGGTTGTTCCCCGCTTCGGTGATCACCGCACCGCCGTACGAATGGCCTACCAGCAAAACCGGGCCATCCAGCAGTGCGATGGCGCGCTCGGTGGATGCCACGTCATCGGCCAGGGAGTTCAGCGGGTTCTGCACGGCGACCACGTGAAATCCCTTGGCTTCGAGCAGGGGAATCACTTTGGACCAGCAGGAGCCATCGGCCCAGGCGCCATGTACTAATACGATGTTCTTGATTCCGGCCGCCGTGTTTCCCTGGGCATGGGCGCCCGAGGATATAGCGGCCGTCATAAACAATGCTGCGATTGCAATAAAGCCGTTTCGCGAGGGTTGTGATTGTGTCATTTTGTCTTTCCTTTGTGAGTTTGCTTGCCGTAACCTCATACTGAACCAGCGGCCACTGCCAGCACACCCCTATTGGAGCCAGCGGCTTCACTCGATCGAGTGCCGTTGCCGCAGAGTTCGATGCCGGCTCATACTTCACTCGAAAGAGGGAGAAAGCAGACTCGATATGGGTTATCAAGGCGGTCCTCTGACCAACTACTGTGGGATCGGGATCCATTTTGCAGCGGTTATATTCGACTTTCGCGAACGGTCTTCCTGGCAAGGGCCTGTTGATTCTACGGGTGGCGATTTCCACCTTCCTGATTTGTGACGCGAGGTCGGCCCTCATGGAGCTGCGACAGGGCAACGGCCTTTTGGCGGCGCTGGCTGCCGCCGGCTTCGGTGTTCTCCTCTGCCTTGGTTTATGGACGCCGGTAGCCGGGGCCGTGGTCGCGTTCCTGGAACTTTACTTGATATTCCTCCGGCAGGGTGCGTTGTGGCCCTCTTTGCTGGCGGCTGCCATCGCGTCCGGTCTCACGTTGTTGGGACCTGGCGCCTGGTCGATCGACTCCCAGATCTACGGGCGTAAGCGAATCTCCCTTTCCGACCGTTGATTAACGGTCGTAAACGACTCTATTGAGTAGTTCCCTTCGACTCCATCTGGGATTGGTGGCAAGCACAATCGGCCCTAGAATTGGTTCTTGAACCTAAGGAGCAAGGTGTACCAATGAGCGCTACCGACCGTACTACTTCATTTATTCCTTTATCAACCGTGGGCAAGGCCGAACCCTCAATTATCGGAGCCAATCGCGGCCTCCGTAGCGTGCTGGATGCCGTGCGCGTCGTGGCGGCCACGGATGCTGCGGTTTTGATCACGGGAGAGACGGGCACTGGAAAAGAACTGATCGCCAAGGCGATTCACGAACAGAGTTCCCGATGCAATTCACCATACGTGAAACTGAATTGCGCGGCGATTCCAAGCAACCTTTTGGAGAGTGAGCTATTCGGCCACGAGCGGGGCGCATTTACTGGCGCCGTGACGCAGACGACGGGCCGCTTTCAGATGGCAGATCGAGGGACCATCTATCTGGACGAGATTGGCGACTTGCCACTTGAGTTGCAGCCGAAACTACTGCGCGTTCTCCAGGAACGTGAATTCGAACGGCTGGGAAACGGCCGGACCATTCGGGTTGACGTGCGAATTGTCGCGGCCACTAACTGCAATCTGGCGGAAATGGTGAGAGAGCGGCGCTTTCGTGCCGACTTGTTCTACCGGCTCAACGTATTTCCGATCTGTCTTCCGCCCCTGCGCCAGCGCTCCGAGGACATTCCAGAGCTGGTTTGGCACTTCGTCAACACGTTCGCTGCTCGCATGAACAAGGAAATCAGAGCGGTATCCAACGATGCCATGGAAATGATTCGCGCATACGCGTGGCCCGGCAACATCCGCGAACTGCAGAATTTCATCGAACGGGCGGTGATTCTGTCTCCGGGCCCCGTCTTGCAGCCTCCGATCGCCGATTTGAGACTGATGGTAGCTAACCCGTCTCCAACCGCAGACCGCACGCTCGCCCAGGTGGAGCGAGATTATATCGCGGAAGTTTTGGATCAGGTCGGCTGGGTTGTCGCCGGATGTAACGGTGCTGCGGCACGTTTGGGATTGCCGCGCACGACTCTGATGTCTCGTATGAGCAAATTGGGCATTCATCGGCAACGCATCACGGCAGCGACGGGCTCTACAGGGCGATAATCCCTCGTTTCACGCCGATCATGGCTGCATGCGTGCGGTCGTTGGCGCTTAGTTTCGACAGGATATTCTTGACGCGGCTTTTGACGGTCTCCTCCGTGATCGACAGGCGCGCGGCAATCTCCTTGTTGGCGTGGCCGCCGGCAATCAAGCGAAGAACGTCTATTTCCTTTAGCGTCAGGCTGTCGTCCCCGACGTGCTCGGCCAGTTCCGCCGCCAGGGCGGGAGACATGGTTTTCTTGCCGGCATGAACCGTGCGGATGGTCTCCAGGAGTTCCTTGTGCAGAAGGTCCTTCAATAGATAGGCTCGGGCTCCCGCTTCAATGGCGCGCAATACCTGGACATCGCCCGAATAAGTAGTGAGAACGATGATTCGAGCCTCGGGCACAGCCTGCCGGATCGCCGTGATAGCCTCGATTCCATTCTTGTCGGGCATATTCAGGTCCATCAACGTGATGTCGGGATTGTGCATTCGAAAAAGCTCAATTCCTTCGCGCCCGTTGGCTGCCTCGGCCACTAACTCCATATCGTCCTGCTCATCCAAAAGAGCTTTGACTCCGTCTCGTAGTAGCGGATGATCGTCAACCACAAGAACGCGGATCGGATGGTCATCCGGGTCTGGTGCCAAGTGCTGGGAAGGATCTGAGTTCATAGGTTCCATGGTCGGCGCTTCAATTCCGCGTAGGCGACGCTGGCTGGGACCTCTAATTGAATTTCGGTGCCGCGCGCGGTTTCGCTCCAAATCTCAAGCCGCCCGCGAATTGCCTTCGCCCGCTCCTGCATTCCAGGAAGTCCCCAATGACCCTCCAGTCCTTTCGCCAAAATATCCGCGTCCATTCCGACTCCATCATCTCGTATTCGTAAGCGGAGCACGCGAGAACCGTACCGGATGTCGAGTTCGATATGCGTCGCTTGGGCGTGCCGGAACGCATTGATCATTGCTTCGCGGGAGATTCGGTAGAGGTTTTCCTTTAGACTCGGATGGAGCTGCCGTGGCGCTCCCTCGACGAGGACCTGAAAGGACGGTGAAATGTGAGCCTGCTCGGATGCGGCGAGTTCGTGACCCAGTGAGGTAAGCGTCTCGAAGAGGTCGTTGCGTAGTAACTCATTGCTCCGCAGTTCCTGCACGGCTTCGCGGCCTTCGGTGATCGCCCGCGCGGCTCGGTCGATTGCAATTGCGAGCGAATCTTTCGCCTGCGACGGCTTGTGCGGGAGCATATTTTCGACCGCTTGAAACCGCAGCATGAGCCCGTGAAAACTCTGCAGCAAGGTGTCGTGCAAGTCCCGCGCAATGCGTGCCCGCTCCGCGAGCCGGGCCTCGAACCGATTGTTTACCTGCTCGGTGATCTGCCTCAACCGCAACCGATAAAGGACCAGCAGGGAAAGAACAAGGGCGCCAATCGCGGCGGAACGAAACCACCAATTCTGCCATAGCGTAGGCGCGACGCGAAATGAAAACGTTGCTTCAGCCTTGCTCCATTCCTGATCTTCGTTGCTGGCGACGACGTGGAATTGGTAAGGGCCAGGCCCCAGGTTTGTATAAACCGCTTCTTTGGTCGTCGCGGGTGGGCTCCATTGCGTATCGTAACCATCGAGCCTGAAGCGAAATCGGACGCTATCGGGAGATGCCAAATTCAATCCGGCGTATTCGATGACAATTCTTTTGGGGGCCGGAGGTACGGCGGCGGAAGCGGACAGTTCACCCGCCTCGCCATCGACGATGACGCGGCCGATGTGGACGATGGTCGGTACTGCGATGCGCCGCAATCGAGCGGGATCGGTAGATACGATTCCGCTCGTTGTCGAGAGCCAGACGCAGCCGCGGCTATCCGTAGAAATAGAGCGCTCCCGCCTGATTGCGGGCAGGTCAACAATGCCGTCAGCCACTCCGAATTCCCGCAACCCTCCGTTTGACAGATCGCCACTGAGCAGTCCGGCTCTATCGACCCTGAAGACTCCGTCTACGGTGGTAATCCAAAGCGATCCGAGATGGTCTTCCGCGATTCCGAGAATCTGATCTAGCAATGGCGTCGGCAGTCCGGGAGGGACGAGTACCTTTCCGGAGCGAATGAATGCAAGCCCCTCAAGCGTTCCCACCCACAGAACATTCGAGCTGTCCAGGAATAGAGTGTTCACGCCTTCTGAAGGCAACCCATCGCGCGTGCCGTACCTGCTCCACCCGTCTTGCGTGAGCCGGCTCAGTCCGGAAGAGGTGGCAAACCACATGGCGCCGTCAGAGCCCTCTGCAATGGAAAGGACCGCGCTGGAAGCCAAAGCGCCGATCGCTGTTGTGTAGTTAATGAACTGTCCATTTTGAAAATGGCTGACTCCTCCGGAAACCAGGCCGGCCCAAATCGTGCCATCGCGATTTTGATGAACGGCGTACACGGAGTTCTGCGGCAGCCCGTCGGCCTGCATATAGTTCCGCGAAGACCAGACACCCTCACGAAAAGCGACGTGGGTCAACCCGAATTGCTTTCGGCCGAGCCAAAGATCGTCGCCCTCCCCGGCAATCGAATACACCTCGTCGCGTTTGAGGCCGGGCACAACGAATTCCTTGCCGTCTTGCAGGAAGAACAAACCTCCGTTTGTCGAGGCTGCGAAAATGCGTCCGGACGCGTCGGCATGAATCGGCCCGCCTGGTTTCTTCGCGATGTCTGGCTCCGGCAAGTAGGTCATGAAGGGGCGCTCGCGGATTTGTTGGAGTTCATCGGCTCCCCCCACCCACAAGTCACCCTCCCTGTCCTCAAAGAGAGCAGTGACCGGTTTGGCATTTGCGTCCACCAATGAGGAAACGCCCCGGGAATTCAGCCGGACAAGTCCGGTGTCCGTTCCGATCCAGATATTCTCGTCCCGGTCTTTGGTCATCGCCAGAATGGGAGACTCGGTAAGGCTCTTGGGCAAACCAGCCTGCGTCAATCGAGCTCCGTCCCAGCGCGTCAATCCCCGATTGGTGCCGACATATAGCTCGTCCTTTACACCGACAAGTAAACAGTTGACCTTGAGGCCGGGGAGCCGATCGGTGATCCGGGAGACGGCCTTTCCGCGGACACGAAGAAGTCCGTTGTCGATGGTGCCGAGCCACACGTCGGCGATCGCCGTGGCAGCAATCGAGGTGACGGGCGACAGGGAAAGGCTAGCGTTGCCGATGATCGTCTCAAACCGTGCGCCATTCCACTTGAAAACGCCATCCAGCCGGCTCGCGAAGAGAAGCGAGCCATCCGGCCCCTCGGCCATGGCCGTAACCAGGGCGTCAACCTTTGGCCTGAGCGTCATCTGGGCGAATGCGCCATTCTGATACCGAAGCACGGTCGGATCCTGGCGTAGAATCCACAAACCCGCGGACCGATCCGCAGCCAGCCCCAGCACGCGGTCCGGGGCAAAATGGTCCAGGCCCGGATCTTTTAGGGAGATAAAGCTGGCGCCATCAAATCGCTTGGTTCCGTGCTCGGTGCCAATCCAGAGATAACCGTCCGATGTTTGCGTGATGCCGTTAATTTTGCCCTTCGGCAGGCCATTGCTGCTGCTCCACACCTCACGGGCGTACTGCGACACCGCCCTGTTGGGATCTAGTGCATAACAGTCGCTGCCGAGCGCCAGAAGCGCCGCAGCTAGCCGGACGCAATTAAGGCGAATAGATAAACCTCTCGAAAATCAGCTCGGACGATTCTCTCATCGAGAGTTGTCCTTTTCCGAAGGCATATAGATCGATGTGAATCGATTCTCCGCCTGGGTTCGGAACACCGGAGTCAAAACGATGGGAGGCAATGGGACGGCTTGCGGGGGTTGGGAGCCCGCGATTCGCGGTGAACAGCATCTCCCCGGGACCCCAATGGAATGAAAACGTCATTAACCCCGCCGGGGCATCGAAGTGGCTAGTATTCGCGGGCTCATAGTAGGGCTGCACGACGAATTGGGCGTTATGGCGCTTGACGTCAGGGTCGCCGCGATGGCTGACCTCCACATCGGCCTCGCGATTGAAACGATCGGCTGGGCCCCAGGTGTACATCGTTAGGACGGCAGCCGGGTCCAAATGCGAAACGTCGCGAACCGTGAATTGATACAGGCCATGTCCCAGGCTCTGGTTTAAACTCACCTCGGCGCCAACCCACTGGTCCTCACGCCTTTCGATTCGCAAATGAAGCAAACCCTCCTGATCGACCCAGGCGTTGTCAGAGTCGTAACGATTCAGTTTGCCGCCGCGGTCGCCGTACTTTTGTCTCGCCTCCCAGTCGTATCCACTAAAATGAATCGTCCTCGGATGGGGAGGCGTACCTGAGACTGTGGCGATTCCAAGTACAGTCCCTCCCTTGGCGGGCAAATCCTGGAGTCTGCTCCCGGGATTGAAGGACGTGCTGACGAGGAGCGCCGCATAACGATCTCCCAGGTGCACGAAGTTTTGCCACGTCAGATTGGGTTTGATCTCTGTGAAGGGATGGGAGATCGTCGGCTGCAACCACCAAACACCGCCGCTGTGGGCGTAGAGAACGATGCGCTGATCCGGACGAGAGCGGAGAACGCTGCCCTGAATGGCATCCAGTGCGTCGGGACCGCCACGGCCTGCGACCGGCACCATGGAGAAGGAGATCGAGTCCTTGGGACGGCTCTGCGACGATCTGCAAGCGATCGACGATAAAGCCAACGCCAACAGAAGAACCGACCCGATAGCGTTGTCCAACAGTACTGACGCCCCTCTCCGCCGGAATTCGTTCAAGTAGTCATTATTGTAGACTGTTGGTCGCCCCTTCCGCTGCGGTGATGTATTGGTGCCGCAACCGTACGAAACCGGACTTAATTGTCGCCGCTGACCCCTACACGTTATTTGCATGCCATTGTTATGAATGCAAGCGGTCTGATGCCACCGCCGATTTCGAAGGTAAGCATGCCGCCCGGGCGTCACGCTGCCCGGCGGCCAGCTGGTTGAAACTCGGCGGGTTGCGTGCGAGCTTAGTGCGGTTTGTCATACCGCCGGGTTGGGCCATCCGCGATTTTCACCCGAATCTGCCGCCTATAACCTGAAGAAGCGCATCGAGGTGACGCTGGGCGCGCTGAAGGCCCTCGCGCGCCAGATGAGCTTCGCGAGCGGGGAAGAGCATCGTGCGGGTCACTGGCGGATTCATGCGGGTGCGCGCTTACCACGAAGCTATCGAACGTGCGCTCGATTGCACCAACGAAACCAATACTGCGCTTTACGCTGTGGATGCGCGCGGCCTGGTGCCCGGCAACGGCGCCAGTATGAACATCCCGACCCTGCGGCAATTCGCCGATTCCACTGGGGCCGTAGCGTACTACAACGGCAACAACCTGGCGGGCGAGATCGAATAGGCGGTGGAAGATGCACGAACGGGCTATGTGGTGGGATTTTATCTTGGCGATGGCGAGGAGGACGGGCGCTATCACGAGCTGAAAGTGAAGCTCAACCGTCCCGGCGCGCTGCTGCATTGCCGCTGCGGCTACACGGTGGCGTACGCGAACACCAACTGAAACCCGATTCGCAAACGTTCGCGGGTCGCCAACACCTCCAGCGCTGGCCCCGGTGTTACGCACAGATAATGGTGCGCGGAATGATTAGGATCAACTGCTCAGGATCTCGGCCGACCATCGTAAGAAGCGGTCCGCCACACGGCAAGCGCGTTCTTTTTCCCGGGACTGTTGGTAGTTCAACCACTCAGATTGACCCACACGTTGTCGCCCGGATCTCTTTACGCTAATCCGAAATCTCCCCGCGTGGTTAACACCCCGGAGAAAGTGCCCTCACCGAGTTTCTCCATTTGCATGTTCGTATTAGGGTTGCACTTGGGGAGCCAAGAAGAACAGCGGGACCATCCGTGCCTGGCCGCGTGGCGCGCAGGCTCATCTCAATATAATGTTCTGCGAGCCCGGTCACTGGCAGGATTCTCGACTTCCGGGACCAATCGTTGTAGACGCGCACTAGCCAAGGCGGGACCGCGTCCAATCTGACCGACTTTTCGTGGCCGTAGTGACACCTGAGGGGTGCGGCACACCAGCGGCACACTGCACGTTCCCACTCAACTGACTTGTTGGGCTGATTCAAGACGAAGACTGATCGGGGTTCAGTGGCCAGTGGAATTCTTGCGCCGCCGAAACCAGAGTCGGCTCCGCGCAGCGGCTTGCCAGGCAGGTGAATGAATGGTCTCTATTACCTCCAAACGCTACCCGTGGGGTACCGCCCGTAACGACGGCTGTCTTGCCTTCCAGTCCGCCATTGGCGGACTGCTCCTTAAAATCTGGAAAATCTGGCCCTGACCGCCGTCGACGAAGAGTTCAATGCCGGTGATGTAACTGCTTTCATCGCAGGCGAGGAAGGCGCCCGCTCTTGCCGATTTCATCCGTGGTTCCCGTTCTTCCCAGGCCAGGATGTGTGATCGATATGTTTTCGGCCTTACCGATCACCACGGTATCGTCACGTTTTCCCAACGTGTGAATGTACCTGTCGGGCCATCCGGACCAAGCAGTGCAACGCGCACCACCTCGCGGGAGCCATCCTCGACAGACGCCGTGCCCTCGTAACCGTTGAGATTCGTCTTTGTGAATCCCGGGGTGACCAGGTTGACTTTGATGCCGGTCGACTCCAACTCGACCATCATGGCCAACGTTATCGCGTTGAGAGCCGCCTTCGAGGCAGGGTATACCGGGCCGTAGAACGAGTGGAAGGGGAAAGCCGGGTCCGCGTTGGCCGTCAGCGATCCGACTGCGCTCGACACATTGACGATGCGTGCGTCCGACGACTGGCGAAGGAGCGGTAGCATTGCCTGGTAAACCGCAAGGACGCCGAACACATTGGTTTCCCACACCGCGCGTATCTCATCGAGGGATGCGTTACTGGCAAGCGTTATCTTCGCGTACTCCTGGAGGGACAAGCTTCCCTTTCTTGTATTGGAGATGGCCGCGTTATTGACGAGCAGGTCGAGGCGGCCAAACTGCTTTTGGATACGTTCCACCGCGGCGGCGATCGAAACCCGATCCGTCACGTCAAGCTGGAGTGGGATGGCGCTCGATCCGATCTCCGTGGCCGCGGCCTCGCCGCGCTCGAAATTGCGCGACCCGAGCAGCACAGTGAGACCATTCGCCACGAGTTCCTTTGCGACTTGACGTCCGACTCCTCGATTGGCCCCAGTTACCAAGGCGATGCGTTTGTCTTGCATGTTGTGCTCCTTTACGTTGCGCGCCTGGCGGCGCTCGCGATCCGGTCTAGTTCGGCGATCGTGTCCGGTGGAAGTTCCAGTGTCGCTGCCGCGAGATTTTCGCGGAGATGGCCGACCGACGATGTGCCGGGAATGAGAAGAATATTGGGAGCGCGCTGAAGCAGCCACACCAGCGCGACCTGCATAGGCGTCGCCTGCACGGATGCCGCAACCGCGTTGAGCTCTGCCGACTGCAGCGGCGAGAACCCTCCGAGCGGAAAGTAAGGCACGTAAGCAATGCCCTGGGCGGCCAGATCGTCGATGAATCGGTCGTCGCCGCGCTGCGCCACGTTGTAGAGGTTCTGAATGCAGACAATCTCCGTGATTACCTGTGCCTCGGCCAACTGGTGCGGCGATACGGTGCTCAGCCCGATATGTTGAACGAGGCCCTGCCGCTTCAACTCAGCGAGCGTGGAGAGCGGTTCTTCAAAGGGCTCGTCTTCCGGAGCGGCGAATCCGCCGAGCCGGAGATTCACGACCTGCAACGCGTCGAGGCCCAGGTTGCGTAGATTGTCGTGTACGGCATCGATAATCTCCTGGCGGGAGCGTGCGTGATGCCAGGAACCATCGGCGCCGCGGCGCGCACCGACTTTAGTCACGATCACCAGATCATCGGGATAAGGATGCAGCGCCTGCTTAATGATCTGATTGGTTACATGCGGACCGTAGAAATCGCTGGTGTCGATGTGGTTCACACCTGAGGCCACCGCCTCACGCAGAACCGCGATGGCGCCGGGAATGTCACGCGGCGGACCCCAAACCCGCCTGTCGCCATCCTGTCCGGCGAGTTGCATCGCTCCGTAACCCATCCGATTCACGGGCAGCGACGTACCTACCAGCGCAAAGCTGCCGCCTGGATTCTTTTTATCTCTCATTTCGTCTCCCCCCTGCTCTTCGTTACCACCGCCTTCGCAACTCAAAAAGACTCTCCGACCAGCTCCTCGCTCTTATTCCAAAGCGCCTCGGCGTTTTCCGGGTCGAGCGCATAGCCTCGAACGCCTTCAGTGATTGGGCTGATAACCACATCGTCCGGTACGATCCTGCCGACATGGCAGTTCTCGCAGTAGCGTGCGCCGACTTCATCGGCCGGTGCAGCAAAACCAGCCCAGACTGATGTGGCCGCTCCCTGCTGGATCGTCTTCCACTGGAACGGCGCCTTGCCTTCCGCCGCCAGTTGCTGGTTCATCTGATCGATCATGTTCCGGAGTCGAGCCGAGTCCATGTGACGGCCGAGTTCGGTTTGGATGACTCCCGGGTGGACGGCTGCCGCACGGACGCCGCGCCCGCTATGACGCCGGTCGAAGGCAACCGCGAAGAGAACGTTGGCTGTCTTCGAGCGGCCGTAAGCGACGAACGGATCGTAAGCCGTCCGCTGGAAATTGGGGTCGTTGAGGTCCACATTGGAGAAGCGATGCCCGGCCGACGCAAGGTTGATCAGGCGTCCGCCGGCGCGAATCAGAGGGGCAATCCGGTTCACCAGGACAAAGTGGCCCAGGTGATTGGTGCCGAACTGCGTCTCAAAGCCGTCCACCGTGTGGCCAAATGGAGTGGCCATCACGCCGGCATTAGCTATGACCGCGTCGAAAGACTCCCCGCGCGCCAAGAGTTCGCTGGCGCAGGCTCGGACGCTCTTCAAACTGGCAAGATCGAGCGCGACCAGATCGAAGCAGCCACCATTTGCCGTGGCGTCCTTTCGCACCTGCGCGGTCGCGGCCTCGGCTTTCTCGAGGTCCCTCGCTGCTCCTACTACCTGCGCGCCATGGGCCGCAACAACCCGCGCCGTCTCCACCCCGATGCCCGCGGATACGCCGGTGACGAGAATCCTTTTGCCATGCAGATCGATCCCTGCCAGGACATCGTCTGTGGTTGAAGTTGCTCCCAATGCCTTCGTCATTTCGTTCTCCTTTTTCTGCATATCACGTTAAAGACCGCGTCGGTGACACTCCTCACCGCGTTCAGGCCTCGCTCCAGCGCATATGTTCAAGATCGGCAATCAGTCCAGGACCGGTTGGATGCCATCCGAGCCGTTGCTGCGTGATCGCGCTGGAAGCCGGCATGTCGTAGCCCGCGAACATCGCGAGCCAGCCAAAATGGGCCGGGGCTTCGTCCTGAGGGAGGCTGACCACGGGCACTTTCAATCCTCGGCCAATGACTTCGGCGATCTCCCGCATCGATACTCCCTCTTCGGCGACCGCGTGGTACCTGCTGCCCGCTTCGTGCTTCTCCAGCGCAAGCCTGTAGAGATGCGCAACATCGAGAACGTGCGCCGCCGGCCAGCAATTGAGTCCCTCGCCGATGTACGCCGAGGCGCCTTTTTCACGGGCCACTTCGACCGCGTAGGTGATGAGGCCCTGCTTGACCGTATCGTGGACCTGAGGAAGACGCACCACCGACACGTTCACACGACGCGTCGCCACGGCAGCCCCGGCGATTTCCGACGCTTTGCGCGGAGTCGGGTGGTTGGGGTCGAAATGGTCTTCGGTTGCGGGTTGACCTGGAACAGCGTTTCCCATTCCGGTAGCGGAGGTAATCACCAGGGGCCGGTCCGATCCCCTGAGCGCCTCGCCAAGAGTTTCGATGGCGCGCTTGTCCTTTTCACAGACCTCCACGAACTTCGAGAAGTCGCCGCTTCCGAACGCGCTGTGATCGAAAGCGCAGTGAATCACCCCGTCCGATTTGGCTGCTCCGCTGCGCAGAGATTCCAGGTCTTCAAGATTTCCTCGATGCACCTCGGCGCCTGCGGCGATGAGAGACTGGGCACCGGCGTCGGACCGCGTTAGTCCGAGCACCTGATGGCCCGCGTTGATGAGCTCCGGAACGATGGCAGATCCGATAAAGCCCGTAGCCCCCGTAAGAAATACACGCATGCCGTTTTCTCCTTCTGCTCCGTGCGCGTGCTGAATTCGTAACCGACGAATGGTGACGAGAGGCGTCCCTACAAAGATTGACGAATTGCCACGCGCCTGCTAAAACGGAGTTATTCTCCGTATCTGTAGATTAACGGAGACTATCTCCGGTTGCAAAATTCTTGAGTATGCCCGCGAAACGTAAACAAGCGTCCGTTCGCAAGCCGCGCAGTGACGCGCAGCGGAATCGCGAGCGCATTCTGGAAGTGGCGAAGGAGGCGTTTACCCGATCCGGCGCCAACGCCAGCCTGGACGATATCGCCAAAGAGGCAGGTGTGGGACCGGGCACTCTGTACCGTCATTTTCCCACTCGCGCAGAACTTCTGGAGGCGGTTTATCGGACCGAGATGGAAAAGCTGGCCGCCGCGGAACAGAAGTTGGCTGAAGAATTGCCACCGATTGAGGCACTGCGGGCCTGGTTATTGTTGTTTGTCGACGGCATCGCCGCGAAGCAGCTTATCGCCCCTGCACTCAACGCGCTGGTAGGAGATCCGAAGAAGGTTTTCGAGGCTTCTTACGCCCGCATCTGGGAAGCGATTCGCGCACTGGTGAAGCGCGCGATTAAGAGCGGCGACATCCGTAAGGACCTCGATCCGATCGACCTGCTGCGGGCGCTGATCGGCGTCGCCAACGTCGCCACCAGCGCGGATTGGCAGCAGAGCGCCCGAAGGCTCGTCGACATCCTCATCACCGGTTCCCGCCCGGCCAAATAGGCCCGAGGCTCCCGGTCTCCGGGCGACGCGCAATCCAGAGACGTTAAGTTCGATGTTAAGCCAGGGGCGCCGTAGTACCTGTTCATCGCAGTGCAGGTCTATCGCGGCGGGAATCCGGCGCGAGTCGCAAACGAATAGATGTCTATCCTCAGCCGGCCAATGACGAACAGCACGTCGCGCCGAAATGAAGCAAAACTTGGGTCCCGATTCGCGTCAGCCGTCCCGTCGGCGGCCCACGAAAAACGAAGTCACACGGATGATTCGATCAGGTGATGAACAGTCAAATCGCCCTCGGTCCTGTAACCTGCTGAAAATAAGATTTAAAGCATGAGCTGTTGAATATCGACGTGCTGATTTCGTGATTCTCTGTGCGTTTTGCGTAAAGTATTTAATTTCAATCTGTTATGGAGCCACCCGCCGGGATCGAACCGGCGACCTGCTGATTACGAATTTCCACGTCATCAGCTATGCTATTGATTCTGCGATTGGCTAGGCCTGTCCTTTGTTGGCATATTGGGCGTGACGGGCGCTAATTGAATCCGATTCTGAATCCAACTTTGGTTAACCGTAAAAGGGTCGCGTGGGTCTGGTCTTGCACCAGGCGGTCCAGCGTGTGGCTTTGTATGTTCGGTTGACATGATCCCAAGGCGGCGGGGGCACGCCATGGGGGATCCGCACCGACAGCCCAGAAATGAAAGACGCGCAAGCAAAGAGGCAAAGATTCTCGGAATTTCACGTAGGTCACGTAGTCACCTGAGAGTGCGCCGGGTGGCAAACATTCTCGGGATTTTCGGGCAGCGGTTGGGGGACGGCGAGCATTCCTTTTGAAGTGGGGGCAACAATTCTCGGATTTTCCGCAACATGCCGACTCGGCATTAGCGTGGCAGTCGCAGAGGCCCCGCCTCGACCGATCCCTCTCGAAGACAGCTAAACTCATCGTTTGCCTCCAACGTCGTGTTCACGTAGCAGCACCCGCACCGAAGAGGGAAGGAATTCGCAAGACAAGACCTGGGGCAAAGATTCTCGGAATTTCGGGGAGAGCATGCAGCCAGTGGCAGACTTTGGAAACCAACCTACGCTGCGGGAGACTCAGCTTCCATGATGATGATTTGGAGGCAACCCATGGTGCCCGGTTGATGCCGCCAATCTCGAGGCGAAGATCAATAGCACGGGTACAAGGCTCCAGGACGGTGGGGGCGGTCTTATGGACTGCAGCGCAACGCCGCAACGATGGAGAACAGAAAGGAATCTCACGAAACAATGCAAGGGGGCAGAGATTTTCGGAATTTCTTCCGCCCGCGTCGGGCACGAACCCGTGGCCATGAAGGCGAACTTGCACGCGGCTCCCAAGATGTCTTCGATTAGACCGGATGGCAACCCGTGGCATTCCCAATTGACACCTGCATTCCCGCCAAAGAACTTCACCAACAGCCGGGCAAACATTCTCGGAATTTCTGGCGGCGGTGCCGTCGGGCTCGATCACTCCTTTTGAAGTGGGGGGCAACAATTCTCGGAATTTCCGCACCATGCCCACTCGCTACAAACATGGAAGCCCCGGAGTCTCCTGCTGCCCCATCCCTCTCGAAGGCAGCGAAACTTAACTTCCGTCGTGAAACGTGACGGCACCCGCTACAGAACCGCAAGGAATTTAACGAAAAACGCCAGGGGGCAAAGAGTCTCGGAATTTTCTGGGGGATGTCTCACTGGTTCAAGCGACCGCAGTGGCCGCGAAGGCGACCTCGCGCCCGCGGTTTCAAGACGGATGGCCAAATGGAATTCTTCATTGAGAGCACATCCCCAAAAACTTCGCCTGCAGCGGGGAGGCAAAGATTCTCGGAATTTCCGGCTATGGCGCAGGGGGGAATCATTCCTTTTGAAGTGGCGGCAATAATTCTCGGAGTTTCCGCACCTTGGAACGCCAGCGGTGATCCCGAACCCTCGAACTCTCCCTGTTGAATTTGGACGTCGCAGATGCGATAGCGTTAATGACTACCGGCTGAAGCCGGTAGAATTAAGTTCCGACTGAAAGTCGGGGGTTGCGGCTGAAGCCGCCTGAAGGCTCCCGCTCCGCCACTCGTCCTCGCAGAATCTTGTAACGATACTTCGTGATCCGCACTACGTGGTATTTGATATCGAACACCGCGTGGGCGCTCGTCCGATACTCCGCCATTCCACCATTCTCGCAGCTGGAGGCTAAAAGCTTATCGCCTGAAAGGCGATGGGATTAAACCTGGAAGACGGAGCTAAACCTTGGCAAACCAACCTCTCGCCACGGGGGGTGCACGTTGGATTCGAGGCGATCGACAGGCCAGATCACCGATTTTCCGCGGGTTGTAAAAAGGTCCAGTCGCCGCCATCTAAAACGGCAATCGTCTGGCAGCGCGTGGAGACCGCCTATCCAAATTTTCTCTCCGATTCCTTCGCCCACGTCGGCACGAGCTGGTGCGGCGATCATCCTTCTGACGTGGAGGCAACGATTCTCGGAATTTCCGAACCACGCCGACTCGCTACCGGCGTGGAAGCCCCGCGGAGTCTCTTGCTTATTCCCATCCCCTGGAAGGCGGCGAAACTTCCGTCGTGAAACGTGGCGGTGCCCGCTACAGAATCGCAAGGAATTTAACGAAACAACGCCAGGGGGCAAAGATTCTCGGAATTTTCTGGGGAGGGTGTGCAGACAGTGGTAAGACTCTAGAATCTCCGCCCATCCTGTTCCGGCTTGAGACTCCGATCCGGTGAGACTCCGACTTGCCGCCGAATGCTCAGCGTAAGCGGACATTAAACGGAAGTTGTGAAGCTTGATGGAACTCGCGCTAACCTGACCGAAAAGGAAATGGACAAATTTTTCGAGAGCTTTCCAGTGGCGAAGATTTATGGTCGGATTCTACGCTGCCCCAGGGCGGACAGATAGACTACCGATGCTGTTATCTCACTAAGTTCGACACGACCAATTCGCTGGACGAGGTCACTCAAGCAATTGCAGATGCGGCCCGAGAAAGCCTAGTTATTGGCCAATGCTAATAATTGACTGATCATTGCGGAAAGGAAACCCGGGACTGACGCCAACCCGGGACCACGCGCATCAACTGACTGTTTCCACGGTATTGCTGTACGATCGCGCGACTCGCCAGGTGTTGACTCCCGGACCGGCTTCCGTGGAGCGCAGCAGCCATCGCCTGCCGCGGCAAAGATTCAGAACGCCGCTGGCAAGGCAACAACTCGACATTGACAAAACGCACCGATCTGCGAATCTCCAAGGTTCACTTCGGCCATCACGCTTATCGGTGCCGCATTCTGCCACTCGGAATGGCTTCCGTCAGCTCCGCTCCGAGTTGCCGGTGCCGCATCTTTCCCGGCCCACGGCGGTCGTCCAGACTACCAGACTACCTAACACCGGCTGACCAGGAAGATGTTCGACGCATGGCTCCGCCGGCCCGGCGGACCGAGGGCTGATACGGCGCCGAAAACAGATTGAAGGGGCTCCCGGGCGACGTGGCGTGAGGCTGCCGCCAGAGTTGTCGCTGGCGATATCGGAAGCCGTCCCGCAAAGCCTCACTTCCAACCATCTATAGCGGGAGAGTGCTGCAATCAACGCCTGGGCCGACGCGGTCTTCCTTGAACACCACTAATATAGAAATGGGGCAGGTCAAGAGATGGGCGAACGGCAGTCTGCTAGGCACGCCCGGATCAACGCGGAACCCCTTCGATACTACTCGCCTAACCGTTGGGGTTTGGCTCGGAAGCCATTACGCGGGAAAATGAAGTTATGTTCAGCATTCTTGAGATGCTGCGGGCAAGTGCGGATAAGGGAAGGCTCCTCGAACTGGTATTGCAGGATGTACTGAAAGATCGAGGGTTTTCCGATATTCAGCGCCAGCTGTCCGGCAGCCAGTTCGGGTTTGATCTCGTCGCCCATCGCAGGCATTCAGATGGCCGGCACGAGGTGTGGAAGTTTGAGTGTAAGAACCTGGGAAGAGCGGTGGGGCTTCACGACATCGCGCCGAAGCTGATCTGCCACCGAACAAACGGAACAATCGATGTCTTTGTGATCGCGAGCGTTTTGCCCACCAGCAACGCCTTGCGCCAACTCTTGGAGAGCCATGATTTTCCGATGCGAATTGAAATCTGGTCCGATGCGTGGCTGGAGCAGATAATTCTTCAAAGCAAGCGCGCGTGTGAACGTCTGGGCGTCCCGCCTGGCACCGTGGGGAGCGCCGCAGCCAGTCCCCAAGTTTTTGAGGCTCAGGCCAGCTGTTTCCTCGATGTCGCACATGGAATGGACCCTCCCCCGGCGTTCCACTACCTGCCCAGAAATGGACATACGGTAAAGGCCTATTCGCCATCGGGTTTTCAGCTTCTGGTCTCGATCACGAACCGTTCGCGAGCCGACTGCATGGTTCGCTCGCTTAATCTCCTGACGAGTGAATTCTCAAACGCTCATGATCGCGTCGTCATCCTTGAAAAACCGAAGGGACTCTGTGAGCCAGTCAAGATCAATGTCAAGCCGAGCATTCATCCCGGGTCCGAGGTAGACTTGCTCCGCGGGAAGATTTGGCAGATCGCCGCCGAGAGAACTGAGATCGTCCGCGTCACCGTTGCATCGGACACGACGCCGGGGCTCTACATTCTTCAACTGGTAGCGAAAGCGCAAGTGGACGGTCAAACCGTCACGATGAGCTCTGCTGCGATTACTCTCCATGCGCTGGGAAAGGGCGACGATGTACTCCGGCTCAAGGTGGCCGGACGCCACTACGACTCTCCGGTTCCGCGACTGTTGGCGTCCCCAGGCAAGGAGTGGAAGAAGCTTAAGCGGCTTGCTTCAAGCGCCAGTCAATTTGTTTACCTCGGCCCCGCTCCAACGGACGTCATCCGCGCCTTGGCCGATCGGGAATGGTTCATTAGGGCGCTTCCGGTCGAGGACGATGGACCAGGGCGAAAGATCTACTCGTCGGAAACCGGATCACAAATTGTTCATTCCCTGGGCATACCGGTCGAGGAAGAGTTGTATTCGATTGAAGATGCTTGCCGCCGGGTCATGGGCGGTGACGAGACGCAGGGGCTCGCTTCTTACCGGCTCTCGCGGCGCGGCAGGTCCTCCAGTTCGGATCGTGACCCGCAAGAGACATGAAAGCTGGAGCCCTCCGTTCTCGCCTTAATCGTATTATCGCTAAGCGGAGGTTCAGGATTCTGTGAGTTTGTGACGGATGCTTTGGGCGACTGTTTGCAGAACCATCGACGAAACCCCTTTAAGTACGGGGTTTTGTGTACCAAATTGATGTCGCGTCCATCTTTTTTTCTGCTACTATATGAATCAGAACCCAGAATTTTACGGGGTTTCGTGCTGGAGAACGTCGTGGAATTTGCTACACGCTCGCTGTCACCGCAGGAAAGCCGAGTCGTGCTTGCCTTGGCTGAACAGGGGCGCCGGGAAATAGCACGTCCGGAAATCGTCCAGTTGCTCGGGGTAAGCGACAAAGCCGCTGACCACGTCATTCATTCGCTGCGCCGAAAAGGCTGGCTGGAGCGCGCAAGTTGGGGGAGGTATCTGCTCATCCCGCCCGATCAGGGACCCGAGGCACTGGGGGAGAGCAATCTCCTAGCACTCGCCAGCCGCATTGCCGAGCCCTACTACATTGGGTACGGCACGGCGGCGGCCCATTACGGGCTGACGACGCAGCATCGCAACGTCATCTGGCTCGTGACGCCCGTGCATCTGCGAGATCGGCGGGTCGGTGAGGCCGAAGTCCGGATCGTGAATCCCGTGCCCCACAAATTCTTCGGCTTCGGTCCAGTCGATGTGCTTGGGTACAAAACCGTCCTCTCCGACCGCGAGAAGACGGTCATTGATTGTGTTGATCGTCCCGACTTGGCCGGGGGCGTCGGGGAGGCCGCGTACATTCTCGCGACCGCCAGCCGCCGGTTCGATTGGGGGAAGGCGGCCGAATATCTCGAACGGATCGGATCAGCCCCACTTGTCCGCCGATTTGGCTGGCTCGCGGATCACACGGGCGCGTATATTCCGGCCGGCGAACGCGACCGCCTGCTCCGGCTGGCCGGTCACAGCCGCAAGGCGTTCCTCGGTCCCAAGGAGGAGGTGAAAGACGCAATCGGCTATGACGAGACGTGGCGTCTTTTCGTCAATATTACGCGGGAAGAACTGCACGGCAGCTCCGGACTCGGCCGGTGGCAGCGAGCCATCAAGAAGGAGACGTAAGGATGCTCTCGCAACCTCAGGTCCAGCGTTATTCCACTGAATCCGGCCTTCGCGACATCATGATTGCGGAAAAGGAAGTCGTATTGACGTTCCTGCTCCAGCTTTTGTCAGAGCGCGGCGTGCTGGATCGATTCGCGTTCAAGGGCGGCACCTGTCTGCGCAAAATGATCATCGGTAGCCAGGGACGCTTTTCGACCGATCTGGATTTCACCGCTCTGGAGGACCACGACCACGAGACGATCCTCCTCGATATGATGGATGCCTTCACGCAGCCCTTTCACGGCATTCAATTCAGCATTCCGGACCACAGCTATTACGAGACCCAAGACGGTCTGTCATGGGGCGTCAATCCGACCTACACCCATGCCTGGAACGGCAGCGGGGAAAGCGAAGTGAAGCTCCAGATCAGCCGGCGCGAGACTCCGACCCGTGTCACGGAGCGCCGGCCGCAGTGCGAGCAAAGCTACTTCAGACTCCTGCCTTTCGCGCCCGCTGAAATCAACTGCCTTGCGCTGCCCGAGATCATCGCCGAGAAAATCCGCGCCTGCTATCAGCGAAACAAGGCGCGCGACATCTACGATCTCGGCATTTTTGCGACCAAGCCGCTAGACCCGGCGCTCATCCGCCGGCTGGTCGTCCTGAAGCTCTGGCAGGCGCGCGACACTTTCGATCCGGAGCGCCTGATGAGGAAATTCGAGGAGGGTAGGGCGTTCGATTGGGACGACCTCGGCCAGCTCGTTCGCCGCACGGTGGCCATTAACCGTGAGCGAATCACCGCCGATTGCGTCAGAGGCTACCGTTTTCTCCTGGACCTGACTGAAGAGGAGCGGCAACTGGCCAATGATCCACACCAGCGAGAGCGCGCACTCTGGCAAAGGCTGCGGACCAATGCCGGAGAGTGACGATGTCAAATTCGGCGTCGGCATGCGGGGGGCGCCACGGAGCTGTTGATGAAAGACATCAGCGGATCCCGGCTCAAGATGTGGATGATGGGGTCTGCGCACATGAAAGGCGTTTGCGCGCTGTGGCCGCCCGCATAACCTAACCTAATCCACGCAAATTGCCGAACCCGAGCCGTCACTGATGCGCTCCGAGATGGCCGGGGTGGTATGGGTATAGATGTTAGTAGATGTTAGCTCTGACACGGAGCAAAACGAACATCGATAAAACCCGAAATCACGGCGTCGTTGCACTCAGGTACGGACTCGCCTCACCGTAAGCGGTGATGAGCGCCGAACGCTTGGCGCGGGTCAACGCGACGTACAGTAGTGCCCGCTCGCCTGTCTCAAGATTTCGTTGCGTGATCGCGTCGTCGCCGGCCGAGAGAGCAATGTCCAGCGGAACGATCCCGCGGTTTCGCGCCCGCCACGATGATGTGTTCGAACTCCAGTCCCTTCACGCGATGCATGGTGGCGATTCGAATGCCGACACGGTCGCGCTGTTCCGCCGTGTCGCGCTTTACTTCGTAGGTTTCGATCCCTGATGCGCGCAGTTGCGCTGCGTAGTTCTCGACCAGTTTCTTCGTCCGGGCCACGATACAAATGGATTCTAGTGGCGATCCTTCGGCGACCAGCGCGTGGATATGCTGTTTAAGGTATGCCGCTTCTTCGGCAGCGGAAGCGAAGGTCATCGCCGCGGGCGCAGTGCCGTGCGTCAGGGACATGTAGCCTTTCTGATCGTCTTGGCCTCCATCAAGATCGTCTATTGGACGGCCCTCAAGAAGGCGGCCAGCAAAACGGCGAATCTCGTCGGTAGTGCGGTAGTTGATCTTGAGCTTCTTGCCGCGGCCACGGATGTCGATTCCGCACTTGCTCAGCGACACGCGATGGCGATAAATCCTTTGGTGCGCATCGCCGACAATGAAAAGATCGTTCTCCCCAGCCGGGACAATGGTGCGCAGCAGCCGGAAGGCTTCTGCGCTCAGATCCTGCGCTTCATCCACGATCACGGCGCGGTACGGAAGCTTTAAGGCTTTGTTCTCGATGAACTGCCGCGCGTCCCGAATCAGATCAACGTATTCTTTCTTCCCGCCCTCATTCAACTGCGCGCGGTATTCCTGAAAAACGGGCCAAACCTTCTTCTTCGTGTCGCGGCTGAGGCGAGTACCCCTGCCGATCCGCGGAGCGGCCAGGTATTCATCGACGCTGGTAATGTTCTGCGCTTGGACTACGCTCTCCCACTCCACACGGTAAAAAGCGCTCTGGCAGGCCCGCTTGTTCCGGCGCCTGCTCGAGAGCGTTTCGCCAGCAGTCGTTTTCTGCGTCGTACACAACATCCGGCCTGTAGCCTTGGGTCCGCAGGAAGTTAGCCACCCATCCGTCAAGATGCTGGACCTCAATGCGCGCCCACGCTTTCTCATCGCCGCAGAGCTTGCGCAGGTTTTGCGATATGTCGGTCGCGAGATTCTTGGTAAATGTAGTGAACAGAATCCGGTCGTCCTTACCGGTGAATACTTCCTCGGCGATCCGAGCTCCATTGCGAGTCTTATAAAACAGAGAGTTCTTACGATGCAGGATGGACTTCTTCAATGCTCTCTCGCAGATGTTGTTATCCAACGGCGCTCCCGGTTGCCGCA
>JBEKNN010000140.1:0-23278 GCA_049522755.1 Bryobacteraceae bacterium | reverse complement strand
CGTCGGCCGCGGAAGCAAGCAAGAGGCTCTTCGAGGCCGTCCGCGCCAACGACAGCGAATTGATCGTAAAAATCCTGGGCGGACCGACGGAACTCGCCTCGCCGGGCGACCAATCCCAAGATAAGCTCGACCGGGAATGCTTCGTCCAAAAATATCAGGAGATGCATCGAATGGTTCGCGAAGACGCCATGAAAGTGGTCCTATATATCGGCGCAGAGAACTGGCCGTTCCCTATCCCACTAGTTGAAAAAGACGGGGCTTGGCGCTTTGATTCCGACGCCGGCGTAAAGGAAGTGTTGTACCGGCGAATCGGCGAGAACGAGCTCACGGCGATTGCTACTTGCCGCGACTTCGCCGCCGGAACGCATAGTCGCGCAAACTCGGACGCCGCAGTTCCAGCGGACGGTTTTGCGACGGGTCTGGCGGCGAAAGTAGCCAGCCAATCCGCTGGTAACGATCCGGCTCTCTTCCATGGTTACTATTTTCGCGTGTTGGCGACGCGCCCAAGCAACGGGACTCAACCGGAACAGAAAGGCAAGACGACCGGCGGAGTGGCTTTGATCGCCTACCCGGCCGAGTATCGATCGTCTGGCGTGATGACCTTCGTCGTCACGGCGAACGGTGTGGTTTACGAAAAGGATTTGGGCGTAAACACCTCCACGGTAGCCGGCGCAATGAAAGCATATCACAGGGATGCGACATGGCACGCCGCAAGTGACTAGGAAGTTTGTTTCCTCGCTTATACTTATATCAGCGCAGGCTCTCGCTCGCCGGGAGTCCTGCCCTGGCTTTTTGCTCCCTGAGCGAAGTGCGTGAAGGAGATATAGAAATGTCAACTACTCAAGACAAACTGGAAACTCGCCGCCGGGCCGTCACGGCTACGCCAAGCGACCTGGGTTCCGAAGCCGTCAAGAACATCAGCGGCGCCCTCAATGCGTTGCTTGCCGACGTATTTGCTCTTTATATCAAGACCAAGAATTTTCATTGGCATATTAGCGGTCCGCATTTTCGCGACTACCACCTCTTGCTCGACGATCAAGCCGGTCAGATCTTTGCGATGACCGACGACATCGCCGAGCGGGTGCGCAAGATCGGCGGCGCCACGATTCGATCGATTGGGCACGTTGCCCGCCTGCAGCGCCTAAGCGATAACGACGCCGACTATGTCGATCCGCTCGATATGATCGCCGAGTTGCGCGAAGACAACCGGGCGTTGCTTGCCAGTATGCGTGAAGCTCATGACCTGACCAGCGATGAGAAGGACGTGGCCACCACAAGCCTGCTGGAGAATTGGATCGACGAAACGGAACGGCGCATCTGGTTCTTGTTCGAGACCGGGCGGAAGGGATAGAGGCGTGGGGGCGTAGTTACGTTGTAACTTAGCCCGCGTGCGCCCCCGGTGGGCGCAGTCGCTGCGTCATCGCGCGGATGGTATTAACCACCTTCAACGAAAAAGGCTCAACCAGGTAAATCCCGCCGTCATACGAAGTAGCGACCAGGTATTTCTCGCTCCGGGCGATCGAGCTAATCCCGTTCTGCGCAATCTGCGCCCGTGAGATTTGCGACGTCCGCAAATCGATGCGAATCAGCGCCCCCCAGTAATCCCCGATCACGACGGTCACTTCGTCGACAAAGCAAATCGACTTCGGCGATCGCCGCCCGATCCGAATCGCATGCACCAACGCGCCGTCATCCAGCCTGTGAACTTTCAAAACAAAATCGCGTCCCGCGCTGGCAATCAAATCCCCCGACGGTGAAAAATCGACATCGTCAACAATCGCCGTGTGTCCCGCAAGATACCGGTGTGCGGCGCCTTCCAGGTCCCAGGCAATCAGCGATCCGTCCGCGCTTCCGCTCACGCCGGCAGGCAGTGTGGGATGAATGCGAAGCGCCTTCACCGCGCCATTATGTGCGGTAATTCTGCCCTTGATTTCCCCGTGGCGCCCCACCCGCACGATCGCGCCGCTGTAGCACGCCACGAACGCGTCGCCTTCGAATCCCGCGTTATGCGCGATGCGAATACAGTTGATCGGGCCCTCACCGAGCGCGATCTCAATCTCGTTCTTCAACTCGTTCGCCACCAGATCGAAGATGTGGAGGCGGTGGTTGTGCGCGCCCGTCATCACTACGCCGAACTCGTCGTCCAGAGTCACCGCATTCATCAACATCCGGCCGGACGCCGGTTCGACCGGCGCCAGCCACGCCGCATTCGAAGGCGTCAACCTCGCCATTCGAATGTAACCATCGTCGCTCACGACAGCCACGACATTGGCGCCGGCGGATGCCTCATTGAAACAGGCGTTTCCGGGAGCGGAATCCCCACCCCCTAATTCGGCAATCAGCCGCCCGGTTGCGGCGTTCCATTCCAGTGCGGTCCCATCGAAAGTCCCGGCCAGAATCGATCGCCCATCGGCAGCCCAGTTTAAAGATCGCTCCCAGGTAACAGGAACTTTTTGTAACTCGGTTTTTAACTCAAGGCTCTGTGCGTCCCAGACAAGGATTCGCTGATCGTAAGCGGCCGAGAGAATGTCGCCCGTGGCCGGCGATGTGCAGACCTTCTTGATCCCCGATGCATGCGCCGGAATTTCGCGAATCAGGTCGCCGTTACGCGTATCGAAAACCCGGATGACGCCGTCGTCGCAGCCCAGGACGGCTCTTCCCAGCACGGGATCAATCGCGCAAGTGTCGGTTTCATGTTCGAACGGTCCCCATTTGCGCAGCATGCGGCCCGTGCTCAGATCCCACTGGCGCAGCGTCATGTCATCGCCCGCCGTGTAAATCGAGCCGCCATGAGCGACCACGGCGAGCACGTCTTTTTCGTGCTCTTCAATCGTGCGGATAATGGAACCAGTCGCCAGGTCCCAGATGAGAATTCGCTGGTCGCGCGAAACGGAAATACCCGTATTGCCGTCCGCAAACGCAAAGTCTTCCACGTCGTCGCTGTGGCCGCGCAGCACACGCTCCACTGTAAGGGTTTCCAGGTTCCAGATAAAGACGTTGTAATCCGAGGATGAGGATGCCGCCCGCGTTCCTTCACGGTTGACAGTGATCCTGTTGACCAGATGGCCGTGGTATCCCAATAACTCGACGGCGCCGCTGTCGAGATCGAACAGGGCGACAGCGCCATCGTAGCCGGATGTCAGCGCTTTGCGTGTGTTCGGAATTCCCACGACGCACGTGATGGGACCGCGATGACGCGAGAACACATCCGCGCCGGCTGTTACTCCCGGAAGTCCCGATGAGATTAAGTCCGTGATCATGTGAGAATTCCTCAGAATTCCGCCGATTCCAGCTGCGCGATTAGTTCCTCATTCTTCAGCCCGGAGCGCAGTTCGTCGAAATTCGATACGAGAGACCGCAGATCGGCTTGATTTCTTTTCCGCGTGACTGGGATAAGTGCCGGAACCGATGTTGACACACCCAGGAAACTCAAGATACGCTGTTGCTCCCTGGCGGAGCTGAGATCTTCGTAAGTGACCTGAAGGACCCGCTGACCCGTCGATAGCAGACGATTCTCAATTCCTCGGTAGTAATCGTCGGTCACTGTCAGATACTGGCAGAGTTTGTTAGCGTCGATTTCAACCGCCGGACTCGGCCGGGAGAAATCCGAGAACTCATAACTCTCCCACTGGCCTGTCCGTTCCGCAATCAACTCCGAAACGAATGTCTTAACGCGGTTGCGCCGCCGCAGAATAATCTTCCGGACAGTGACATCGGTTAGAATAACGTGAAAAGCGATTTCGTTCTGTCCCCGATTCACTTTGAAGCCGACGGCATTGCGTCCGCAGCGATGTCCGAAAACCCCGCGCAGAAAGCCGGCTGGATCTCGGTCGCGTTCCTCAATCGATCCGAGTTCGAACTGGCCGTCACGATGATCCAGAGCGTAATGAATGCCGCCGGGATTGAAAAGTTCGTGGTGGCACAGTATCTCCGGGTGCGCGTTCAGCATCGTGCAGAGCATGTTGCTTCCGGTGCGCGGCGCGGCGATAATCGCAAAACGAACCAGGTCGGGCTTCAAAGCTGCCACCGCAGTTTCTGGCGCGGCCGCGCAACTGAGCAGCACTCCTTCCCCGAACCGTTCCGCGCGCATGGCCGGCGGCATTTCCGGAATAACGGCGCGCGCCGCCCGCACGGCCGCATCGACGCAGCCGCATCGAACATAGACTGTCACGGCATCGGCGACGCCCTGCTGCAAAAACGACCGGATCAGAGTCGGCCCACCCTCCACCAGCATCGTTCGCACTCCGTGCCGCCGCAGGGAGTCGAGCGGCCCGCTTAGCTCATGGCCATAAGAAGGAAAGTAAGTAACACCGTTCGACGGTTGGGGGCCCGATCCAATGACTATGGTCTGAGGACTGGCGGAACTGACCGCACAGTTTTGACCACCTAGAAAAACCACGCGTAACGGCTGCTGTCGCGGCTCTCGTCCCAGCCGTTCCTGGCGGACGTTGAGGCGCGGATTGTCGCATTTCCATGTGCCCGCACCTACCGCCACCGCATCGTACCGCTCGCGCAGTTCGTGAACCCGGGCCCAGTCCCGATTGCAGGAAATCCCACCCGAGCGATCGGCCACATCGCCACTGGGCGCGGTAGCGAAATTGATATGCACGAAAGGTCTGGGCATCTCTCGCATCCCTCAACTTATGCGCGGTATCAATCGGCGGCGGAACTCTGCGTCCGGGGCTTCTGTTCGCCCGGCAGACCTTCGCTAACCAGCGGCCCCATTTCCTCTTCTGCGATATGGCGCATGCGCGTGAACTTGGTCGCCAGGTAAGGAGCGGAGAAATGATTGGGCGGAATGACCGCAGGAATGCGGCCGGTAACAGTAATGCCTAGTCCCATCAGGGATTCGATCTTGTCTGGATTGTTAGTGATCAACTCGACCGACCGAACACCCAGATCGCGCAATATCGATGCAGCGGATTCGTAAGTACGGGAATCGGGTGGATGGCCCAGCAGGCAGTTGGCCTCCAGAGTGTCGTAGCCGTTTTCCTGGAGAGCATAAGCCCGGATCTTCTGCGCCAGTCCGATGCCGCGGCCTTCCTGATGAAGATAGATCACCACGCCACCCTCCCGTGCAATATAGTCGAGGGCGAAATCGAGCTGTTCCCTGCAATCGCACCGCAGAGATCCGAGGTTTTCAGATGTAAAACACGCGGAGTGGACACGGACGGGCAGACGCTCCCGTCCGCCGACCTCTCCTGAAATAACCGCCACCGGCTCACTGCCGTCCGCCGCCCGGTATACACGCATTTGAAACATGCCGAGTTTGGTGGGTAGGTTCGCCTGTGCGAAATCCACGGCGTCATCACCGCGAACAGCCTGCTTATCGGCGTGCAATTGAGTGGATTCCATAACCGCGTCTGCCTGGATTCAGGATTAGCCTCGGGAATTGGTGCGACGACGCAGCGTGCCGCGAGCGGCGGAATCGCTGTTACTTCAACTTCTCTTTAGTGGCCTCGGCTTTCAGTCCGCCGCCATGTACGGCATGCGTGAGAGCGGTGAGAAGGGTTTGGGCGTCTTTGGCGTCCAAGGTAAGTGTGACCTGCTTGCCAGCTTGCACCTTTTTGATTGTACCCATAGAGTATCTCCTTAATAGTGAAAACGACCGATGTGAGGTAGTATACTCGATATTCGCGCGCAGTCAAAGACATTTTTAATCCGGAATAATCCGAATACAACCCCATGACAACTAGAGAAGCGCTCGTCGAAAAATTCCTCAGCGGCGCCTCCTATGACGGCCATTTTTGTCTTGAATTGATAGCCGCCGGGAAAGCCGCGGACACAGCGAACTGGGATACCCGGTGTCTCGCCGCGCTGATGCTGGAGACGCATTTTCTCCGCATTCCCGCTCGGTGCATTCAGGAACAGCAGTGGCTCGCCGCAGCGGCGGGCTTTCCGGTCGACGAGCCATCCGTGCGCTCACTCCGCCGCCGGCTCTCGCGCCTGAAGTATCTGCACACACGGATGCAGGGTCAGGCGACCGATCCGCAGGCATTGCTCGACTTTCTGCATGTTGCGACACAGCCGTGCCGGCTTTGGTTTGCGCGCGGGTTCTTCGGAGCGGATGAGATTACCGAGCGCATCCTCGCGAGCGTCCGTACTTCCCGCGGCGTTCGGGGAGGATTGAAGGAGAGCGAAGAGTGGCCGCGCGCTGCCAGTGAACGTCTTGCGGAACTGCCTGGATTGGAACAACAGGTTGCCACGGCGCTTTCCGAAAATGAATATGCGTATTGGGTGGCAGAGACCACGCCCTCAGAGATCAACAGCCTGGTGGAATATCCGCTGGGGACAATCGCGCTCGCTATTAAGCTTCCGGGCAGCGATCTCGAACTGGAGATCAAGAGAGTGGGTCTTCGCGGGCCGAACGTATTGTCCGCCCGCTTCGGACCGAAGGCCATAGTTCCGTGGGCGCACCGCCTGCAGGGCGGAAGCACAGGCTGTATGATCGATAGCGAGGCTCGCGGCACGCTCCGGATTTGTGCGCTTTATCGGGCCATTCACGGCGCGGAAGCCCCGGTGAGCTTCGTGCTCAACATGCGAACCGTACACACGCTTCCGGGCCGCACCGGAGAAGCGGGGCTGCTCTCCTATTTCACGGAGCGCGAGGAATTCGGCGACGATTTCGACCGGATGCGTACCGCCATGGCGCAGTCCGTAGAAGCCTTCGAGGAGGGCGAGCAGGCTATGGACTTGCCGGGCGACCTCGGTCTGACCATCCGTTTCCTGAAGCATCTTGCCCCTAAACAGGCGCTTATATCCGGAACCAGCTCGTTTCGTCTGGATACGCTGGGCCGGTATCTCTCGTCCGAAGGACCCAATCTTTACTTCCGGCAGGGATTGAAGCGCGATTACTCGCCTGCCGATGCGCGCCGGTTCGCCGACGATCTGCTGGGAGAGGTGCTGGGAATTTACACGCCCCCGCCAATCCCGTATGACAGCTACGCGGAGTACGTCAGGTCTGCGCTGCAAGTCCCGGCGAACCGGCGGCGCGCGGACCGCACCTATATCTCTCTCATGCGCCAGATCGGAAACTTCTGGGGAACACTCGCCGGCCTGGGGGCTCACACGCTGGGCGAAGCTTTCGTCGCCAGAAACGTAGGACTAAGAAGCCGATTCATTCGGGATCGCTGGCAGGTCCGCATCTGTTTCATGGACCATGACAACACCGTGGCTCCGTGGAAGGATTCCGGCGAATTCGATCCTTTGGCTGCGCTGGGGGGCATGCGGAACGATGCCCGCTTCGTCGTGGATGAAAGTTTCAGCCTTGAGTTGGCGCGTGGCGAAGTCGGTTGCCTGCGGCGGATCTATCAACCCGGTCCCGATGTCACTGCGGCCGGCGCCGCTGTGCTGTTCGATACCGCGCGGCTCAACTGCCAGAAGACCAAGGCCGCGATAATGGACTCTGAAGAAGTCAGGAATCTCATCGATCCCGCCTTTCTGCGTACTAAGTCCGATTGGGATGAGTTAGTGGGAAGCTGGCTTCGCGACGGCGGTTCGCGCGACGCCGTTTCGGCCGAGTGGGAAGCTGGCGCAAGGCGCACACTGGCGGCCAAAGGCTTTGACGAAACCAAGGCCACGGCGTACATTAACGTAATTAAGAAAGAATGCCGGTTTCTGTCCGGATTCGAATTCCTTTATGACTCCGGATACCGCGATTTCAGCCGTTCGAACTGGCAGGCCGGCGGATAACTCATATCTTTATCGGCATCCGCTCTGCGCCACATTTCATGCCATAGATGAACCGCCCGGGTATCGGCGCCGAACTCCAGTGCGCCATCCGGCGTTATCAGCGAACGCCACTCCCGATAGGAAACAGGACAGAACGTTGTGGCGGGCTGCGCAAAGCTCTCCAGCCCCAGCGTTCGTACGGCATCCGCCACCAGACGCGGACCGGTCTCTCCCCACACTAGCTTCGATGGATCCTTTTCCGAACAGGCGCGCCAGACATATTCGAGAAACGGCGAGCCGGCCTCCGATTTCAGGATCGCATTGGTCAGCACGTCGCCGTGGTCGCCAGGCTCGGAGGCAAACACGTACTCATCGCTGAAATCGAATGGGCGCAGGCAAACGGTATCGAGATCGACCCACCATCCGCCGCGATCGAGAAGCAGTTTGTAGCGGAACATATTCGCGAAACCCGCGACGGAGCCATTGCCCGCGTAGGTGAAGATGCGCGAGCGGTCGAGGATTTCATCGGCGCTGTGAAGCACGGTTCCGGCGGGAACATCGGCCACTTCGTCGTAAACGAACAGATGAAACTCATGTCCATGGGCAAGGAAAGACCGGATGCACAGGCGCTCCATCGTGGAAAGGCGCGGCCCAATCCAGAGAGACTGCACGGGCGCACTCACGGGTGCAGCCGAACCAGCCGGCCCGGCGAATGAAACGTGGTAGGTTGCCGGTCCTCCGGCATCGCGAGCCCGGCGCGGGAGAAAATGCAAAACTCCGGTTGACTCTCCCTGGCCTCAACGCGCGCGTATCTAAGAGTGTCTACGTCATGAATTAGAGTTCGCATAACAAGGCGTGTATCTTCCACGTTCAAGGGAACCGCCTGGTGAGCCGGCATCACACGGTCGAATTCCAGGCATTTCAAAAGACTCGCTTTGAACTCCCATAGGAAAGGGTAAATATCGGCGTCCGCGATCACCACATACTCGTCGCCGGCTTCGAGCAGGCCGCCGACGGTTGCAGCATCCGGCTGGAACGCCGCATCCTGAGGAGCCACCACGAATCGAACCCGCAGCTTCATGCGGCCGTAGAAGTAGGTCACGCACTGAACGATCTCCGGATTCTGTGCGCACCAATCCGCGTCAGACACGCGCAGGATCACCGCGGTCTGCGCAAGCATTCTCCGGATGTTCTCGCCGTTCATGGCGACCGGATCTTTCAGCCACCAGTGATTTACGGCCGAATTGATAATGTCGGAGTAATCCTCGGCCACCCAGGCGAGGTGAGGCGTAAAGCAGTAGAACTGGAAATCGCGCTGCATCGCACGCGTGGTGTGATCGACGGGGTGCATGTGCGTTTCCGCGTCACTAAGGAATGCCGCATACGCCTTGCTTCTCAGGCCATAGGCGTAAGTTGAAAAGGCATCAGTCAGTTTGGCGACGCCGGGCGCGACGGGCGCCGGGTCATCCAGATGGATTCCGCCCAGAAAGATGGCATCCCAGTCATCGGGAACCCGCGCCGCATATTCTTCGAATCGTTCCCGAAAGTCGTCGTGAAATATAACGTCGTCCTCGAGGATCAGAACCGCGGGGAGACCGATCTCCTGAGCTTTGCGAACGATGCCCAGGTGACTCAGCAAACAGCCATAGGCGCCGGCGCTATGTTTCCATTCCGCGCGCGGCGTCAGGCCGCGGCCATCCACGGCATCGTGGCGGATCACATTCTGAATGTCATGTAACCGGAACTGATGGAGCATCCTATCCCAGCGATCCGGGCGCCGCTCAAGGTTAATGCAGAATTTTTGCGGGAACAGGCGGTCGAGCGCCATCATTTTTCGAGTATATTCGATCTCGTCCTGATAAACTTGACGAATTCCATGGCAACCGGAAAACTGGGTGAAATGCGCCTGATCTGCGGACTCCTGATGCCTTGCGGCCCGGTGGATTCGACAACCGCCCGGGCTCGCAGTCTGACTGTATCCTGGCTGCGCTGGGGATATTTCGGCGCAGTCATCGAAGCAGATCGCATCGACGTAATCCTGAGGCGGGCAGCCGAATCCGGGCAGGATTACTGCCTGATTCAATCCGCGGGTCATATCATCGGCGAGCAGTCGAGTATCTATGGGGGCCGCTCGCGGTCGTTCTTCGAAGCGCTTGCAGATTGGACCGCACGGAACGAGTTTACGGCACTCGGATCGGGAGGCAGATGCTTCCTGGTGAATCTGAAAAGGCCTTGGCAACATGGACACGCGACAGTCGATTTTCCCGGAGAACTCGCGGGGTTTTTCATCGATCTCGGGCCCGATCTGACCCGTCAGCCTGATTTCCTGCAACGGCTCGCCTGGCTGTCGGAACAAGGAGCGCGCGGAGTGTTCGTGTTGAATTTCGAGTCTTATCGCGATATCGAAGTCCCTCCGACGAGCTTTCATGGACCGGTCTCGGTTTTATACAGCGTTGGCGCGGGGCTCAAGCCGAATCGAATTCTGCAGACACATGGTTTCGATGCGCGCACCCGCGTCGTCTACTTCGACTACAGCACCCAGGCGCTTGAGTTCCGCCGTCTTCTTCGGGCCGAGTGGGACGGACGCCGCTACCCCGATTTCCTCCGCTCCGTATTTCAGAAAATGCCCGCGCCCGGCACGCATTATTTCCTGTGGCCAGGCGCCAACCCGGATAACCTCGACTGGGTAGAGATGGATCGTTTATGGGCCACCGAAGTCGCTCGCTGGGGCGGGCAAGACCAGATAGCCGCGCACTGGTCACGGTATCGCGAGCTCGATCATGAGTTCCTTTTGTGCAACATTCTCACCGGCCACGACGAGTTACTCGAACATATCGGCGATCAACGCGGATCCGTCATCTGGTGGAGCAATGCGTTCTGCACAATCTTCAGCGCGTGTCACTACACGCTCGAGGAGAAACAGGAGCTTTACGAGAGTTGGATCCGAAAGCTGGCGAGCAAAGCGCCGGGGATTTTGCTATATGGTTCCGACCACAGCAACAGCCCCGTAAATTGTTTAGGCGCCGCCGAATACTGGAAAAGCTACCAGGAGGCAGGCGGAGATTCGCTGGGAGAACGGCGCCTGTACCGCCACGCCATGCGCTTCTGACGGAGAGATCCCTACCGTAAGTCTCGGAAACATCTGATATTCTCCACAATAATCCGATAATATTCATCCACTAACTTATCGGAAAACGGCCGCGCGTCCACATACAAGCGGATGTCGTGGATCTGGTGAAAAAGCTCGATCTGTCGCCGAATGCTGTCGAATGCCGAACCGAAGTAGCGACGGTTGTCTCCGAGACGCGAAGGACGCGCGATGCACGGATCTACAATATGCCGCTGAATTGCGTTTCGCCGGGCTGACTCGTAATCGAGTGAGTCGCTCGTCTTGTCGAGCATAGAATAGTGTTCCGGCCGAATTTGGTCGCGCAGATCGGTCATACCCTGGGTATACGATTTTCCCGCCCATAGGTCCTTGGCTTCCAGCAATTGCCGCCGCGGGTTTAAGACAACCGGGGGTGAGAGCACATGATCGAAACGGGCGCCCGCGCGGTCCAGCCGGAACGCCAGGTTGCGGGCTTCCCCCAGCCGTTCGGAGCCATCGGGATTGAATTCGCGAATGTAACCGCCCACCCGGCGGTAGACATCTTTGGTCATCGCGAATCCGCATTGCATGGGAACGTTTTGGAAATCGCGAAAAATTTCGGGAGTGAGCAGCGCCGATCTCTCATCGAAACCGAGCGCGATCATGCTCTCGGGGCCGAAAGATATACTCCCAATCTCCTCGAACTGCCGTCTCGCCAACCGCGGCACCTTGAGCCAGTACTCAGTCGGCGGGAAGCCTGAATAACTAAACACGTCTATGCCGCCGCTTGCAAAGCGCCGCGAAATCGTGTGGATAAAGGTGCGGGGGAAGAGACTGTCAGAGTCCGTGTGTACGATGATCGGACGGCTGGCATCTTCCAGAGCGAAATTGCCGCCGCGCGCACGCGCCGCGACGACGCCCTTTTCCGGCTCCGCGAGCACCACCGATTCCAGAGTCTCCGACCAAGTCTCAAGCACTTCGCGCGACCGGTCTGTACTCGCGTTGTCCACTGCGATGATGCGAAACGCGCTGCGTGGCAGCGGGGCGCCGGCCGAATCCACCTGACCGGCGAGGCTGGCCAGCACATGCGGCAGAACCTTCTCCTCGTTGTAAACCGGCATCACCAGATCAATCGCCAGTGTCATGGCAGTATCGCGTCGCCATCGACGCAGGCCAGCCAGTCTCCACTCTCGAGTTGGTGCGCGTCCATGTGATGAATCCCGTTCGAATTCCAGCCGGCCTCCGAAGGCTCCAGAACCGGACTCTCGGGTCTCTCCGCCTCCCGATAGCAGTCACGATCCAGTTCGAGAATCTCCATCGCCCGCAGACGCCTCCCATATCTCGGCATGGCGTCCTGCGCAAACCGGATCAGATGGCCATCCACGCACCGGACGCGGCCACCGCAACGGGCCGTGCGCCGGTCGTCTGCAACCACCGGATTCAAAGGATGCGCACGCCACGGTCCTTGCAATTCTTCCGCGAAGAACAGATGCAGGGTCCGGTGCTCATACGGCGTGGAACAAGCGAACATCCACCAGAAGCCGCGGTCGAAGAAGATGGTCGGGTCCGCCCACTGTCCCTCGATCAGATCGCAGACAGGTTCAAACTTATCGGGGAAACGCGTCGCGCGATAAAGTCTCACCGCGTTTGCGTCCAGCGTTTCCGGCAGCATGTACACGGAATCGCTGTGATCGAACACTTGCGCATACGAAAGATGGAAGGGCTCATCCAGCGCAATCCGTTCATACTTCCAGGCGAGCCCGTTCTGGCTGCTGGCAAAGCCGATCACGCCGCGGCGCGATTCACGCAGCAGCACCTCAAAGTACATGTACCAGATCCCCTGGCGTCGCAGCAGAAATGGGTCGGCCACAAATTCCGCTTGCGCATCGGTTACGTCGCTGGCTCTCAGCACCGGATTGACTGTCGCCGGAAAGAGAGCCAACGGCGAGCGCCCGGAATACATTCCGATCGACCATATCCGCGGCCCTCTGCGCGCGCCCGGCGTGTGCATCATTCTTCCCCAATCAGATAGAGGTCTTCTTTTTCCAGTTGGCGAATAGCTTCATAGTCAAGCCGCAACACGTCCTCATCGGGATGAAGAAGCATCGCCACGCCCACGCACCCCGGGACGCGCCGGCCGGGTTCCGCCATGGCGAAGCTTCCATGATACGAGCGCAGCCGTTCGATTCGTTCGAGGCCGCGAAATCCGCGCAGCACACCCTCGCGCCAGGGCATCAGGCGGCACATCATACCTTCCCACCGCAGCCTGTAGGATTCTTTCGCGCCGCACAGGAAGCGCGCCGGATCGAGGAACAGATCGATGGTCTGCTCCACCTGGCTGGCGCCCGTACACATGCGGTTCATCATATGCGTCTGCGGCCCGCCGTGGACCCGTGCGCCCACCTCCACCAGCCGCACGCCCTGGTCGGTCCACATCAGTTCGAAGTGACAGGGGCCATACTGAATCCCGAGCGCATCGAGCACCTGAGCCGCGTAATCGAAGAGAGTCCCAGCATGCTCACCCTCGCCCGAAAGGATCTGCTTCGAGACCGAGCTGATGGCGCCATAACGCAGTGAAGCCCAGCTGAGGTTCTCGACGGAGGAAGGCCAGTGCGCCTCGCCCGCCAGCGCCCGCAAGACTTCAGCCGCAAACTCGGGGCGTCCATAGCGCCAGATGCCCGAGAGATAATGCCTGCCCCGGTAGCTGACGGTATCGACTACATATTGCGTGGCATTCATGAGTTCCTGCACGACCAGCCCGCGGTTCATGACGCCTGCAATGTTGCGCCGGCCGGCCACTGAGTGAAACGCATCCGTGAGTTCATTTTCCGAGCGGCAGATGCGGACATCCTCCGAGGCCAGGCTTTCCGCCGGCTTGGCCACTACGGGCCAATGGGAACAGTTCTTGACCCATTCCACAAGGTCTGGCGGCCGCTCCGAAAAGAACTGCTTCGGAACGGTAATCGCCTGCTTGCGCGCGGTCTCCGCCATCAGGAACTTGTTGCGGCGCGCCGCCGACAACGCGGTCCCGTTGGAACAAAAATCGAAGGCTTCGCTCAGCGCGTCGCAAAGAGTTACTCCAGTCTCACAACCAGGGAGTATGCAACTGACTCCGCGATCGCGCAGTGTGGCCGCTGTCTTAGTGACATTCCCGCAGTGATGGATAGTGTCCGCGAAAAGTTCGGGATGGCCCTTCGCGGCAATCTCAGGATCGATGTACTCACTACTTATAACACTGACACATGGATACTCGCGCCGAACCAACTCCTGCGCCAACAGATACCCGGCATCGAAAGGGTCGACTACCGCAACCAGACGGCTCGATCTTCGGGGTCTAACTGCTCGGAACAAATCCTCAAACGGCCGCACATCGATTCCCGCCACAAAATGACAAGCCGCCGCTCGGGAAGCTTCGGAGCAACGCTCGTACTCGTTCCTGTCGCTCAGCAAACGGCCGAGTGTCTCGCCCCATCGAGCGAGGCCGGGCTCAATCGGGAGCAGGTAATCCACCCCAAGCTTTGCTTCGGGCAATCCGCCCGCGTCGCTTGCGACCACCGGAATTCCGCGCAGCATCGCCTCGGGAGCAATCAATCCAAAAGTCTCCGGCTCTCTGGATGGCGCAAGCACAATCCTGGTGCGGCGCAGAATCTCTTCGATATCGGGGTGCGGATCCCAAACCTGCACGTTTCCGAGTTGCGCCATCCGCGAAAGCGCTTCCTCGCCAGCAGCCCACCGCACCGCCGCGAACTGCTGTTCCGGAAAGCCCTCCGCCAGGTCGAGAAAGACGTCAACACCTTTGCCCGCGCTTGACTTGATCAACGTGACGCATCCCCGATCAAAGCATCCGAGAATTGGATACGGGCCTTCGCCGTAGACCGGAAACCGCAGGTGAACCGCCTCGATTCCGGCGTGGACCCGGAGATACTCCTGCGAATAAACGCTGACGGTGACGACGGCCCGCGCTCCGCGGATCAGCCCGAACGGCAGCGCGTCATGACTGTGTACCAGATAGATGACACGGTCGGCCGCGAACTGAAGCGCCGTCGCAAGGGCATAGGTATGTTTGGAGGACGAGACGAGAATGATATCGGGATCGAACTCTTTCAGACTCGAAAACAGGAAGGCGGAACGTTCTTCGTGATCGGCGCCCGGCGGCATGCCGCGAACAGCAATGCCAGCGAAACACGCGCCGGGCGGACTCGCAGAGCACAGCGCCAGGCAATCATGCCCCTCGTGCGCCAGACTTTCCAGCAGGCAGCGATTGCTCTTGTTGCTGCCGTGAAAGCTTGGCAGATACCTCTCTTCCTGAAGCAGCGCGACCTTCATCAATACCCGGCGGAATAGAGTTCCTCTTCGAGAGGCGTCCCTCGCAGCGAACTCTCGAGGCTATCAAAACTCGCCACCAGATCGCGGAGCGAGGTAGAGCTCAGCTTCCAGGTCTGACCGGCCAGCAACGCCGGATTAGGCTCCGCCACATTCAGAAACTTCAGCGTGGCGCAAAGACTCGCTTCTGAAAACAGATCCTCATAATACAGTACGTGCCCCAACTGACCCGACTGTTGGATCGCCGATTCGATCTCCCCGTAGTATGCGTCGTTGAATGCGATGTGACTCCGCAACTCCGCCTCATCCACATGTACCTTAGGCCGTGCCCCAGGTGTGGCGGCATCGTTATAGATCACCCATTCGCCCGTTTGTCTCGCCAGCAGCAGAGAGACGAAGCTCTTGATCCGATTTCTGCGCTTCAAAACGATTTTGCGAATCCGCGAATCCGCCAGCACCGCGTAGAAGATGGCTTCGTTCTGTTTCCAGCAGAGCTTGAAACCCACCGAGCAGCGTCCCTCATTCTGCCGCCAGACGCGGCCAAGGAACTCAATCGGGTCGCGTTCGCGCTCCTCAATGGTCCCCATATGAAACCCCGTGTTCTGCAGGTGGCGCGCAACCCCGACCACGTGAGGATTGAAGATCTCATGGTGGCAGAGAATCTCCGGATGAGAGTTAAGCAGAGTGCAAAGATAATTGCTCCCGGTCCTCGGCGCATTCAGAATGACGAATCGTGTGATCGGATCTTTGGACTCCACATTTCCGATATTGCCATATTTCCTCTTACCATTGGCGGGCGTCCGTTGGTTCAGCCCGGGCGAGCGCGGCCACGTTGGGACTCGCTGCGAACCTTTCGATCCGTGGCGATGGATAGATGAGGGTAAGGTGTGTGCGTGGATTGAGGAGCGGTTGCGCCGGCAGTGGGCTGCCTTGTCTCATGCGGCTTCAACGCTGGTTATCGAGCACGAGCCCGAGTCCGAACCCGACCAGCACCGTGCCCGTCGCCCGGTCGAGCGTTTGGGCCACGGACGGCCTGCACAACCAGCGCGAGAGGGGACGCGTCGCAAGGGTAAGCAGGGCGAACCAGAGTATGCCTTCGGTCGCGTGAATGGCCGCAAGCAGCATGCTGAATGAAGTCACGGCGACTCCGGCCGGAATAAACTGCGGCAAGAATGTTACATAGAAAGCTCCCACCTTAGGGTTGAGAAGATTTGTCAGCAGCCCGCGAACAAACCACCGTGGCGCGCTCGCACACATGGGTGGCGACAGGGCGCCGCCCATCGCGGAGGCCAACCGCTGCTTGCGCAACAGCATCTTCGCGCCGAGAAAGATGAGATAGCAAGCGCCCGCGAGGCGCAGTATCCTGTAAGCGACTTGGGAGGCCGCGAGAAGCGTCCCTAACCCAACCGACGCTGCAAGCCCCCACATTAAACAGCCGCAGCAGATGCCGACGCCCGCGAGCATCGCCCGCCGATGTCCTTCCACGGCTGCGGTTCGCAAGACCAGAGCGGTGTCGAGCCCCGGCGTTATCGTCAGGAGCCCGGCGGCCAGGGTGAATGCTGCCACTGCGTGGTAAATTGTCACATGCGCTCCGTAGAGAGACACCAGTCTAACAGCGTATCCTAACTGCGGCGTAAACTATCGATGGGCTTCTTGCCGATGCGGCGGTTTCCGGCGCGGGTTTAAGCGCGCATCCCGTACGCCGACTCCATGTGCCCTCGGAGGAAATGCGGTCGGGTGGCGCGCCGACTAGACTGGGCACGACAGGCGTGGACACACCGTATGCCTGAAGCGGCCGGCAAGTTCTGACCAGTGAGACCGGCGAGCGAGGCATTCGAACGCCGCGTGGACGTTCTCCTTCAAAGGCCGCCGAGAAATGAGATCATCAGTACCTCATGCTCCGATAATAATTCCTGGCTAGAAGCTAGAGCTAGAGGCGCCCAGCGAATCGAGTTCTATTTACTCCCGAGTATCTCCTGTATTAGGCGTACAAACTGACGACGCTGAGAAGACGTAGTCACAGGCAATCGGAGCCATTCGCGGTCTTTGCGGAGGTCTACGAAAATACCTGCCGGATCTTCATGAAAGTGAATGAAAGCTGAGGACTTCCTGTAGAAGACTCCCGGCTTTCGTTCACGGATGCCTTCCAACTGCCGAAGTTGAACGAGCATCGGCTCAATCGTATCCAACGCAGCTTCACCGGCGTGCTTCATATCGCCTCCCGGTAACCATTAACAGAAGGAATCCAGTGGGGACACTCTTCCATCGTGCCAGAAATCCGAGCCTCCAGATGTCACCGCCATGAGCCGACGGTTCTTCTCGCCGAGGAATCGTTAGCCGCTGCTAGCCCTTTCAGCCGTCAGCTCCGGAGCAAGCAGTACAGTGGCGCGGCGGCCGAGATCCTTCGTGCGCTCGTTGGTATAACGTTTGGCCTGGTTACGTTGAGGCGGCCCTGTCGTCGCGCCACGACAACGATAAGCAAGCGAGCGCGGGCATGACCCGCCACGAACGACGACTTTGTTTTCAGACGTGAACTGTGATAAACTATACCCATCCAGGGGACGGGAGTGGGGGTGCCGTAACGATGACGGAATTGGGGTATGTAATCAAGCACGGGGGCTTGACGTCTAAGCAACTTTTGAAACAGGTGACCAGACGGGGGTTTGGGGCATCTGTCCTCGGCGGTCTCGCCGGGGTGGCAGCCTCGCGGCTCATAAACGTACCGTCGGCGGCGGCTGCCGTCTCTGACTTCACTATTGCCATTATTCCCGATCCTCAGTACCTGGCTGCATCGTGTCCTGACGGTCTCGGTGGATACTACTCTGCCATGATGAGGTGGATCGTCGACAACAAGGGCATGACGTTCACGTCTGGCAAGGTCGCGTTTGACGCTAACATCAAGGCCGTAGTGGGCGTCGGCGACTGCGTGAACTCGACTACGGGCGCCAATGAGTACACGAACACGCAAAACGCCTGGACGATTCTTGACGCGAACGGTATTGCATTCACCACGCCTCCGGGGAATCATGACTATTCAGGCTCGCCCTCGTCCCGGAGCAACCTTGGAGCGCAATTCGCGACCGGCTATTTCTCCGCAAGCAACCGCGCTGCGGTTTACGGCTCGGGTATCGATCTTGGCGGCGACGACAGGGCTTACTGGATCGGGTCCTATGACGCTACCGGCGCCAACACAGCTGTTAAGTTCGTTATTTCCGGGATAAAGATGCTTATCCTGGCGATGGATTTCTTCGCTGGAAGCGCCGCATGGGCCTGGGCCTATAGCGTTATGCTGGCGCATTCCGATTGCGAATGCTATGTCACGACGCATGGGTGGCTGACCACGAAGGGAACGCAGTTTGAGAGAACCGATTCTTATGGGCCAAACGCATACTCAATGGCTGAAGGACCCTACTCAAATTCCGCCGCGGAAGCGTGGACCAATATAGGAGTAAACACCTGGTCAAACCTGTTCGGAATTTTCGGCGGCCACGATCTTTGCAATATGAATTCAGATTCGCCGGGCACATCGTCTTCAGCATGGTTCTGGCAGCAGGTTCCGATTTCGAGCGCGAGTTGGCGGGGGCAGACTGTACAGCAACTGTTTGCGAACTCTCAACAAATCGACGCTGCTTGTGGTGGGTCTGTGAGCACGGTAAGTGGCGCGGGACAGATCGCGAGCGTTTTCCTGCTGAGTCGCCGGCCCGCATTGGGACTACTGGAAGGCCGCATGATCTCCACGCAATCGGGAAACTGGTTTGGATCGGGCGCCGCATCCGGCCCGGGATGGAGCACCTCCGAAACGCTCCTGTTCTCGGTTCCATTCACAGGACTCCAGGAAAACCGAACTGCGGACCATATACCAAGACGTTGAGTAGCAGGCGGGCGCTCAATGTCAGCCGCGGCGCCCCGGCCGGCGGACTCAGGTTGAGTCAAGCCCTGCGCGGCTGAGCAAATGCCTTCAAGTGTGTGCACCAAAAGATGCCCATCGGCGGCCGTGCGGACGGGCCGCCCTCCGCGCCTACCACACTGCTTTCCCCGATACGTGGTTGCTCCACAATCAAATGGCATCTTGTTCGTTGAATCTGTAGGTACTTTCCGAGCGTTGGGTATAGGGGCGTTTAGTATACTAGCGGTAAGATCCGGCGTTGGAGACAGGTAAGTGAGCTTCCTTCGGACCTTACGTTGGTTGACAGCCATCTATGTCCGTCCCCTGGATCAATAAGATTGCGCAATTCCCGGAGCCTGGCGCCGAACAGGAAGCTTCGCCGGGGAGAGTCTTCTGGATTACCGGATTATCCGGCGCGGGCAAGACAACCTTGGGGCGTGAGTTGTCGAACCGGCTGCGCGCCGCCGGCCATCCAGTCACCTTCCTCGATGGCGATGCACTCCGTTCTGAGATCGCCGAAGATCTCGGCCACAGCGCAGGTGACCGGCGGCGGTCGGCGATGCGCAATGCGCGGCTGTGCCGGTTGCTGGCCGAGCAGGGCGCCCATGTCGTCTGCGCGACCATCTCGCTGTTTCACGAGGTGCAGCGTTGGAACCGCCAGAATATCCCCGGTTATCGCGAGATTTACCTTCGGGTCCCGTTAGATGAGCTGCGGCGCCGGGATAGCAAGGGCATCTACGCGGGGGCTCAGCGCGGCGATGCGCGCGACGTCGTGGGCCTTGACGTGCCGGCGGAGGCTCCCGAGGCGCCGGACCTGGTCCTCGACAATTATGGGGCGCTCGACGTTGCCACGGCGGTAGAGCGCATCCTGACGGTATGCGCTTGGCCGGATGGCGCGGGCGCGGCGAAACCGGCACGCGTGGTCGCCTTCAAAACCAAGGCAGAATCTCTCGAAGCGCTGGCGCCGCTGCTGCGCCACGGACGCGTGCTGCCTCAGGTCCGATTCTCGGTTGGCGACTGGCGGTCGGACCCCGCCAGGGTGCTCGCTGTTGTCGCCGCTGCACCGTGGGGTTCGGATCGGGTCATCGTGCGTAGCAGTGCACGAAGCGAGGACGGCGCCGCGAGGAATTCCCAAGCTGGCAGGTACGATTCCGTGCTCGGCGTACTCGGCAGCGAGGCAGTGGCAGAGGCGATCGACCGGGTTATCGACTCGTTCGCCGATCGCGAAAACGACGCCGAAAGCGACGACGATCAAGTTTTCCTGCAGCCCATGCTGGACGGTGTGGCAATGGCGGGAGTGGTGTTCTCGCGCAGCCCCAGCGGCGCGCCTTATTTCGTTGTCAATTACGACGACCGCTCCGGCCTGACCGAGCGCGTGACCGCCGGCGCCGGCGACGATCTCGAGACTTTTTTCTGCCTCAAATCGCGGCCTGACGCCTGCCCGCCGTCCCTGGCGCCGGTGATCGCTCTTGTCAGCGAGCTCGAAGCCCTGCTGGGGTGTGATGCAATCGACGTGGAATTCGCCGTGGGCCACGACGGGCAGCTTTACCTTTTGCAAGTCCGCCCGCTCGCCGTCGACCCACACGGGCGTGCAGAGGACGCGAAGGTCGACGCCGCGCTCGCCGGCATGGCGCGCAAGATCGAGCTGCTCAGCCGCCCGCACCCCTACCTGCATGGCAGCCGGGCGATATTCGGCGTCATGCCGGACTGGAATCCGGCCGAAATCGTCGGGGTACGGCCCTGGCCCCTCTCGTTGTCGCTCTATCGCGAGCTCATCACCGACGCGATCTGGGCTTATCAGCGGGACAATTACGGCTATCAGAATCTTCGCAGTTTTCCGCTGCTGGTCAGCTTTCACGGACTGCCCTACATCGACGTGCGTGTCAGCTTCAACTCCTTCATACCGCGCGACGTGCCCGACGATCTCGCCGGGCGGCTGGTCAATTACTACATCGACCGTCTCCTGTCTGAGCCGCACCTCCATGACAAGGTCGAATTTGCGATCATCTTCTCCTGCTACACCCTCGATTTGCCGAAGCGGCTGGGCAGGCTCGCCGAGCATGGATTTTCTCCGGGAGAACTTGGCGAACTTTCGGGAGCTTTACGGCGCCTCACCAATCGCATCATGCAGGGCGAGACCGCGCTGTGGCGGCGCGACCGCGCCAAGATCGACCTGCTGGCGCACCGGCTTCCGGCAATCTGCAACGCTAAGATCGACAAGATCAGCCGCATCTACTGGTTGATCGAGGACTGCAAGCGATACGGTACGCTGCCCTTCGCCGGCCTCGCGCGGGTAGGCTTCATAGCGGTTCAGATGCTCCAGTCCCTGGTCGAGGTGGGCATTCTCAACGCCGACGAGGCCGCGACATTCATGGCGAGCGTCGATACCGTAGGGTCGCGCATCGGGCAGGATTTCGCGCAGCTTCCGAAGGCAGACTTCCTGGCGCGCTACGGTCACCTCAGGCCGGGGACCTATGATATCCTCTCGCCGCGCTACGACGAGGCCCCCGACCTCTATTTTGACTGGTCGAGCACCCGGCCGCCGGCGCCTGCGCCGCCGCGCTTCGCACTCTCCATCGAGCAGTTGCGCCGCATAGAGCATCTGCTCAAGGAACACGAGCTCGACATCGACGTCTTGAGTTTGATCGAGTTCATCAAGGCCGGCATAGAGAACCGCGAATACTCGAAGTTCGTGTTCACGCGAAGCCTGAGCGACGCTCTGTCGCTGATCAGGCAGTTGGGCGAGGATCATGGTCTTTCGGCGGAGGATTGCGCATTTCTGACCTACGACGCCATCCGCACGCTCTATAGCGAGAGCGGTTCGGTGCGCGAATCGCTGCTGGAGAGCGTCGCGCATGGCAGAGACCGTCACGCGCTCACGCGCAATCTCGTGCTTCCGCCGATCGTCGCGTCGCCCGACGATGTATTCGCATTTCACCTTCCCCCGGCCCAGCCTAATTTCATTACGCGAAAAAGCGTCACCGCGGCCGTCGCCTCAGTTGGTGACCCGCCGGAGAGCTTCGCTGGGCGGATTCTTTTCGTGCCCAGCGCGGACCCCGGCTTCGACTGGATCTTCACTCGCGATATTGGCGGATTCGTCACTCAGTTCGGCGGCGCCAATTCGCACATGGCGATCCGCGCCGGCGAGCTTGGCATACCGGCTGTCATCGGCGCCGGCGAAACCCTGTTCCGAAGATGGCAAACGGCGCGCAAGCTCTGCATCGATTGCACGAACCAGAAGGTCTCGCTCATCGCATGAAAGCGGTCGCCATCACCCAGCGGGTATCGGTGGTTCCGGCCTATGGCGAGCGCCGCGATTGCCTGGATCAAGCATGGACTAAGTTCCTGGCGGCCTGCGGACTGCTTCCCGTGCTGCTGCCCAACATCACCGAGGCAGCCCTTGCTTTGTGCGAGGGGGCCGGTATCGCCGGCTTGGTATTGACCGGCGGCAACGATCTTGCGGTGTTTGGCGGCGATGCCCCGGAACGCGACGCCACGGAAAACATGCTGCTCGATATGGCGGAGCGGCGCAGGCTCCCGGTCCTGGGCGTTTGTCGCGGCATGCAAGTGATTCAGCAGCGCTTCGCAATTCCGTTATGCCGCGTCGAAGGCCATGTGGCGCAGCGCCAGGTCATCCGCATCGACGGCGAGCGAAAAGAGGTCAACAGCTATCATTGTTTTGGCGCCTTCGATTCCCGGCCGCCGCTCGAAGTCTGGGCGGTCGCCGACGACGGCGTCGTCAAAGCGGTTCGCCATTCGGCCGAGCCGATAACGGGAATTATGTGGCACCCCGAACGCCGCTCCCCATTCTCGCCTGCCGACGTGACCCTGTTTCGCCAGGTATTCGGGGTCGCCAAAGGGGTGGAATGATGCGCGCGATTATTCTCGCCGCCGGACGCGGCAGCCGCATGGGGCATCTCGGCGACGACCGTCCAAAATGCCTGGTTGAGCTCGAAGGCAAGCCATTGATCGAGCGCCAGATTGCGGCGCTGCGGCGGGGCGGTGTGGACCAGATCGGGGTCGTCCGCGGCTATCGCGCCGAGCTGATCGATTTTCCCGGCCTCTCCTATTTCGCCAACGAACTATGGGCCGAAACCAATATGGTGATGTCGCTCGCGGCGGCCGCTAAGTGGCTGCGGTCGACGCCGGTCATCGTCAGCTATGCCGACATTTTCTACCGCAGCGAGTTAGTGCGCGGTCTCGCCGGTTCTCCCGGCCAGTTGGCGATCAGTTACGATCGGGCGTGGCGCCGCCTGTGGACCCGGCGTTTCACCGATCCTTTGGCCGACGCCGAAACGTTCCGGATCGAT
>JBEKNN010000139.1:0-23414 GCA_049522755.1 Bryobacteraceae bacterium | reverse complement strand
GCATGAGGGCGTCTTCGATGAGAGGCTGGGCTGGGTCTTCGGTTGTGGCCACGCCGGGATTGCTGGGATTGCCGGCATTGAAGCCGAGCAGGTCCTGCTGGCGCTGGCCGGCGGCGAACATAGCGGACTCGATGGCGCGGGCGCGCTTGAGGCGCCAGCGGTTTTCCGCGATGGCTTGGGCGAGATCGATTTCGAGGGCGCCGACGGGGGCAAGGGCTTCGCAGATGCTTTTGCAGTGCGCGTCGAAGGCGATCTGCTCCGCGGCAGTGAGAAGGTGGATCTGACCGGTGAGGCCGTGTTTGTAGGCATTGAGACGAGTGCGCTGGGTGCCGGCGCGGCTGCAGGGTCCGGCGTGACCGGTGGATTGAGTGGGATACTCGGCGTCGTGCCTGGCGATGGCCTCGGCCATTGCCTTCTCTTTGTCGAACATTGGTAGTACCTCTATTCCCAGCAGTAGCATGGCGACATGGGGCTGGAAGGGAGGAACGCCGGTATGTGGTTGAAAGGAAAGGGAGACTTTATTTTTAGGGCGCGTGACTCAACTACGCGGCCCCTACGGGGCTGCCACTGGGACGAATGAAAAAGCGCTCCGCGCAGCGGCGATCTTGTTGAGTCGTCCGGGGGGTGCCGATGCCTGAAGTTATTGACTCAGCAGATATTTACAATTCGACTTTTTCGTAGGATCGGGGTTATCGGCCAGTCTCAAAATGCATGACGTCGGCAGCGATGAGCAGCGATCCCTTGGTAGGGCTCAAGGGTGAATTAAGGAGATGACGGCCACAGATAAACAAGAGTAAAGGCAGATAGGGCCAATACCGCCGAGCAGGTCGACCGCGCCCGGACTGATCGGCAGAGGCGAAGCCCGCCAGGTACGTAGCCAACCTTCCGAGCGTGGCCGCTCGACGCTCGCGGCGTTTGGCGGCTGCCGACTCACCGATTAGGTTTCTAAGCTGGGGGTGAATAAGGCGGCGTGGGCAGTGGCACACCGGATCGCCCGGTTGATCTGGAAGGTCCTCCACCAGAAGGTTCACTACATCGAACAAGGTCCGTTAGCGATGGACGCTTTGGCGATGAAGAGGCGGGTAGCGAGGCTTAGCCGGCAGATGCGGAAGATCGGTTATACGATCGAGGTGAAACCAGTTGCAGCGACCACCGCGTGAATCCCAAGACAGACGTTTTCAAGAGTGTGTAAACTGGTACCACCGACGAAAACCGAGAATCAATCAGAACCTGGCGGCTTCCCACGACAAAGGCACGCTGCTTGCGCGGATCGCGGCTTCGAGGTTTCTTTACCAGGTAGAGCTCGCCTCGCTTCACGGCAGCATCTGGTATTCGAGGGTTTCTTTCGCTCCGCGGTTTAAGCGCCCGGCGTGACGGTTGATAATCGCGATGTCCCTGCGATCCCGACGCGACTGTTCCAAGCGAGCAAGATAGACTAGTGCAGCCCGCTCCAGAAAAGCGGAGCGGTTGGAGTCGATCCGGTCAACCCGTTCCAAAAGGTTCGCCGGAAGGGTGATTGATGTCTTGACTCGCACAAGATAATTATACGCCCGCGAGGGTTGCCCGGGAACATAGCCGGCGCGCCGAGACTCCCCGAAAAGCACGCGATCCGGTCGCGGCGGGCGACTTCCCGCATGGGGATATATAGGGCGACAGGGGGCGTTTGGTCGTCCGAAGGGGATTTATCGCCAGGAGTGCCTGGCCGCATGGCCGCACACCTGTGTCTCCTCCGCCACAGCTCTCTCCCCGATTCGACCATGCGCGCCCGCCGCTGTTTTGGCACAATAGAAGGTCGGCGTGCCGCGGACGGCGTTTTGGACTGACAGGTGCAGCACAAGTCTTCCGTCATCCCAAAACGGCCGCAATTTCTATCGATGAGGCATTCGTGAAGATTGTTCGAACCGGCTTTCTCTGTCTATACCTGTTAGGCGAATTCGCGGCGGCATACGCCACCCCGCAGCAGTCGCCCCAGATCCCGTCCTCTACCGCAGCCGCTGCGGTGGACGACGCGCCCGCGCAGAACCCGACCACGCAGAACCCGACGTCGCAGAACCCGACTACGCAGAACCCGACTACTCAAAACCCGGCCACGCAGACTCCGCCAGCCCAGAACCCGACGCAGAATCCTACCACCCAGGCTCCTCCGGCGCAAACTCCGGCGGGGCAGACTCCGGCCGCGCAAGGTTCGCCAGACCAACCCACCTCCAACGCGCCCATCGTGGTGGCTCCCCCCGACCTGCCCAAGTACCCGGACGTCCGCCTGCCCGGCGAGTACGGCTTCTACATCGGTATCGATACCTGGAGCCCCCAAGAGCACATAATCTGGAATACCGGCCGCAACTCCGGTCTCACCACAGCTGCGTACGTCAACATGCAGGGTGAACCCAAGTACGGCAAAGGCGCCCAGGTCGGCATCGCCGTCGGGTTGCACAATTCCCTGAATTTTTCCTACCTCGAAACGCGCGCCGCGGGCGACTTTATTACGCCCGTGATATTGACGGTGGCCGGAGGCCAGACCTACGCGGCCGGCACCCTGGTCTCCACCGATCACAATATTCAGGACGTGAAAATTTCGTTCGATTACCTGACGTGGCCTTATCCCGTCGAAAGCCGCAAGTTCCGGTTGAAGACGCTTTATCAGATTCAGTACGTGGCGGCTAAAGCCGGCTTTGACGCGCCGCTGTTGCCTCTGGTGGATGCCAATGGCAACCTTATCCTCGATTCGAGCGGCAACCCCATCAGCTACCAGTCATCGGAAACCAAATGGTTCATCCTGCCCACATTCGGCGTCAGCGCCACCCAGTACATCACGCGCAATCTCCGCTTAGAGGCTAGCGCCGATGGCTTCGGGATTCCGCACCATTCCCTGCTTTACGAGGGAGAGGCCACGGTCAACTTCCGCATCAGCGCCTTCGAGATCCGCGGCGGCGGCAAGTTTTTCCACTTCAAGACCTCGACCGACCAGGATTTTTACCTGAAAGGCAGCCTGGCCTCGGTTTTCTTCGGGATTCGCTGGTATTCGAGATAGGGCCATTCGCGATCGCCCGGCCGCCCAGCGCCACAATCTCTTCCGGCGTCAACCGCCGCCACTTGCCAATCGGCAGCTCGTCGATCCGCACCGGGCCGATCGCCGTTCGCACCAGCTTCGACACCTTGCTGCCCACCGCTTCCAGCATCCGCCGCACCTGGCGGTTGCGGCCCTCGGTGATCGTGAGATCGAGAAACGAATGCGTGGCGCTATCGCGCACTCGCTGGACTTCCGCGGGCCGCGCCGGTCCGTCGTCCAATGCGACGCCGCGCCGCAATTGCTCGAGCCCATTCTCGCTTACGGGCGGGGAAGCCTTGACCCGGTACGTCTTCGCCACCTTGTGCTCGGGGTTCATCACGCGCTCGGCAAAGGCGGTGTCGTTGGTCATGATCAGCAGGCCGCTGGTGTCCAGATCGAGGCGGCCCACGGGTGAAAGCCACGCGCCGGCATCCGCCACCAGATCATATACCGTGGGACGCCCTTCGGGGTCGCGGTAGGTGGTCAGATACCCCTTGGGTTTGTACAACAGAATGTAGAGTTCAGCCGCGCTCTGCAGGGGTTTGCCGTCGAGCGTGATGCGGTCGCGTTCCAGATCGACCCAGTGATCGGCGTCCCTGACGACTTTCCCGTTCACGCGAACCTTGCCGGCTCCAATCCAGCTTCGGGCGTCCGTTCTGGAACCAATCCCGCGCTTGGAGAACACTCGCTCTAAAGTTTTGAGCGGGCGCTGGCGGCTGGAACCGGGCTTATCAGGCATGATGTCCTAGCTTAGCCAGCTTTAGCCAAGCTAGGCCAGGCTACACAATTATTGCTGCATTTTGGTGCTACCGTATGGGAGTGGGAAGCATCGTACGGGACTTACACTGATTCGCGGCGCGCGACAATTGCTCACGCTGCGCGGACGCAGCACTCCCCGGTGCGGGTTAGACCTTAACGAGCTTCACATCATTCCAGACGGCGCGCTATTGATTCGCGACGGAGTTCTGAAGGAGGTCGGCCTTTCGCGCCGCGTCGAGAATGTGGCGGATGCGCGCCACGCCGTGGAAATCAACGCGTCCGGAAAGGTGGTGATGCCCTGCTTCGTGGACTGCCACACGCATCTGGCCTATCCGCCGCCCGGGGCTTCGGATGAGGATCGCGCCGCGGCTACGAGGACTATCAAAGCAGCCACCGGAAAGCGCACGGCCGCACGCTGGCGGGTCCACCTGGAAGCCATGGTTCGCCACGGCGCCACCACCGCGGAGATCAAGACGAGCGTGGGCCCAGCCGCACGGTCTGACTTTAAGGTTCTCCGCATGCTGTCTAAGCTGCAATGCGAGCCGCTGGATATCGTGACTACGTTTCTATTCCGGCTGCCGCCCTGCGATGAGAGCGGCGAAGCCTGGTGCGACGAGTTCACCAGCCTGGTGTGCCGCGAACTGCTGCCCAAGATCCGCCGGCGCAGATGGGCCGGTTTTGCCGAGGTCGCATGGAATCCCGTTCCGGCCCACCGTGCGCGCTTCCAGCGTTACCTCGACGCCGCCTGCAAATTGGGATTCCACTGCAAGATGCATGCCGACCGTGGTCATGTGGCCGCCGCCATCGTCATGGCCATGCAATACGGCGCCGTGAGCATCAGCCATCTGGAACATGCCACCCGTTCGGAAGCGTCGCTGATGGCCGGCTCCGGAATCATCGCCACTCTGTTGCCCTGTGCGTCCTTCCACACAGCCGCTGCAAACGCGCCGGCGCGTGCGCTGGTGGATGCGGGCGTGCCCATCGCGCTCGGCAGCGACTTTCACCCCATCCACAGCCCCACGCTCAATATGCAGACAGTGGTGGCGCTGGCCTGTTTGCGCCTTGCGCTCACGCCCGCACAGGCCATCACTGCCGCTACCATTAACGGGGCGCACGTGCTCGGCTGCGCCGCCCGGACCGGTTCGCTGGAACCCGGCAAAGCGGCCGACGTGGCGATTCTCAACGTGTCCGATTATCGCGACCTGGCCAATCACATCGGAACGAATCTGGTTCACACGACTATGAAGGGCGGGGCGGTGATCTACCGGGAAGGCGAAGTGGGCGTGCGCAGCGGCCCTGCGCGAGGCTCCGGTGCTACACTGAAAGACACTTCAACCAGGAGTTAGTCAGGAGTTAGTCATGCGTTCCGGGAACTTGCGGATCTTTGTGTTATTCACGGCCTTTAGCGGCCTCCCAGCTTTGGCGCAAGCGCCGCTCACGCGCCTGAATCCCGCGGTCAAGCAGATTGTGGATCAAGTGTCGGAAGAGCGCATCAGCGCCACTATGAAGAGGCTGGGCGAATTCGGCACGCGCTACGTGGGTTCCGAGCAGGATAGCGAAACGCGCGGCATCGGCGCCGCGCAGCGCTGGATCGAGGCGCAATTCAAGAGCTACAGCCCCAAGCTGCAGGTCAGCCTCGACAAGTTCTCGGTTAAGAAGAGCCAGCGCCTTCCCAAAGACGTGGATCTGGCCAACATTGTGGCCGTGCTTCCGGGCACAACCGATAAAGACCGCTATGTGATCATCGGCGGCCACTACGATTCCATCGCCTCGAAGCGCGGACCGGGAACGCCCAACACCAATGACGATGGCCCGCGCACCGCGGCGGAGCTGGAGCCCAACGCTCCGGGCGTAGCCGACGACGCCAGCGGCACCGCCGCCGTGATGGAACTGGCGCGCGTGATGAGCCAGTACGATTTCGACAAATCCATCGTTTTCGTCGCCTTCGCGGCTGAAGAGATCGGCCTCAACGGCAGCAAGAATTATGCGGATGAGGCGAAAGCTAAGAACATGGTGATCGAGGCCATGCTCAACAACGACATCATTGGCACCGATGTTGCCGGCAACGGCAGCTCGGCGAACAATCGCGTCCGCCTGTTCTCCGAAGGGCCCGAAGATTCGCCCTCGCGCGCGCTGGCCCGCTATGTCAAGGAGACCGCCGAGCGCTATATGCCGTCCATGACGGTGGACATGATCTTCCGGCGCGACCGCTTCAGCCGCGGCGGCGACCACACCTCATTCGTGCACGACGGATACGCGGCCGTGCGCTTCACTACGCCCAGCGAGAACTACGCCAATCAACACACCGCCACCGACACATTCGCCAGCTCGTCGCCGGCCTACACGACTCGTGTTGCCAAGATGAACGCGGCCGCGCTGGCCAGCCTGGCGCTGGCCCCCAAGCCGCCGGTGGTCACGCCGCCGCGCGGACAGGGAGGCTTCGGCGGCCGCGGCGGACGAGGCGGGGGTGCAGCGGGCGCGAACGCAGCGGACTCAGAGGCGGGTGGGTCGCCGGGCGCATCCGCAACATCGGCAACGGCCGCGCCGGCCCAAACTCCGGAACAGCAGCAGCAGCGGCGCGCGGCTGCGGCCAACCGCCCCGGCCTGGCCCGCGGCAAGACCGGTTACGACGCCGCACTGCGCTGGGCCAACCCCAATCCGGAGCCCGATCTGGCCGGCTACGCGGTGGTGATTCGCGATACCACGTCGCCCGTATGGCAGCGCGAAATCTATGTAGGCAACGTCACCGAATACACTATTCCCGATCTGTCGATCGACGATGTGGTGATCGGCGTCAAGGCTATCGATAAGGATGGCAACCAGAGCCTGGTCTCCGCATACGAGCAAGGCGGAACCACCACGCCGCAACGCCCCGCGGATGGCGCCGCCGGCGCCGCGAGTGGTTCCGGCGGGCGGCAGCAACAGCAGTAGCGCAGGTCTGGTGCGCCGGGCCGAAGGTCCACGCCAGCGCCTCCTCCGCGCGCGGTTCGTGGGGCAGGAGGGCATCCTTGTATGGCATCCTGCACGGCGGTTGGCAACCGCCGCTCTTCGAGTGAATGCACAGCAAGTCCGAGGATGGCCGGGCCCAGAGGGCGCCCCCAATCGGCCGCACTTAACAAGCTGCCCCACAAGGGCATCTGCGGTGACACGCCTTTCGAACTCACTGCCCCCCGATGGCGGTCTACCGTACACATGTCGAGGGCCAGATAGCGCCGCAAGTCAGGTGGCCGCACAGGAGCGATCGTCTCACCTTGCTGCGGGCGGCGCCGTGGTCACCCATTTGGATTTGAATGGCGCTGGGATGACCAGGTGCGCACGCGGCTTGAAGCCGAACCGGCCTTGCGGCCAATCCTTGAGTCCGTGGCCGGTCAGCGTCATGGTCTGATAGAGGGCCTTCTCCGTGGCTGGCGCTGGGTCGATTAATCTCGCGTAAAACGGCGAGCTCGCGCCATGGTCTTCCAATGTATCGAAGGCAATGGAAATCGGAAATAGCGGTGGATCAGCCTGGCGACGCATCCGAACGATCCGGCCGGTCACTGTTGCGCCCTGGTGGAGCACGATTCGCAATCCCGTCATCACCGGATCGGTGACGGTAGCGGAAATAGGATCGCCCGCGGCAGCCACGTCCGTGTCGATGGGAGCATTGAACACCAGGGACACTTTGAGATCCGCTGGCAGCGGAGCCGCTGTGTTGGCCGGAGCCGGAGGCGGAGGCGGGGGAGCCGCGGAGTGCTCGCGGCAATCCGAGAGGGTGGCCACGCTATCGGTCTCAGTTGCGTCCCGCATGACTTCGCGAGTCCGGCTTCGGCTCGGCACGAACCAACTGGCGCCGGCGGCCTGGCGGCTTGGAAACTCGAGGACCGTAGTCGATTCGCACATCGACGTTGCGGGCGGCAACTCGTCCGATTCGAAGGTGAACCGCCGGACGGCCAGCGAATCCCGGTCGAGATTGATGGAACCGCTGTACCCGGTCGGCAGCCATTCGTTGGGGGCGCCGACCACAAAGCGGCTGGCCTCGACAGGCACTCGAAAACCATAATCGATAGCGTCCAGCCTTTCCTCCAGCAACCGGAAGCGGACCGACGGATTGCTGAAAACGTCGAGCAAATCGACCGCGAACGCGCCCGTGCCGATGGGGCCCGCCTGAAGGATGTCCTCGACGCCGTGCTCATACGGCGCGGTTCCGGTCCAGGAATAGATTTCCCGGCCTTGCGCGACGGCGACCAAGACGCGCAGCCGGTCGGTGGCATCGAGCTTCAGATGGCGCCGGCCCTTCTTGGCTTCGACGGCGATCTGCTCGCAGGAAGGCGGCGATTCCGGCTGTTCCGCACGCGAGAAATAACTTCGATCGATGGTTTCGACGCAGGCATATCCGGACAACCGGGGCGCCTCGGACAGAACCTGGTTGCGGGCTTTTTCGAGCGTCTCGACAGGATCCTGCGCGAACGCCGCCAACGCGAATAACCAGGCCGCCCGTTTCATCTGCCTACCGTAACCGTGCCTACCGTGACCCATTTCGATTCAAAGTCCGCCGGTATCACGTAACCCCCTCTGCCGGCCGATATCGCGAACCAGCTTCCAGTTTCGCCCGTGGCAGCGACAGGCGAAAGCGAAAATTCCGTGCCACGGCTTACGAACCCGTTCCGGGCGCGCTGCTCAACTTTCACCTCGCGTTCCAATTCGATGGTGAGCGGCGCCACCGTCCCATTCTGTTCGAGCGTATCGTAGCGGACCGAATACTGAAACTGCGAGGAAGCGTACCGATGCTGCATGTTGAGGATGCGGCCGTGCGCAATCGCGCCCGCGGCAATCAGAATTTCTCTCGACCCAGGGGCGCGAACGGCCTTCGTAACCCGAGCCGAAACGGCATCCCCGGCCGCGGCGGCGCCGACGTCGATGGGACCCGTGAGAGCCAGCGTCAGCGAGATGCCGGGCGGAAGTGGCGGCGCGGTCTTCGGCGCGGCCTTCTCGGAGGCAGCCGGCGCCGGGCCGTCGAACACCAGGCTCGATTCCGCGGTGTATTCGTGACAAGCCGTAAAAGTAGTGACGCTGTGGGTTTCGCTCGCATTGGGTGAGACCGTGTCGAACTGGCTTTGGCGCGGGATCGGAAACTGCCTGTTCCCAATCTGCGCATAATGATAGTCGGTCACGGTCCGAAGCCGGCACATCTGCGTGTCCGTCGCCAGCTCGGCCGTTTCGAGGCTCACTCGCGCCAGCTCAGAAGTGGCCGCGTCAATTTCGAATGAGCCGAAGTAGGCGGTCTTTTTCCAGTCATTCCCCGCGCTGACCAAAAAATGACTGGCGTCGAGAGACACATCGAACGCGTAATCGAGAAAGTCTCGCGATCCCTCGCTCTTCCTGCCCAGGAAGGTATAGTGCGCGCCTGGATTCTCGAAAATGTCGATCAGCACGGTTCCGAAGGCGCCCGTGCTTTTGGGACCGTTCCGAACCAGGTCATAGACCGAACGCGAGTCAAACCGGCTCGCGCTGGCCCAGGAGTGAATCTCCTTGCCGCCCGCCACGGCGACATCGAGGCGCAGCCGGTCCTCCATATCGAGAGTAAGATGGCCGTCCGTGCTGAATTCACGGCCGTCGCACGAGTTTGCATGGGTTGGAGCCTCGGTCATCAGGTCAGTGCCCAGTTTCCCGACCGGCTCGGAGTAGTAAGTGCGCTCGATGGTCTCGCGGCATGTGTACTGCAACAAGCGCTGTCCAGTGCCCGCAAGCTTTGCGAGCGCTCGCGAAAGAATTGCGGACGGCTCGGCGTTGCTACCCGGCGGCGCCGTGGCGGGGGACGCCTCAGGCGCCGTGGGTGACGCCTCAGGCGCCGGAGGCGGCGCGTCTACCTTCGCCGAAGGACTATTCGCGTTGCGGGCGCGGCCGACACGCTGCAGTTTCAGCCGATAGCTCGAAAGCCATCCTTCGATCGAATTTCCATCGTCGCTCAGCGTTCCTACGAAGGACATCGCGCCGTTCAAGGGAAGGCCTTTTATCGTGAAGCTTAGCTTCGACCCGGTCAAAGAAATCGACGTGCACTCAAGCGCGAATTCTTCCTTTGCGCCGCCGTAAATCACGCCTTTCAGTTCTCCATTGCGGCCCTTCGACAGCCCGACCACAATTTGCGTCAGGCGCATGAATAAACCGCCGTTGAGAACAGCAGGCGCCCCGGGGGCTTCGAGCAGTACGCCGGCCCAATTCCCGGTGACGTCCTGCGCAAGACAGAGATTGGCCAAAAGAATGGCGAAAGTCGCGACGATCGCAGTGCGGGTCATGCGTCCACCTCGCTTGAGGTAATTATATAGTGCTTCCGGCTTATTTCCCGGATTCTGCGCCGGCGGTTGGAGGGCAACAGCGGCCAGCTCAGTTCGTGGCCGGCCGCTCCGCATGATCGATGACGAGAACTTCGACCGGGCCCTTGGCCGAAGTGAGTTGCAACCCGAGTTGTTGCACCAATGCGGTGGAGATGTTTGGGAGGTTAGGGCCGGCCGGGGGCTTGTACGGAAACCCCTTCAGTGAGTCGTCCGGAGTGAAACTCAGATCGAGATCGAATTCGCCAGGGAATCCGGTCTTATCCAAAACCGGCCGGTCCATCACCGATGTAAGTTCCCGCACGAGGTCTGCTACGTGGACCTTCCTTCCCTGTATGCGAAACAGCCCTGATGTGAACCCGCCCATGGGGCCCGAGACGTAGCCACAGTCGACCTTCCCCGGGACGTGTCGCGGTGGCGTGCCAGGCGGAAAAGAAACGCAGCCCGCTGCCTTCGCCGCCGGCAGTTTGGGGCCGCTCTTTGCCACCGTCAAATCATAGATAGGCAGCTCTCTGGTCTCCCGGTGAAGGTTCAGTTTGAACCGGTCGGCCAGCAGCGTTTGCCACATCTGCCATATCTGTTTCGGATCGGTGGTGTTCTTCGGTTTGACCTGGATATCGTAGCCTTCGGAATCGATCCAGGCCGGACCCGATACCACTTGCGAGGCCGGCAGGGGGAGCCAGTGGCCGTTCATAGGGTTGTCGTGGGCCGCGTACGCAAATTGGATGAGAAGCATCAGGGACGCGTTCTCACCCATACCCATACCGTGCTGGAAGCGTTCACTCCAGTTAGAAGTATTTCGTTGGATCGACACAGATTGAAACGCGGGATGCGCGTCCGCCTGGCCATACAACCCGTACGCCGCGGCCGCCAGCAGAATCGCGACCGCGAGGACGCCCGGTCCCAGGCCGGTGCGGACGGCCGGCCGCGACTGTCCCAGCAACCTTGCGATGCGATCGGTGAGAGATCCGCCATTGGCGGCAACGGTGGCGGTAAACCTGGCCCCGAGGTGGGCCGGGCGGTACGATTCCAACTGCGCCAGGGCGCGCGCATAGGTGAGCGCATCGCCGCTGACCGATACGGCTACATCGTCGCAGCACAGCTCGCGCTCGGCGCGAATGTGCCCCGATACCCACCAGACCGCGGGGTGGTAGAACAGCAGCGCTTCGGCGACGCTCTGCAAAATGTTGACCAGATAGTCGTGCCGCCGGATGTGCGCCAGCTCATGCAGCAGCAGCGCTTCCAGATGCTCGGGAGGCAGGCCGCCGAGCGCGCCCACCGGCACTAACACCACGGGGCGCAGCCAGCCGACCACCGTCGGAACTTGCACCAGCGCGGAGACCAGCAACCGCACCGGAGTGGAGACGCCAATCTGCGCGCCGAGTCTCCCGAGCGCTTGCTGCCATTCCGGCGGCGCTGGCCGGACCAGCGTCGACCGCATGCGTGCGGCGACCACCCAGCCTCCGGCGAGCCGCACCCAGAAAACCGCGGCGCCGAAGATCCAGACGATCACTACCCACGCCAAGAACTGTGCCGGCTGCACGGCGGATACCGTGGCGCGGACGGAAGCGGGCAAACTGAAGGTGGAGGTGGCGACGGCCGTGGTGGAGGTGGCCGGCGAAGTATTGCGGATGCGATAGGCGGCGTCCGGATTTGGGTCCAGTGGCCGCAGCAGCCCCCACGTGACCAGTGGAGTGATCAGCGGAGCGGCCATCATGGCTGCGAGCGCCGCGCAGGCGAGCAGGTACCGCGTGTTTGGGCTAACCCTGCCTGCGATTAATTTGCGTGCGGCCGCATAGAGGGCCGCGATGGCTAAGCCCTGCCAGAGGAAGTGCACGAGAGTCCAGCCGAGGCGTTCTACCCACTGCTGCGACGCGAGCGCTTGGATCGGGTTCATGAGGCGCGTCCTTTCTCTTTGGCAAAAACGGCGAGCATTTTGCGGATTTCGGACAATTCATCGGGCGAGGCCGGCTGCGCCGCGAGCGCCCCCATCACCAGGCTCTTGGCCGACCCGCCGAATGCCCGTTTGAGCAGGTCGCCCGCGATCTGTTGCTGCGTCTGCTCTTTGGGGACGCTGGCCTCATAGACGTGCGAGCCGAAGCGCTCGACGCGGATGATCAGACCCTTTTCCGTCATCAACTGCATCTGCTTCAGGGTGGTGGTGTAGCCTATATCCTTGTCGAGCGCTTCATGGACTTCCCGCACGGTCGCCGCCGCGAGTCTCCAGAGGACGGCAAGAATGTCGAGTTCGGCGGCGGTGGGAAGCGCGTTAAGAGGCCGGATGCGGCGTGGAGAGGTCATCTGCAATAACCATACTACGAATTTAAACGTAATGCAACGATAGAAATCGTATGATAGGGCGTCAATCGTAAGGCCCGCCCGGTCGAATTTGCGAGAGGTGCGATTTCATCATCAGGCTGAGGCCGTCGCGGTCCGCAACACCGGCCGTTGCCCGGTCAAGACTCTCTCAATCACTTCTATGGCGCGGCGGACTCCCTCTGCATTCCGTATTTCCTCCTGTAGTTGGCGGGCCCGCTGCCGATAACGGTCTTGACTGAGCACCTCGCTCACCAACGGGCGGAGCCGGTCTGCCGACAGCCGTTTCAGCGGCATAACCTCGCCCGCGCCGAGCCACTTCACCCGGGCCGCTACGCCTGGCTGATCGTTGCCCACCGGAATGGCCACTATTGGCACGCCATGGGATAGCGATTCCAACGTGGTATTCAGGCCCGCATGCGTGATGGTCAGGGCCGCAAGCGCGAGCAGCTCTAATTGCGGGGCGTAGCCCACCACTAAAGGGTTGCCCGGCAGTGTTCCGATCTGCTCTGGCGTGTCGCCCCCACCGAGGGAGACGACCAGTTGCGCCGGCAGTCCCTCGCAGGCTTGGGCGATCTCCCAAAAGACGCGCTGGATCCGGTTCTGCAGCGTGCCCATGGAGGCGTAGATCAGCGGCTTGCCATTCAGTTTGTCAAAAGGAAAAGACACGGGCGGCCGCACTTTGCGGTCCTGCCAGGGCCCGGTGTAGTGAAACTGGTCAGGCAGGCGCCGGCGAGGAAAGTCGAAACAGGCAGGCTGTTGGCTCAGGTGGGCCCAAGGCGATGTCGAGTCCTCGAAGATGCGGTACAGAGGTAGGCGCCACTCTTGACGCTGCCGGTTAAATACCTCCATCCAGTCTTTTGTGAGGCGTTCCTGAAAGCGGTAAGCGAGCCGGTTGCGGAGCGCCGCGAGGGTACTTGTGGAGTAAGACCAGCCGGTGAAGATAGGGGGAATAGCAGGTTCCCGGTTCGGAACCAGGGCACAGGAAACGGTGATGAAGGGGAGCCCCAGACGGTCGGCGACACACGCGGCGGCGATCTCGGCCTGATCGACCAGCAACAGGTCAACACCGGCCCGGCGAACCGCGTCCGGCGCTTCAGCCAGGAACATCCGGCTTCTCCGCGTCCAGTGGGAGAGCGCGTTGCGGAGGGCTGCCAGGCCCTGGAGCGTTCCCTGCCGGGCGTAATGTGCCCTAACCGAGCCTGGTGGAAAGACGCTCTCACCAATAGCCTGGAAGTCGATGCCGTTGCGGCGTACGGCATCCTCCAGTTCCGGGGGATGGAAGGTGGTGACCCGGTGGCCGCGCGTTTGTAGCTCCCGCGCGAGACAGCAGAGCGGATTCAGATGGCCAGGGACGCTGGGACAAAAAACGCCGATGTGCGCCATGGGTTTCGATCAGTATACAGCAGCCTGCTTGCGCTGGTGAGGCTGAGATGAGCCTCTACCTCCTATCGAACTCATTTTGCGATAGCATCCTTACTATGCTGCGAACTATCTCCATCGCTCTCGCGCTCTGCGCCGCCGGCTTCTCCCAGGGGCGCGGTAACGGCGCACCGCCCAACTTCCCGGCCCCCAAAGAGGGCGACTACATCGTCAAGAACTACACGTTCACCACGGGTGAAGCGCTTCCCGAGGTTCGCCTGCACTACACCACCGTCGGCACGCCCGTGAAGGATTCCGCGGGCATGGTGCGCAACGCCGTCATCGTCATGCACGGCACGGGCGGCGGCGGGCGCGGGTTCACTTCTGCGACGTTCGGTGGAATCCTGTTCAAGCCCGGCGGCCTGCTGGATGGCGCCACGCACTACATCATCATGCCGGACGACGTGGGCCATGGAAAATCCAGCAAGCCGAGCGACGGCCTGCACCAGAAGTTCCCCAAGTACACGTATGAGGACATGGTGCGGCTCGAGTACAAGCTGGTTACCGAAGGGCTCGGCGTGAACCATATGCGCCTGGTGATGGGCACGTCCATGGGCGCGATGCATACGTGGATGTGGGGCTACATGTATCCCGATTTCATGGACGCGCTGATGCCGCTGGCGTCGGCCCCGGTGGAGATCGGCGGGCGCAACCGCATGCTGCGCAAGATGGTCATCGACTCCATCCGCAACGATCCGGATTTCAACGGCGGTGAATATACCAAACCTCTGAGCGGGATGTTCGGCGCGGAGTTTGCGCTGTTCGTCATGACTTCCAGCCCGCTGCAGTTGCTGAAACAGTCGCCCACGCGCGAAGAGGCGGATGCGGCGTTCACGCGCCGTTTCGAGGGGGAAGCGCGCGACCGCTGGCCCGACCCGAACGATATGCTTTACCAATATGAGTGCTCGCGCGATTACAATCCGCAGCCGCATTTGGAAAAGATCCAGGCGCCGCTCTACGCCGTCAATTCGGCCGACGATCAAGTCAATCCGCCGGAGCTGGGAATTCTGGAACGTGAGATCAAGCGGGTCAAGCGCGGCCGCTACATTCTGATTCCGGTCAGCGATCAGACCCGCGGGCATGGCACGCACTCACTGCCGGCGATCTGGGGGAACTATCTGGCGGAGCTGCTGAAGGAGTCGGAACATAAATAGCGCCAACCGCCCTGCGACCGCGCGGCTTTGGGCTCTTGCCGGCTACCACTCCCTCACGGTCGTGGCTCTGACCGGAGCCGCGCGCGTGAGCAAGCGGTATCGCCCTAATACTGGAGTCGCCTCGGCGGCCGCGTGGGCTATCGCGGCTTGCGCCATTATCACTTGCGCTCTGGCGGGCTGTACGCACGCCGGACTGAGCGCCGCGCTTCACAATCCGCAGGCGCCGTTATGGGCCCGGCCGGGGCCGGATCTCTACCGCGTGCGCGTGGAAACCACCAAGGGCGCCTTCGTCATGGAAGCGACGCGCCGGCTCGCGCCGCGCGGGGCCGACCGGTTCTACCATCTGGTGCAGACGGGCTTCTATGACAACTCGCGCTTCTTCCGCGTGGTGACGGGCCGCTTCGCGCAGTTTGGAATCGCCGGCGACCCCGCGCTCGCCCGCATCTGGCGCAAGGCGGAATTTCCAGACGACAAAGAGAGCGCCAGCAATGTGCGCGGCTCTTTCGCTTTCGCCATGACCGGACCCGGCGCACGCACTACGCAGATCTACATCTGCACCGATGACAGCATGAAGCGCCAGGATGGCGACGGCTTCGCGCCATTCGGCCGGATTGTCGAAGGCATGGATGTGGTGGACCGGCTCTACAAGGGCTACGGCGAGCAATCCGGCGGCGGCATGCGCGCCGGCCATCAGGACAAGCTCTTCGAAGAGGGCAATGCGTACCTGGACCGCGAGTTTCCGCAGCTTGACCGGCTGATCCGCGCCCGGATTGTGAAACCCTGAAGGCACGGCGCGAAAGTTGGCGGGAAGGCACGGCTCCCCCTGGGCTACGTCTTTTTCCAGAGCCGGGTATCCCAGCGCACCGGCCGTGGCTGGGTCGCGCGAATTCTGGCAAAATCGGGATGCTCCTGATTGATGAGAATGTTCCGCTCTACCAGCGTCACTACCGATGGCACGATCGCCACCGGCGTCCGGCGCTCGTCATACCATCGATCGCCGAATTTTCGCGCAGTTTCAAACGATGGTGAATCCCACCGCGGCACATCCTCCGGTGCGATTTCCTCGACAGACAAGCCGGCGGGAATCTCGATCTCGACGTACCCTTGGCCCTTCGGGACGCTGCCGGAGGCATGGACCAGGATCTCCAACAACGCGCCCGCGTAGGTCTCGGCCGCATAGATGATGCGCCGTCCTTGAGAATTCCAGCGGGCGCCGTGGAGCATGGCGCCCGTTCCATCAAAGATGGGATGCCGCATATCGGCGATGCGGAACGCACGCAGCGAGCCGCTATGCCGGGAGACCATAAACGATGCGGGCCATGACCTCCTCGGCCAGCCGCGCACCCAGTTCAGTCAGGGCCGCATCGAGGGGTGTTTTGCCCCCGATCTCCGGATGAGGCGTGGTGAGAAAACGCCGCGCGCGCTCGCGATCCTGCCACACATCTTCGGCCAAGGCGACCACCCGCGCTAAACGTTCGGTGCGTCCGCTTTCCGCGGGGCTTAGGAGATCGCGCCGCCGCTTGTACGTGGCTTCCGGGACGACGCGGCGCATCATGGCGCGTTGCTCGGCGGCATCCGAATAGACGCGACGCGCCACATTGCGGAGAGTAGCTTTGGGCAAGCCGCGCTCCACGGCGTCGTTCAGTTCCAGCAGAGATCGGACCGGCTTGCCTAAAACGCGCTGGCCGCCCAGGATGTCTTGGATGTGTTGTGGCTCCATGAGTATCATTGTAGCAGATGAATGGGATCAGGTGATCCCTAACAGCCGGGAAGCACCCCGTTTGACTTCCGCCCCCTTTTTTCCATAAGATCTCCGTAACATCTATGAAACCGCTTACCCAAGCATCACTTGCGCTTTCGCTGTTTTCCATAGCGCTGTTCAGCGCCGAGCCGTACCGGAAACCGCAGAAAGACGTCATGGATATTTTGAACGCGCCCGGCACCCCGACGTTGTCCGTGAGCCCAACCAACAACTACGCCCTGTCTGCCACGCCGATTCGCTATCCGTCCATAGCCGAACTGGCGCAACCCATGCACCGCATCGCGGGCATGCGCATCAATCCCAGAACCAACGGACTGCACAACGTGGTTTTCAATTCGAAGCTGGTGCTGTGGAAGCTGCCCGCGGGCACACAGATTGCCGTGGAACTGCCGCCCAATCCAGAGCTGAGTCCGGGGCGCTGGAGCCCCGATGGCAGCCGCTTCGCGTTTAGCAACACGACGACTACCGGCATCGAGCTTTGGATCGGTGAAACGGCCACGGGAAAGACGCATAAAGTGGAAGGCGTCCAACTGAACAGCGTCATGGCCCCGGCCGGCGGGGGCGGCGGTGGACGCGGAGGCGGCGGCCCTGCCCCGAGCGATTTTCAATGGATGCCGGATGGCAAGACCATGCTGGTGGAGATGGTGAAGCCGAACCGCGGTCCGGCGCCGCGTGAACCTCTGACGCCCGTCGGTCCGCACGTGCAGGAAAGTCTCGGCGGCGGCGCGCCCGCGCCTACCTATGAAGACCTGATGAAGAATCCGCACGACGAAGATCTTTTCCAGTATTACGCCACCTCGCAACTGGCCACGGTGGACCTGGCAAGCGGCGTAGTGACGCCTGTCGGCAAGGCTGGAATCATCGCCTCGGCGCAGATTTCGCCGAACGCCCAGAATCTGCTGGTAACCACGATTCACAAGCCTTTCTCGTATGTTCACCCCGCTAATGCGTTCCCCAAAGAGATCGAGGTTTGGGACCGCACCGGCAAGGTGCTGCACAAAGTAGCAAGCCTTCCGCTGGAGGACAAAGTCCCGATGAACGGCGTGCTCACCGGGCCTCGCAACGTAATGTGGCGGCCCAGCGCGCCGGCGACCGTGGTTTGGATCGAGGCGCTGGACGGCGGCGATCCTAAAACCAACGCGGAGTATCGCGACCACGTGGTCTCCTTGAAGGCGCCATTTACCGGCGCGCCAGTCGAGATCGTCAAGACGGAGCAGCGGGCCCAGGGATTGCAAATGGGCGCCAAGGGCGGCTTGGCATTCGTCTCCGACTTCAACCGCGTCAAGCGCCAGGTGCGGACGTTCTACGTCGAATTGGACGATCCCGGCCAGCCGGCCAAGGTGATGTGGGCGCGCAACAATCAGGACCGCTATCGCGACCCTGGCACGCCGCTGACGACGCCGATGCCGAATGGCGAGCGCGCCATGCTGATCGACGGCGATAACATTCTGCTCACTGGACTCGGTTCGTCGCCCACCGGCGACCATCCCTTCCTCGATCGCTTCAACGTGAAGACGCAGCAAACCGAGCATCTCTTCAAGTGCGACGACGATCACTACGAAGTAGTAGAAGCGCTGCTCGACAGCCATGGCGACAAGTTTCTGACGCGGCGCGAGAGCCCGACCGAGACGCCGAATTACTTCATCCGCACAGCCAGCGGGCAAAGTACCGCGGTCACGCATTTCGCCGATCCGCAACCCTTGATGCGAAAAGTGCAGAAGCAGCTGGTGACTTACAAGCGCAACGACGGCGTGCAGCTTTCGTTCACTCTCTATCTGCCTCCGGACTATCAGCCGGGAACCAAGCTGCCGACCGTCATCTGGGCTTATCCCTATGAATATAACGATGCGGACACTGCCAGTCAGGTCAGTGGCTCTACCAAGCGCTTCACGGAAATCGGCGGTTACTCCGAGATATTCTTCGCGCTGGGAGGCTATGCGGTACTTGACAACGCGGCCATGCCGATTGTAGGTTCCGATCCGGATCATGTCAACGATAACTTCGTCGATCAGGTGGTGGCGGACGCTAAGGCGGCCATCGATAAAGGGGTGGAGATGGGAGTGACCGATCCCACCCGCGTGGGCGTCGGCGGGCATAGCTATGGCGGGTATATGACCGATACTTTGCTGGCTCACTGCGACTTATTCCGGGCCGGCATCGCGGAAAGCGGAGCGCCTAACCGTACGCTGACTCCATTCGGATTCCAGAGCGAGCGCCGGACCCTGTGGGAAGCTCCCGATCTGTACATCAAGATGTCGCCGTTCATGTATGCCAATAAGATCAAGGCGCCGTTACTCTTGATTCACGGCGAAGCGGACGACAACACGGGCACGTTCCCGATTCAGTCGGAGCGTATGTATGAAGCCGTTCGCGGCAATGGCGGAACGGTCCGCCTGGTGTTCCTGCCATTCGAGGCGCATGGATACCGCGCGAAAGAGACCATCGAAGACGTGTTATACGAAAAGTTCGCCTGGTTCGATAAGTACGTGAAGAACGCCCCGGCGAATCCGACCAGCAACAATTAGATTGTCAGTGGTAGGGTATGCTTCAGCTTGCCGAGCTTCGCCCGGTCCGCGGGGCAAGCTAAAGCATACCCTACCCGGTCCTGATAGAATTTCCTTGCATGTGGAAATTCCCTTTCATCCTGGCAATTGCCTGCGCCCCGACTTTGACCGCCGCGCCTATCGATAAGAAGGACGTCGAATACGCCCGCCCTGGAGGCAGGCCGGTGCTGCTCGACCTGCACGTTCCCGACGGACCCGGGCCGTTTCCCGCCGCCATTCTCGTCCACGGCGGAGGGTTCGACGAAGGCAGCAAGAACACCAATGTCCGGCCGCTGTTCGAGCCGCTGGCCAACGCCGGATTCGCGTGGTTCAGCATCGATTACCGGCTCGCGCCCGAGTTCCGCTTTCCGCAAGCCAATGACGACCTCAACAGCGCCATCCGGTGGGTGAAGGCGAATGCCGCGGCGTACCGCGTGAATGTCGCAAAGATTGCGATCATCGGCGAATCGGCCGGCGGATTCCTGGTCAACTACGCCGGGACGCACGAGACGCCGGAAACGCGCGTGGCGGCCGTGGTGGATTTCTACGGTCCGGTGGATTATGGGAAGCTGGCCGAACAGCGGCGCGATCATCCGGAACTTTTCAACATGGCGAGTATCAATAAGCACATGGCGAACGGAGGCAGCATCCGTTTCCTGGGCGCGGAACAACTCGACGCCGCGGGCATGGCGAAGCTCCGCGCGGTCGGGCCCATCTATGCGGTCCACAAGGGTATGCCGCCGTTTCTGTGCATCCACGGAACCAAGGACGATCAGGTGTCGTACGATCAATCGCCCGCCATGTGCGACGCGATGCATAAGGTGGGCGCGGTATGCGACCTGATTACCATCGAAGGCGGCGGACACGGCATGTCCGGCTGGCGCGCGCCGGAGATGCAGCACTGGAAGCCCGAGATGATCGCGTGGCTTGTGAAGACGCTGAAGTAGGCTGAGCGCGCCCCGAAATTGCGCCTTCAATTCCGCGCATTGCCTCTGGAGATTACCTGGATTCGTCCACCACTTCGAGGGCGTTCAGTTCGGCATAATTGCGGATGGGCACAAGCGAGATGTTGAGCTTGCCCTGCGCGTCCGGCTCCACGCCGTGAATCGGAAAGACCACGGCGCGATAGCTGCCATGGGCTTCCTTGAAGATGTCGAAGCCGCGGCGTATCGCCACCCCATTGCACAGAATGTCGAAGACGCGGCTGCCCACTCCGCCGCCGGCAAAGTTGCCGGGGCCGAACCAGGATTCGGTGAAATACAGCGTCACGCCATAGCGTCCGGCCGGCGCCGGAATCACGTACGTAATGTTGCCGTAGCGCTCGCCGCGGAGCAGTTCGGGATCGTCGATATTCAGCACCGGCTCTGTGCGCATGACCAGCTGGCCGCCGCGAGAGTAGCCGTCCGCCGCCCAGGTGCGGCCTTGCTTATCGGTGTAGGGATGCTCGCGGGAGACAATGCGGATGGGCCGCAATTTTCCGGGAGTTCCCGGCGTGATTTCGATGGCGCTCACAATGGCGGGGTTGGTTTGGGGCTCGAACCTCAGGTGCAGTTTGCCATCGGCCGCGGGCGAGATATCCTTGAATGCCCGGATGTCGGCCGTGCTCGCGCCCACCTCCCCGATGACGTCGAAGCCGTTCAGAATTCCGGCGCCGTTGGCAAAGACGCTGAAGATGCGGCTGGTCTCTCCGCCCCCGGCCATGTTGTTCTCGCCATATAGTGTTTCCGCGAAGTAGAGGCGCAGCTCGTAAACTCCTGGGGGCAGGGGAATGTCATAGGTGAAAGCCCCTTCGCGGCGGCTGCTAAACAGACGCGGGTCGCGGGCTGCGAGGATGGCGCGACCGGTCGAGTCGAAGATCGCGCCGCCCTGAAAATAGCGATCGCTCTGCCAGATTCGACCAAAGCGGTCCGTGTAAGCGCCGCTTTGCAGGCCGACCAGGATACGAGTTTCTTGCGAGGGCCCCGGAATCGATCCGGCCATAGCGGAAGCGGCCGCCTTCCCTGGTATGGCTGCGGGCGCCCGCCAGAGCAACACCCCGCAGAGAGCGATCACGGCGAGAGATAGCGCGATCCAGCTTCCAGCGTGGCTCTTGGCAGGCGGCGCGAGGAGTAGTGGTCTGGAGGGAACGAAAGAGACAGGATCGAGGCGCGGGACCATGACTTGGTCGGAGGCTTGATTTTCGGCGCGGGTCTCATTCCGGACTGGAGCGGGTCCAGCGGGGCGCTCCACTGGGGCGTCGATTTTCAGGGCCACCCGAGCGACCACGGCTTCCTCGCCAGGGATTGGCTGCGGCGTGCGCTGGCGCACAAACTGCGGCGCATACTGCCCCGACGGGATATCGATTCGCACGCTGTGGCCGGCGCCCTCAGCCTCATAATATTCGCGCAGGCGCTTGCGCAGACGGTGTGCTTCCACGCGCACGATGGAGTCGCGCTTCTGATCGAATCCCGCGGGCCGTCCGAGCGCTTCGACGGCGATGTTATACTCCTTGATCTGCTCTCCGGCGCCCTCGAAATACTGGCTGCATACGTACGTGAGTACATGCGCGAGATTCGGCGCGCGATTGAAGATGCCGGAGTCCAGCACCGATTGAAGCTCGTTCTTCTCCTGGACGAAATCCGCGGCCGCGTGCATCGTCTATCACCGAAGCTAATCGAAAGCAGTATACACGCCGCGAACAGCGATATTCAAGCCGTTAACGTTTTTTGCGGGTACGTTAACGTCCAACGGGCGGATTCGTTAACACGCCTGATAACCCGGCATTTATTGGAAGCATAACCCCTTTAGCCTTTGCCCGCCGCTTATCGCAACCTACCATCTGTCTAATACATGGACCAACCAATCACGCGACGCGAACTGGGAAAAATTGCCACCGGCCTGGCCGCTGCCGACAGCGCGGGAACTGCTGCCACGCAGGATGGCGGCGTCCGGGACTACTACCGGTTTCCGGCGAGTTTCCTGTGGGGCTGCGCCACTGCGGCTTACCAGATCGAAGGCGCGGCGGCCGAAGATGGGCGCAAGCCCTCCATCTGGGACACCTGGTCGCACACGCCCGGCAAGACCGCCAATGGCGATACGGGCGACGTCGCCTGCGATCACTACCACCTGTACAAGCAGGATATCCAGCTTCTGAAATCGCTCGGCGCGAAGGCGTACCGGTTCTCGGTGGCATGGCCGCGTGTGGTTCCGAACGGCTCCGGACCGGCCAATGAAAAAGGCCTGGCATTCTACGACCGGCTGGTGGACGAACTGCTCGCCAACGGCATCCAGCCATTCGCCACGCTGTATCACTGGGACCTGCCGCAGGCCCTCGAAGAGCGGCACGGCGGCTGGGAATCGAGCGAGACGTCGAAAGCCTTTTCCGAGTACGCTGGTCTGGTGACGGGGCGGATCTCCGACCGCGTGCGCCATTTTTTCACCGTGAACGAGTTCGTCTGCTTCACGGACCAGGGATACGGGTCCGGGAACAAAGCGCCGGGCAGGAAGCTGCCGGAGAGCGCGGTGAACCAGGTGCGCCACCACGCGGTGTTGGGGCATGGGCTGGCGGTTCAGGCCATCCGCGCGGCGGCGAAGCCGGGAACTAAGGTGGGGCTGGCGGAGAATGCGCGCATCTGCGTGCCGGTGATTGAATCCGCCCCTCATGTAGCAGCGGCATCGAAGGCCATGCGCGCGCTCAACGCGCCGTTTCTCACGGCCATTTTGGAGGGCAAGTATTTGGACGCTTATCTGTCGGCCGCGGGCCGCAACGCGCCGCGCTTTACGGCGGACGAGATGCGTGCGATTGCGAGCCCGCTCGACTTCGTCGGGCTGAATATCTATACGCCGGCTTACATCCGGGCGGCCGATTCGGCGGCGGGATTCGCAGAACTGCCGCAACCGGCTTCTTACCCGCGTATGGCATCGGAGTGGCTGACCATTGGTCCCGAGATCGCATACTGGGCGCCGCGGCATCTGGGCGAAATCTGGGGCATGAAGGACGTGTATATCACCGAGAACGGCTCCTCATCCACGGACCGCTTGACGGCGGATGGCCACGTGTACGATACGGACCGACTGATGTACCTGCGCAACCACCTGGTGAACGCGCATCGCGCGACGGCTGAG
>JBEKNN010000138.1:0-23487 GCA_049522755.1 Bryobacteraceae bacterium | reverse complement strand
ATCAGCACGGTTAGTCGCTCGTCGCGTCGCCTTCAGCTCGAATAGACCCCGACGCTGGTCACTGTCCGGAATCCCATGCGCTGATACAGCTTATACCCCGCGGGCGTGGATTGCAGCAGGACTCTCTCGATGCCGTGGCGGCTATGTGCGTCCGCGAGCGCGTAGCGCATCACTGCCTCGCCGTAGCCGCAGCGGCGATGGCCGGGAACGGTGGCCACGTTGTAAACGCCCATCGCGCCGCCGCCCAGCACAATCGCCGCCGTCGATACCGGCTCCTCATCCACGTAGCCCACGTAGCTTTCGAAACGATCCCACACCGATTCGTTGTCGAACACTTCCGTGAACCATGTGATGGGCACATTAAAGCAGAGCGAACCGATGGCGCAGAATGCGTCGCGCACCGGGCCGTGACAGACGCGGCGGACCTCGATGGCCGGCAGCGGATACGCCGGCGGCGCCACCCGCTCGGCCACCATACCCGGAAGATCCACCGAGTGGCGCATCCCGAGCCGTTCGAACAACTGCCGCGCGCGCCTACGCACGCCGCTGGAGATCCAGTCTTCGCATACCCAATAGGCCCATTCCTGGCCGCGCACGTTGAAGTGCGTATTAGCCAGCAGGATGCGCTGGGTGAGCTCGGCATCGGTGAGTACCGGCTGAGAAAGGAAGGCGCAGTTGAACATCTGGAACGTCACGCCGGCCGAGGCGATGCTGACCCCGCGCAGCTCGCGGTTTTCACCCGCGGCGCGGCTGGCGGCGATCACACGGAAGGATTCGCGCAGATTCCCGGCGACGTTTTCAAAGTTCATCTTGGCGGCGGAGCGTCTTGCGAATCAAGCGCCGTTCGCTTGGCAGGCTACCGAAAACGCGGTCCCAAACCGAGGTGGTGACGCCATAGTGGAGACGGTCGTCGGCGAAATGATGGACGTAGTGGCGCTTGCGCAGCTCGCGCAGCCGAGGGCCGCCGGCTTCATTGGCGTGGATCATCGCATGCACCGCCTCATAAGCGAGATAGCCGGAAATGATGCCGGCCAGCACCAGCCCGCTGCGCGCCCATGACCCGGTGGGAATGCGCAAAATAACCCAGAGCAGCGCCGAAGTACCGCAAGAAAGCCAGAGCGGGGAGTGGATATATTCCGGATCTTTGGGAGCCTCATGGTGCTCCCAGTGCGGCAGGAAGCCGTGGAAGGCGAAGCGGTGGATGCCGTATTCGAGCAGCGTCCACAGGAAGAGTCCGGCAGCGAACAAGAGGATGGAGCCCGGCAGCGGCAGCCGCGCATTCGCGTAGAAAGCTGCGGCGATTACGGGACCGAAAATGGTGAGCAGGCGGACCACTGCCTTCAGTATCCTACAGTCCTATAGTGTCAGGCGCATGATCAGACCCTCTTCGCCGTCCTCGTAATATCCCGGCGCGCGGCGCACGGCGGCGAAGCCGCGGCGCTCGTAAAACTGCAAAGCGACGGCGTTCGATTTGCGAACGATCAGGGTAATCCGGCCAACGCCTTGCAACTTTAGACGGCGGATAGTGCTCTTTAATAGTGAGGATGCCGCGCCGTTGCCGCGGGCGTGCGGGTGGACCGCAAGGGATTCGAGACTGGCTACCAAATTGTCACGCTCTGCCAAATTGCTATACTTCCCGGAAATGCAAGCGATGGAATATCCGTCAACCGTTCGAACCCCCTCGGCGAGCAGGAAGAGACCCCCGCATTTGCGCTGGTATTCTGCAAACAACTTGCGATCGTACGCATCTTTGCCGAAACTGGCGCGCTCGATCTCGAGGACGCGGTCCATATCGCCAGGTTTGAAGCGGCGGATCGTATATCGGGTCGCCATATCTGTTATCCTTTATTCTCGACCACTTGGGGGCGTTTGGAAACCATTGGGACGCAAAAACCGCCGGAAGAAAAGTGCGGGTATTGACAAGCGCGCGGCGGCGCCTCAAACTGAATCCATGTTGCAACTCAGTGGCAACTGCATCGCGAGTGGCCCCCTGCTTACGCTGGTTGATTTGCGCCGCGGCGAGGTGGGCGTAGTGGACCGGCTCGATCTGCCGGCCGACGATGCGCGGAGGCTCATGGAACTGGGCTTTCTACCCGGCACGCGTGTCACGGCGGGCCAGAGCGCTCCCGGCGGCGATCCACGGGTGTTTCAGGTGGATGGCTCGGAAATTGCGCTGCGGCGCGAGACTGCCAGGTTACTGAAGATCCGGCGCGGCCGGAGCAATTGAGGATGATGTGAGCGAATGCCAAGGTTGCGCAAATTGCGGCGGAACTGCCGTCGCCGAACCGCCCCGTTTGGCGGCTACGCGGACTGCCGTAGCGCTGGTTGGCCCTCCGAATTCCGGCAAAACCACGCTGTTTAACCGCCTCACCGGGTTGCGCCAGAAGGTGGCGAATTTCCCCGGCGTGACGGTGGAGCAGCACAGCGGCATCGCGCAACTGCCGGATGGCCGCGCTGTTCGCATCATCGATTTGCCGGGCTTATACAGCCTTTCGCCGCGATCGGAAGACGAGCAGATCGCCTACGATGTGCTCACCGGAAACAGCAAGAGAGTCTCTAAACCGCAAGCGATTCTGCTGGTGCTCGATTCCACTAACCTGGGCCGGCAACTGATGCTGGCCGCGCCCATTCTATCGCTCCATCTGCCCACGCTGGTGATTTTGAACCTGGCCGACGACCTGCGTCAGAGGGGCGGCAGCGTGGATGCGGCGGCGCTTTCGGCGCAGCTTGGGGCTCCGGTGGCGCTGGTGAGCGCGCGTAGCGGCGAAGGCATATCGCAGGTGCTCGATTTTCTGGCGGGAGCCATGCCGCAGCCGCAGCGCATGGAGCTGCCGGTATTGCAGGATGTGCCGGGATGCCGCAAGTGGGCGGGAGCGATGGGCGCCAAAGCGGGTTACCTGGCGCCGGCGCCGTCCAAATGGACGCGGCGCCTGGACAAAGTGTTTCTGCACCCGGTGTTCGGACCGCTGGTTTTTCTGGCTGTGGTGGTGGCGGTCTTTCAGATTATTTTCTCGGTAGCCGCGCCGCTGCCCGACATCATGACAGCCTGGTTCGACGCCACCGGCAATTGGATCGCGACTTTGCTTCCGCCTTCGCTATTCCGTTCCGTGCTCACCGATGGCGTCTGGAAGGGCGTGGGCTCGGTGCTGGTCTTCCTTCCGCAGATTCTGTTGTTATTTCTGTTTATCGGAGTCCTCGAAGATTCCGGATACCTTTCGCGCGCGGCAGTGATTGCGGATCGCACCATGGCGCGCATCGGGCTACAAGGCAAATCGTTCATCCCGTTGCTATCGGCTTATGGCTGCGCCGTGCCGGCGATCATGGCAACCCGTACCATCGAAAACAAGCGCGACCGCATGGCGACGATACTGATCGCGCCGTTTATGACCTGCTCCGCGCGCATGCCCATCTATTTGCTGATGATCGCGGCGTTCATTCCGAAGCGGAACCTGCTCGGCGGCCTGCTGGGGATGCAGACGGCGGTGATGCTGGGGCTCTACGTGCTCGGATTCCTGGCGGCGGTAATGACGGCGAAGCTGCTCAAATCGACGGTATTGAAGAGCGGCCGTACTCCCTTCCTGCTGGAGATGCCGGCGTACCGGTGGCCGGCATCGATGTCGCTCGGGTTGCGGCTTTACGACCGCGGTATGGTGTTTCTCAAGCAGGCGGGCACGATCATTCTGATGGTTACCATTGTTGTGTGCCTGCTGATGAGCTTCCCGCTGGTGCATGGGAATCCGCCGGCTATCCAAAACAGCTTGTTGGGCTCGATTGGCCACGCCATAGAACCCCTGATCAAGCCGATGGGCTTCAACTGGAAAATTGGCATCGCGCTGATCACTTCACTGGCGGCGCGTGAAACCACGCCGGCCACGCTCGGCGCGATTTACGGCGCCACAGGCCCGCATCTGCAAGCCGCTCTGCGCCAGGATTTGAGCCTGGGCGGCGCCATCGCGCTGCTGGTATTCTTCGCCTTCGCGCTGCAGTGTACGTCCACGGTAGCCATCGTACGGCGGGAAACCGGCGGATGGAAGTGGCCTATTCTGCAATTCACCTACATGGGCGCGTTGGCGTATATCGGCGCCTTTGTGGCCTATCACCTGATTGGTTAGTGGCGCGGGCCCATGGCCTGCGACGGAGTCCAGGTCCGCTGCGCCATTGACGGTCTGGCGCCGCCAATCCGGTGTATACTATTGAGCATCGCGTAATACAGTTACAGTCCTGGCGCGCGGAACCGCGTAAAACAAGGCCGCTACGAAATGTTTCGGTAACCGTAATATGCGAGGCTCAATAATTGGCGATTCGGCGGCGAAATGGATATCCGGAGTCAGATTATACCAATGAGCCTGAATAGGTCCCGTAGTCCACTTTCGGCCCCATAAGTAATGGAGTCAAGATCGAATGAGTGCACCGAGGCGAATCACTGCCCGTCCGCAAATTGTCAGCACTGCTTTCTATATCGGCTGCATCGTGCTCGCGGTGGCAATGTGGGCGCTCACGAATTACATTAATTCGAGGCCCTATGTCCTGGCGCAAGGCGGTGACCCGGCGATGGCGCTGAGCAGCGCCTTGAACGCCTACGCGGCCATGAATAACCTGCTCACCACGCTGGCCACCGGTTTGCTCGCGGGCCTGGGGTTGTTTCTGACCAGCCGGCCCAAACAGATTTATGCCGCCCGGGAGTTCTGGCCGGCCGCCATGAGCGCCGTTTGTGTGTGCGTCTCGCTGTATTGGGCGTATATCTCCTCGCAGAACGTCGAGTGGGCGATTGAGAACTCCGTCGGAACCCTTGACCTCGATAAGATTCAAATGCCGCGGCAGCTGCAATGTCTTGCGATGCTGCTGGGCGTTGTCTTCTTCGCCGACTTTGTGAGGCGCGATCTGACTAAGGTGAACTAACTTGAAGACTCGAAGAGTGTATCCGGCCCTTGAAATCGCAGTCTGCTGCGTTCTCTTATTCCCAATGCCATTGTCGTCCCAGCGGCCTCAGTTAGCGGGCAAGCTAACTGTTACCTCGACGCCCCCGGGCGCAAGAATCACGATTGATGGTCAGGTCATGGGCCAGTCGACGCCTTTTACTTTTGTTGTCTCGCCCGGCGAGCATGTCGTGACAGTGACAAGCGCGGACCTGACAAACTGCCGGAAGAGAAAAGTGTCACTCACTCCAGGTTCCGCGATGTCGCTTAATTGCGCTTCCAAGGGTTGGGATAACCCGAATTCCAAGTAAGCGCGTCGCTTCGATCAGATCCACTAGCCTAGCTCGATTCACTACCAAGCGCCTGCGCGAGCCGCCGCAAACCTTCCACAAACATCTGGTGATTAACGCCCATACCGATGCGGATATGATCGGGCATTTCGAAAAAGCGTCCCGGCACCGCGGAGGTTTCGTATTCGGAGCGCAGCCGCGTGAGAAATTCATCGGCGCCGCCTTCCTTCAAGCGCAGGAAACACGTGGTTCCGAACTCCGTGCGCGCCGTCGAGACCTTCGGCTGCGAATCGAGGAACGGCTGCAGCGCAGCGCGGTCCGCGTCCACTACCTCGCGGGCGCGATCGAGCAAAATGGGAAGGTGCTCGAACACCGCGGCGCTGATGATCTCAGCCGGATGGGCGGCGGTGGCAGCGAAGAGATTGTTGAGTTGCCACATGGCGCGCACCAGGTCGGGCTGCGCCAGAATCCAGCCGCAGCGCAGGCCGCTGACGCCGTAGACTTTCGTCAGGCTGCTGGTGACCACGATATTGCCGGCTAAGTGGAACGAGGTGCGCGGCGTGTTCTCGTAGACGGCGTCGAGATAGACTTCATCCACCAGCAACCTTGCACCCACACTCGCGGCGACATCCGCTATCTCCCTCAGAACCGCGTCCGGAGTCAGGACACTCGATGGGTTGTGCAGATTCGTGACCACGATCAGCTTGGTTTTGGGTGACAGCGCGCGGCGGACTTGCGCGGGGTCGAGCGCCCAGCCGCTCTCTTCGGTGCGCGCGAAGCGTTGGATGCCAGCGCCGATATACGAAGCGGCATCGAGCAGCAGGCCGTAGACGGGTTGCTCGATAAGAATCTCGTCGCCGGGTTCGAGCAGCGTCGCCAGCGCGAGATAGTTCGCCATGGACGTGCCCTCGGTAGTGAAGATGCAATCGGGGTCCACGGCGTGCTTGCGCGCGATGGCGTTCTTGAGCGGCGCGTATCCGTAGGTATTGTCGCCGTTGATTTCGAGCGTCGAGAAATCGAACGGCATCTCGCGCAGCGGAAACGGCCCTACGCCGCTGGTAGCCAGGTTGAATCGGGCGCGGCTCTGCGTCTTGGCCCATTGCATGTAGTCGGATTGTCTGTGTCTCATGTGGAAGTTTTGGAGCGGCGGCTCCAATACAAATATACGGGAATGCCGGTGAGCAGAATTCCGAAACCGATGACGCTGTTCTGCGGCGACGCGGCCCACGTGCTGGCGACAATGGCGGCACAGGCGAGAATGAAGACACCGGTGGTGTAGGGATGCCCCGGCGCGCGATAGATTCCGGACGAGGGGCGCGGGACAATGGCTTGGCCCATGGCCGGCGATCCATCGCGCGAGCGAAATACAAAAAGCGACGCGGCCGTGAGCGCGAAGGAAATGAAATCGACCGATACTTCGTAGTTGAGAATCTGTTCGTACTTGCCAAGCAGCGCGATGGCCGTAGCGAAGACGCCCTGCAACACGATGGCGACCACGGGAGCGCCAGTGCGCGCCGAAAGACGTCCCACCCATTCGAAAAACAGACCGTCGCGCGCCATGGCGTAGTAGACGCGCGGCGCGGTGAGAATTCCCTGGCTGAGGAATCCCAGCGTGGAAACGGCGATGCCGATGGCGATCCACTGCGCGCCCCGTGCGCCAAGTGCGGCGCGCATCACGGCCGAGGCGGGCGTGAACGTGGCGGCAAGACCCACAGGCGACAGCACCTTCACGCACACAAAGTTCACCGATAGATAAAGCACCACCACCCCGGCGACGCCCGCGATGAGGCCGCGCGAAAGATCGCGGCGCGGGTCGCGCATTTCGCCGGCTACGAAACTGGAGGTCTGCCATCCGCCGTAAGCGAACGCCACCGGGACCGCGGCCGCGCCGATGGCGCCGATCAGCCCGAGGGACACCGGGCGATCGAGCAGCGGCGTCGCGTGAACATGCCCGCCGCCCCAGAAAATCCCCGCCAGAACCAGCGCGGCGATGGCGCCGGTCTTCATGAGCATGAGCGCGCTCTGCACGTTGCTGCCTGCGCGCGCGCCGAGACAGTTGATGGCGGTGAGCCCCAGCAGCGCAGCGGCGGCGATGGCGCTGTCACTCCACGCAACGCCGGTCAGCTCGCGGTAATAATGCGCGAAGGTCACGGCCACCGCGGCCATGCCGCCGGTCTGGGTTACCAGCAGCAGCACCCATCCGTATACGAACGCGACCATGGGGTGATAGGCTTCACGCAAGTATAGGTACTGCCCGCCGGCGCCGGGCAGCCGCGTGGCGAGCTCCGCCCAGATGAAGGCGCCCAGCATGGCCAGTGCGCCGCCCATCAGCCAAACGCCCAGGATCAGCGCCGACGTGTGCAGATGGCGCGCAACCACCGACGGGTTGATGAAGATGCCCGAGCCGACGATGCCGCCCATCACGATCATGGTGGCGTCGAAGAAGCCGAGCTGCCGGCGCGGTTTGCTCACTGGGTTGCTCACTGGTTTACTCAAGCTGCTCAATGCGCCGCCGCCGACATCAACGCCAGCAGCTTATCGCGGCCCACCGAGCGGGCGACATCTATAGGCGTGCGGCCTTGCTTATCGCCGCGTCCCAGGTCGCCGCCCGCATCGAGCACGGCCCGCATGATGCGACCGCTGCCGCGCGAGGCGGCCTGATGGACGGCGGTCCAGCCGTTTTCTGTGTCCGCGATGTTGGGGCTGGCGTCGTGCGCCAGCAGCCATATAGTTTGCGGAATCTGGCCCCAGCAGATGAGGTTATTGAGCAGCGGCTTGTTTTCATGCGCGGCGCGGTCCGGGTCGCCGCCGTATTCGATGGCGAGCGCGGCGAAATCGAGCGTGGCGTTCCACAAGGCGGGCCCCAGTGCATTGCTGGCATTGGCCCCGCGCTTCAGGAAGAGCTCGAACATGGGAAGGTTTTTGGAGGACGCGGCGAAGTAGACGGCATCCACGGGATGCCCCCAGGATTGCGTTTCCGCGGCGACATCGGCGCCGGCGTCGAGTAACATGGCGGCGACGTCGAGCGTCTTCGCGCCTGGAAGCCGCGAGCCGGCCGCGCACTGCAAGGCGGTAAGGACGCCGTGGTCGCGGGCGCGGACGAAATCCGGATCGGCGCGGAGGGTCTTCTCCATCAGCCTGATATCGCCCAATGCGGCGGCGGCGAAGCCATCGATTTTGGCGCCTTTTCGAAGCGCCTTCACGTACTCGGGCTGACCCACGAAGGCCGCAATAATAATGGCGCGCGCAGGCGGCCAGGCGGAGAGCTGTTCGGGGTCGGCGCCATGTTCGAGCATCCAGGTGAGGCACGCGAGACGGTCCGGATCGGCTTGGCCATCCGCCGCGGCGTGAGGGTTCTCCTGGATCAGGTTGCTCAGCGCGCGGTATTTTTTGTAGGACGCGTTGAGGTCCGACCCGTTGCGGTGCAGTAACTGAATTATGGGCAACGAGCCCAGACGTCCGGCCGCCACCATGTACTTCGGATGGCGCGCCGCTTCCGGATCCGCTTTGACGGCAGCGCGCACGGCGGCCAGCCTACCGCCGCGGATCGCCTCGATCAACGCATCTGCCATTAGAGCGGATGCTAACATGCGATTGACCGCTGCGTCCAAGAAGAGACATGCGCTCGATTCTCGCCGATTTCCGCTTCGGGCTCGCACGCTGCTCAAGAGCCCCGGACTGATCCTGGTCATCGTGCTCTCTCTGGCCATCGGCATCGGCGCCAACACGGCCATTTTCAGCGTGGTGAACGCACTGCTGCTCAAGCCGCGCCCTACGCGAATCCCGACAGGCTGGCGGTACTCTGCCTGCGCTCGCCGGGGCTGGGAATTCCGCAGGACTGGCCCTCGCCGGGCGAGTTTATCGATTCGCGGCGGGATTGGCGGAGCTTGTCAGTGGTGCGCGCGATTATGCCGCCCCTTCGTCCAAGTCAGGTTATCCAGCACCTGAGCGGTATTGGTTTTCGAAATCGACGTCGTGCCCCAGTGGTGCTCGTAAATCCGGTGATGGAAAAACTCGGGGGGCAGCCGCGCCGGACGCGGCGGACCCGCCAGTTGCAAGCCCAACGCCTGCTGTATCCCCGCGGCCGTATAGGGGTAGTTAGTCCCGGTATTTTCGCCGGTGTAGCCGGCGCGCGCCTCATTGATCGGGTGCGGCGTAACCACGTAGTTGTGCACAGTCAAATCGTAGTCGCTCCCAACGTGTCGCCGCCACCCGGATTCACAGACCCGGTGGGAGCGCTGATGGTCTCTCTGCGCTTGTAAGTCAATTGGGCGAACACGGTCTGTTTCGAGTTGATGTTCCGATCGAGCCGGAAGTCGCCCTGATTACTGCCGATGGGCGTCGGGATAGCTGTCTCGTAGTTATTCGCGAATCGCGACGTCCTTAGGACACACTAACGCATCCAAGGAACGCTCCACACAGCGCAATCCGGACGCGACACATGCGAGCACCCCTCTCGCATTTCCCGTCAGGCGAACGCGAAACGTGTCACCTCAAGGCGACTAGACCGCCGACATATTTTTGGACGGAGAACCTCCGGCCGCTAACGGAGCAGGTATCCAAACAAGGAAAGAACACTGGGAAAGGTTTGCAATCGGAGCGAATCGGATAACGGGTAAATTAGAAATATCACGGATAAAGGGCGTGTCAATCCAAAAGTTGACATAGACTTGATATAATAACCCGATCCGGCTGACAATACAAGGTCATATCCTTCGCCGGAGTTGGATGGTCGGCAGGCTGAATCAAAGGTTGCGGGAGGTCGGTTCCGATGAAAGCGCTTCCGTTTGTAGCTCGTATCCCAGTTGTAGCTGGTGTCCTAGCCTTGTGTTTCTCCACGAGACTGTTCGCGCAATCTACGGCCGTGCCGCCGGCTGCATCTGCCAGCAGCTGGAGCGGCAAGGCGGCGGCAGCCTACCTTGATGAGCGGATCGCCTGGTGGATGGACTGGCCCTCGGCTGCCCGCGATCATGAGACGTTTTGCGTCTCGTGTCATACGGCGGTTCCGTACGCCATAGCGAGGCCCTCTCTGCGTCCCGCTCTCGGCGAGCAATCCGCCTCCGCGCTGGAACACCGGCTTTTGGATAACGTCGCCAAGCGCGTCCGCATGTGGAAGGAAGTGGAACCCTTTTATCCTACAAAAAAGGACAGCGACCCCAAGACGATCGAGTCCCGTGGAACGGAATCCATTCTGAACGCTCTGATCCTGGCCAGCAACGACGCCGCCACGGGCAAGTTGGGCGCTGACGCACGGCTGGCGCTCGGGAACATGTGGGGCGAGCAGTTGAAAGCGGGCGACGCTGCGGGCGCGTGGTCGTGGCTGCAGTTTCACAACTCTCCCTGGGAGGGCGATTCACAGTATTATGGCGCCACGCTGGCCGCGATCGCCGTGGGAACAGCGCCCGGGAACTATCGCTCGTCACCGGATATTCAGGACAATCTGAAGCTGCTTTCCGAATACCTTGTGCGGGAACGGGAATCGCAAGTGCCCATCAATCGCGTGATGTTACTGTGGGCGTCGGCGAAACTCCCCGGTTTGCTAACGCGCACGCAGCAGGAGTCTATCATTGGGGAAGCTCTCGGCAAACAGCAGGAGGATGGAGGTTTCAGTCTATCTTCATTTGTGGGCGCGTGGAAGCGGAAAGACAACACTCCGCTCGACCCCAGGGGCGACGGTTATGCTACTGGAGTTGTGGTCTTCGCCTTGGAACAGACGGGCATACCGGGTGATCGGAGCCAGTTGAAACGCGGGCTGGAGTGGCTGGCATCGAACCAGGACAAGAAGGATGGCCACTGGCAGGCTTGGTCGCTCAACAAGCAGCGGGACCCGTCTTCCGACGCCGGCCGCTTTATGAGTGACGCCGCCACGGCTTACGCGGTTATGGCGCTCAGCGCGCCGCACTAATAAGAGACAGTTACGCCACAGACCGGGAAAGCCGACGCGGCGCACGCACCCAATGAGAGTCTGGGGATCAGGTTGGACACCGGCTGATCCCTTGCTCGTTCCATTCCACGCCGGCGCCGGCCGCGTCGCCCGGAATTGCCATGCCGCATTCGATCCGCAGCGGTTCGGACACGACCATGTTCCACCAACCGACATATTCAAGCCAGTGAGCCGTCGGCGTCACAGAGAGTAGTTGCAGGCTTATCTCGGGCCAGAGATGACTTGAGACTGGAATTCCATGTATCTCCGCCAGAGAAGCCGCGCGCAGCCACCCACTGACGCCGCCAATCTTCATCGCGTCGAGCATCACATAGTCGGAGGCGCGTGCGTCGATGGCATGCCGAAGGTCTTGCGTGCCCCACCAGTTTTCACCACACTGAATGGGAGTCCGGGCTTCGCGGGCGACTAACGCATGACCTTGGTAGTCATGAGCCAGCGTAGGCTCCTCCACCCAGGTCAACCCTTCGGCATCGAGCACGCGCATGCGCTGTACGGCTTCGGTGGGTGAGAGGCTTTGGTTGTAATCGACCATGATCGCGACATCGTCGCCAACGGCGGCTCGCATGGCGCGTATGACCTCGATATCTTCCTTCACAATCGGATAACCGATTTTCGCTTTGATCCCTTTGAAGCCCTGTCGAGCCAGGTCTTCCGCAGCCCTGGCGGAACCGCTCACGCCGTCATAACCCACGGCTCCATAGGCCCGCACCGGTTTTCGGACGCCGCCGAGCAGCTCTGCGAGGGACGTTTGATGCCAGCGCGCCTGTGCGTCCCACAGCGCCATGTCGATACCCGCGAGAGCCATGCCGACCAGGCCCTGAGTGCCCAGCAAGCGGAATCGCCGAGCGAGTTTCCGTTCGATTTCGCCCGGGGCCGCGGGTTCACCCTTCAAGAGCGGTTCGAAGTTTCGAATCAGATCCGCCGCCGGTTGAAGCGCGGCTGCGGTGTAGGTGAAAACAATACTATGCCCGATAACTCCAGCCTCGGTGATCACGTCAGTCAGCACAAGAGGCGATTCAGTGACTATGCCGCTGGCAGTCCGATGGGGCTCGTGCATCGGCACACGCACGGTCCGCACGCGAAGCTCTCGAATGATTGGCCTGCCGGAACTCATGTTCCGAGATTATCTCACCCTACTTCCGGCCGGTTGCTGCCCGGCGCCGATGTCTAACACGACATCCCCTGAGTGGAGATCGAGTAGCGTCAAGGCTCGCTGCCGGCGCGCCGCGGCTATCGACGACATATATAGAGCCTCAAGTTCCCGAGAGGCCGCGCCGTCGAACTGGAGATGGGCGCCGATGGCTACCGTCCTTACTTTGCTTTGGCGCGCGGCTCAAGCGCCGGCGGATTCTGTTCGTCGGCAAATTCGAAGCCGCTCAGGTATGAGAGCTTCACGATCTTCGCCATCTTCTCGAAATTGATCTTCTCTACGGTGTCGGTAACCTGGTGGTAATCGGGATGAAAGCCGGTGAACCACCAGATCGCCGGGATATCGTGCAGCAGGAAGGGATACTGATCGCTGCGGAACAATACACTGTTGTATGCGTCCAGGTCCCACTTGTAAGTGAGGTTCAGGCCCACGATTTTGTTCTGGCGTTCCACGGTCTCGCGATAGTCGGGGCTGTAATGCGTGCCGATGAGGCCCAACTGGTTCGAAGTGTCGGGTGAGATCTCAGTGATCACACGCGGATCCGCGGCCTCATTGCGCCCGATCATATCGAAGTTGATTTGAGCGCGCGTGCTGGCCAGCGGACGCAGCGGGTGGCTGACATAGTAATACGACCCCAGCAGGCCGCGCTCCTCGGCGGCAAACACGATGAAGAGCAGCGAGCGGCGCGGCTTCACCGGGTTGGCCGCGAACGCGTTAGCCAGCGCCACTACGCCGACCGTGCCCGAGCCGTTATCGTCGGCGCCGTGATAGATGCCCGCGGGGCCCGTGCCGTCGTGGTCGAAGTGCCCGCTGAAAACGATGGTCTCGGCCTTGAGCGCGGGATCGCTGCCTTCGATCAGGCCCACAACGTTGTAGGAGTTGGCGCGGCGCTGCTCCGCGGTGGCGGTGTGGAGCTCGATGGTCACTCCGGGCACTTCGAACGAAGCGGGCGCGGGTTTGGCGTTGATGGCGCTTTCGACTTCCGCGGCTCTCTTTCCGGCAGTCTCGAACAGCGAGTCGGAAACGCGGCGGCCAACGGTGAACAGCGGAATGCTGGGGCCGCCTTCGGCCAGCGACTCGGACAGAATGCGCGGGCGCTGCGCGGCTTGCGCCTGGCCGCGTCCACCACGCCCCCCGGCGGGCGTCTGGCCTGCAGGCGCCGGAGCCCCCGCGCGGACCGGACCCTGGTGATCGGGGTCGGGCATGGTGAGCACGGCAATGGCGCCGTGGCGCGCGGCGTTGAACAGCTTGTAATTGTTGTTGGCGTAGCGGGTGTTGCCGATGCCGTTGAACGCGGAGTTCGGGTCGGCCTCCTGCGGCTCATGATTGAAGATGAGGACGATTTTGCCGTGGGCGTCGATGCCGGCGTAATCGTCGTAGTTCAATTCGGGGGCAGTGATGCCGAAGCCGGCAAAGACCACGCCACCGGAAACGGTGACCTCGTGGGCGTACGCCGCCGTGGCGTCGGGTGCGTGAAAGACTTCGCTGTGGCCATCGCGGGACAGCGTGAGCGCGGTGAGCGCGCGGTCGGCCGAGAATTCGACGATCGGCACGGGCTGCAGGTAGGAGTCGCCCACCAGCGGTTTGAGACCGGCCTTGGCAAACTCGCTCGCGATCCATTGGATGGCGATCTCCGAGCCGCGCTGCAGCGACAAGCGGCCTTCCAGCGCATCGGAGGAAAGGAAGGTTAAATCGGCCTTGAGACGCGCGGGCTGAATGGAATCGTAGCCCGTTTGCACGCGGGCCGGGGGCTGCGCGTATAGCAGGGCGGTGGCAAAGAACAGGGAAAGTGACCGCATGGGCGTTCTCCTTTTGGTTCTTTCGATCTTATTACGGACGGGGGCGGCGCGCACAACCTTCAGGCCGGGGCGCCCGCGCCGCCCGACGCGTCGTTCATTCTGCAATCCGCTTAAGCTTCTGGCGCTATAGTATTTCCAATGGCTATCGTGGTGATCGCCGGACGAAAGGGTGGGATCGGGAAGTCGACGATTGCGGGCAACCTGGCCGCCGAATTTGCCGCCATGGGCGAGACCGTCGCGGCGCTGGACGCCGATCCGCAGCACAGCCTGGCTGCATGGGCCAAACAGGGCGATGGAATGCTTCTGCAGTGCGTGGAGAAGCTGGATCGCGGAAGTCCCTCTGAGCTGCACGCAAAGGTGCGCGCGGCGCAAAAGACCGCGGATATCGTTGTGATCGACACGCCTCCGGGGATGCAGGATATCGCGTATCAGGCAATGCTGGCTGCCGATCTGGTGCTGCTTCCCTGCGGACCCTCGCCGCTGGATTTATTCCCGCTAAAGGAGGCTTTGGGGCTGGCCTTGAAGGCGCGGGCGGAAAGGCGATCGAAGAAGCCGCGCATCCGGTTTGTGCCATCCAAGGTTCTCAAGAATACGAATCTCGGACGCGACTTGTCCTCTTCGCTGGAAAAACTGGGGAAGAAGGTACTGCCTGGAATCGGGCAGCGGATCGTGGTGGCCGAAGCCGTGATGAGTGGTCTCACGGTACGCGAGTACGCGCCCGGCTCCACGGCCCAGGTGGAATTTGAGGAACTCGCGAAAGCTGTCCACAAAATCGTGCGCCGGTAGGTGCGCGCAATGTGTTCCTCACGCGGCCGCGCAGTTCACGCCAGGTCCGATAGACGTCAAGGCGTAAGGGCAGCGCGGTTGCGGTGGAGCGAGCGGTCGACCGCCGGCGCCATCCGCGCTGCACAGAGCCCGCCGCCCGCGAAACGGTCGATCGCCAGAGCGGCGGCTTCAGGATCCCGCAGGATCTGTTCGTGGCGAAGCACGAGCAACCGCACGTCCTGCCGGGAGCGCAGCGCCGCCTTAGTCTGCGCGATCAACCGTGCATACTCGCGGCGCAATCGCTCGCGCCGGTCGGGGGAATCCTCAATCGACTCGCCGCGGCGGACGATCATCTTTGCCTGCGAAGCCAGGATCTCGGCGTAATCCCGTTCAATCAGCAGCACCCGATAGTTGCAGCCGGCAGGCAGCGACGAAACCAGCGGCGCCACCACTTTGAGCGCCTTGCCGCGGGCGTCGGCGAGCCAGGCCTGATCGCGGAAGAGTCTCTTCGCCGCCTCGAACTCGAAATAGCCCTTCGGATTGTCCTCATCGGCCTCGCGGACCCGGTCCGTCAGGATGCTCATGCCCCCGGCGTCAAGCATCTGCATCAGCATCGACGTGCCGGAGCGCGGGAGGCCGGAGACGACGAACACATCTTCACCGAGCGGCGGCAGCGGGGTGTCGAGCTTCGGCGCCGTTTCCTGGTCCTGCGGCAGATCGTGCTGCGCCTCGGGAGCGGCCAGGCCCGGATGGCGCTGGCGCATTTCGCGATGCCAGCGAAAATGTTCGCGGGCGGCCTCGGGGTCGTTCAGTCTGAATTTGAGCAGCCGCGCAAGCCGCAAGTGCGCCTGCGGGAAATGCGGATTCTGTGAGAGCGCGGTTTGCAGGCTGACACGGGCCTGCTCGAAATCGCGCATTCCGATACAGGCGACGCCCGCCAGAAAGTGGGCCATGGGAAAGAAGTACAGGCGGCCCACACACTCGGATGCAGCCTCGGCCGCGGCGCGGTAATCGCGGCGGCGCAGCGCGAGCCTGCAGATGCCCAGGTGGGCGTGAACGTTATCGGGGTTGACCCCAAGAGCCCGCCGATAGGCCTGTTCGGCTTCCTCAAGCCTGCCGATGCGGCGCAGCAGATCCGCGCTCTGCAGCAGCAGCGCCGGCGCGATGGCGGGCGCACGCTCAAGCCGTTGCAGCGCATCCAAGGCCTCAAGCCAGCGCCTCTCGGCCGCCAGTGTTTGCGCCTGCAGGAAATCGGTGATGGCGGGCTGGTAGCGCCTTTCGGCGAGGGCCTTCCCCAAATCTTTCCGCTCGTCCGGTTTGAGCAGGAACTCGCGTGGCGTTTCCGGTTCCGCCCGGGGATTCAGTTCGTACGCGATTTCGCGCTCGCGTTCCTCCGGGTCGGGCGCCTCACCCGCAGCGGTCTTCTTCGCCTCGTAGCGCTCTATGACCAGATCGCGGAACCAGCTCACACGCTGCACGGCATCCTCAAACATTTTCCGGCGGCGGCCATCCATATCGTCGACGATCTCGCGCATTTCCGCGACGAGGCCGAGCGCCTGGCAGGACACAAAACGCTTGAGCGCATAGCGCTGATCGTCGGGCTGGCGGCGGCAGAGATCACGGCCGATTTCGAGCGCTTCGGTGTGGCGGTCGGCATCCTGGCATGCCTCGATCAGATTGAAGCGTAGTTCCCTGACTGTGGATTCGACATACTCTTCGATGTTCTCGCCGGGCTTCTCGATATAACCCAGGGCCACCAGTTGTTCCATCGCCTCGGCAGCGGCTACAGGGTCTAGGCGGGTATGCGGCGGGTGCCGGCCGTCGTCGCCGGGGACGTCTTCCCAACTCGGAATGGTCCCAACTTTCGGCGGTTCCTCGAATGCTCCGGCGACCACGCGGCCGTCCATATCCCGGCCCGCGGGAAGACCAAAAAGCGCGAGCACGGTCGGCGCGAGGTCGAGAATGGTGACGCCGAAGAGCGGCTCATCTTTCCTGATTCCCGGCCCGGCTATGGCGAAGATTCCGTACGGGCTGTGCTCGATGGCGGGTCCGGCGGGAAAGTCCGGGATGGAGCGCGGACGCAGGTGATCGGGATGGAAGCCGTGGTCCGACATAAGGATCACGTTGGCATCCTCGCCTGCCTTGGCCAGCAGCGTACCCAACATTTGGTCGTGCAATATATAAGCGGTCGAGACGACGTTCGAATAGAGCTCGAAATCCGCTTCGCCGATCCATGGCTGGCGCGGCGGATGATACTTCATGAAGCCGTGGCAGAAGTGGTCGATGGCGTCGTAATAGACGGCGAAAAAGTCCCATGGCCGGTTCTCGATCAGCCAGGTGGCCGCGGAGTGGATGCTGACGCACTCGGCGAGGGTTTTGGCAAGCATGGAGGGTCGGCGATCGTTTTCCCGATCCACCTTATCGAGGTGAGGCAGGAAGGGCGTCAGCATAGGCCCAACGATTTCCTGAGGGTGCAGCCGGAGTTCGGCGAGGGTATCGTGCAATTCGGGTGGATGGACTGCGTTCCGCAGCAGCGGCCAGCCTTTGTCGAACTCGCGGCTGGCTTTGTGATAGTGGTCGGAGACGGTGACGCCGTGGATCGGTTCCGCGGGGTGGCTGGGCCACCAGCCGATCACGGTGCTGCGCAGCCCGTTCTGGTTGAGTATGTTCCAGACGGCCTTCGCGGTACGGGAGAGATTCGTGATGGGGCGGACGCCGCGGCCATCCGGCGTGGGTTCGGAGAAGCCGTGAATGCCGTGCTTGAAGGGCCGTTTGCCCGTGGCGATCGACGTCCAGAGCATCGGAGATAGAGGTGGATGCAGGGTGGCGGCGCGTCCCATGGCTCCGCGCTCCACGAGGCGCTGCAGATGGGGCATTTTCCCCGCATCCATAAGGGGATGGATGACTTTCCAGTCGGCTGCGTCCCAACCGATAAAGAGAACTTTCTTGTTGAGGGTCACGTTGAGACGCTTGAGGGCCTTATCCGATGGCGCGAAACAATCACAACTTTAGCCGGCGTCGACTTCTTTGCGGCGGCGCCGCCAGACGGCCAGGCCAACGGCGCCTGAGGCGAGAAGGCCAAGAGCGGCGGTACCGGGTTCGGGCGTCCCGGTTGGTATACCTTCGCCAGCGTCGATCGGATCAGTGGCAATCGTGTTGTAGGCGTAGTCGATGACCGTGAGTTCGTTGGTGTACCCGGGGCTGCCCGCGTCCGATACCGACACACGTATCCAGCCATAATTGCCGAAGCCGTTCGAAAATCCGACGAATCCAGTCTGGTCGCCCCCAAAAAATCCCTTTAGTGCGTTCGAACTGGTGTGTTTCTCCAGAAAGGTTCCACCATGCCCTGAAAAATGCCGCGACGCCCCAATCGGCGCATTTAAGGCGAAATTCTTGGCGGCGTGGCCACCGCCCGAGGTCGCGCCGCCCGTCGTGGCGAAGGCCAAGCCGCCGATTATCTTAGCGTTCGCAGAACTGGCGGCGCCACCGACGGCGGAGAACCTTCTCAGGTAGATGGATTCGATGTCCTTCTGCACAGCGCTTACCACAAAGGTCTTCGCGGCGGTGGTGTTACCCGCGCCTGTACCGATCGATACATTCTGACCCAACGTGCCATAAATTATCGAGGCATCGGCGTTAGTCGACATGGCCAGAGTAGCGCCGGCCGCAGCGGCGTAAATCCCCCAATTGCCGAAGTGAGCCTTCGAGGCTGGAGAAGTGAGGATAGGTTCTTGGACATCCTTCTTTGAGTTAGTATCCATTTGAATTAGAGAGTAACATCGAAACTGCTTGATTATCGATTGGCGATGGCTCGGAGCCGGAAGGTGAAATACGAAGCGGGCTCGCGCCGCGTGATCTGAGACACTAAGCTACTTACTCACCAACTCGTCAGCTATGTCTCCCTAAGGAAAGTACTTCTACAAGCAACCCGGTGATTTGTGAGCTGCGGCGCATGTCGAAGCACACCATTGATTGCGTTCGCGCCGGCGCGACGTCGCGGCGCCCTGTTACGCTAGTCCTAGTCGAACAAACCCATGACCGACCTTCAACGCAGCCCCGCCAAACTCCGCGCCGCCGTGCTGCGGTTCTCTAAGATTCTCTGCGGCCTGGTCGTCGGATGCGCGCTGGTGTTTCCTGTATGGTCCCAAGTTGGCACGCCGGGAAGTCACCCCGTCACTGGCCGCGAATATGCGAGACCCATGTCGGCCGACGGGGCTGACTGGCTATCGCGGAGTGAGCGCGATGAAGAAGAGCAACCAAGGCTGGCGATCGATGCCTTGAACATCCCGGAAGGCGCCACTGTGGCCGATATCGGCGCGGGATCGGGTTACATCACTGCGCTCCTGGCCCGCCGGGTCGGACCGAGGGGCAAGGTATATGCCAACGACATTCAAGTCCGGATGCTCGACCTATTGCGAAGATACATCGCTCAGCAAAAACTCACCAACGTGGAACCCGTGCTGGGGGCGGTTGACGATCCGAAACTTCCCGCGAATACCATCGATCTGGCCCTAATGGTGGACGTATATCACGAATTCTCCGAGCCCCAGAAGATGCTTCGAGGCATCCGAAGGGCATTAAAAGCGGACGGACGAATGGCGCTGATCGAGTATCGCGGCGAAGATCCGAGCATCCCGATCCGACCCGAGCACAAAATGACCGTTGTTCAGGTCCGCGCCGAGATCGAACCCGAGGAATTCCGTTTCGTCAAGACAATTGAAACGCTGCCACGACAGCACATAATCATTTTCGTGAAGCAGTCGGGGAAGTGATCCTCTGGAGCGATAGGGCAGCGTGAATTCCCGATCGGTTATTCCTCTGTATTACTACTTTGTTGCTTTGCGGGACGCGACGATTTCCTCAGGCCGCGTTCCGCTAATTCCCCGTAGGTTTCTCTGCACTGTCAACGACGATCACTTCCACCGGTCCTTTACCCGCTGTCAGCTTTAGACCGAGCTGCTCTTGCATAGCGGTGAAAAGCGACGGCCCCGGAACGTCGGAAACGGGAAATCCGGGAGGCAGTTGCTGCGCCATCGAAGGGTCGGGGGTATAGGTGAGCTCGATGTCATAAACGCCGGTCAAACCCGTTTTATCCACCACAGTGCCACCCAGGATAGTGGAAAGCCGATCCGCCAACTGGCTGATGCGACCTCGTTGACCCCAAATACGGCCCGGGCCCGGGCTGACTGTGCCGCAGGCCGCCGCCAAAGGGGGTGATTCTGCATTGACAGGGCCGCAAGCTCCAGCGGCAGACTCAACCAGACCGGAGCCGGGTTTGCCTCCGCTCTTTGCGAGAGTCAGCGAGTAGATCGGCAGCTCTCTGGTCTCGCGGTGGATCTTAAGCTTGAATCTGTCGTCGAGCAACGATTGCACCATGGGTCTGACGTGCGGAAGATCCGTGGGGCCGGCCGATCTCGCCTCCAGGTCGAATCCTGCCGACTCGAGCCAGGGGAGGCTGCCGAAAATCTGATAATCGGTGACGCTGTAACCTATGGCGATCAGGCGCTTGAGAGTGATATTCCTTGCCGTAACTCCCGCTGGGAGGACTCTGACCGAATAGCCGGGCATGCCGGATGTATTGGGCTTGAGCGACGCCACCTCGAATTCGGGGCGTGCCGCCGACGGCTCCTGGATCGGGACCAGGTCGCGGCGCTCGAAGCTTGCCGCGTAGCCTGTGAGTATCGCGAGCGTAACGGGTAGAGTAACTGCCGCCATACTTGCCACTGCGAGTGACAATCGCTGCATATTGGATAATCAATTATAGTTCACCATTGGCAAGCAGATGGAGAACCACTGGCACGGCGTGATCGGCGGGTCTGATGGATTAGCGGGAGTGTCCTGGACCACAAGGCCAACCATAAAAGTTGATCCTCCCAAGCCTCACCGAAAGTAACTTTTTCCGGTAGACGTTTTGTACCTTGGCGGCCTCAATAATGCATGCCAAGTCAGGGCGGAACGACCCGCCCAGATGGGACCAAGTGAACCCGACCCGTCGGCCCGTTCGCACATTTAGATTCCAGGACGGCGAACCCGGCGCTTTCGAGATGGATTACCTGCCAAAACGTGAGCACAATTCGCCGCTCAACTTCAGCCCCTGGCATCGGGGGTATCTTCAAAGCCCGGTATTGGATGCAACTGGGCTAGCTCGAGGAAGTGGCCGGGAACGTGGCCCGGCGGAAACCCACGTATGATACTGTATCCAATCGCCGTTCAGACCGTCGAATATTTCTTACACAATGCGCGGATTTTCTCGACCAGCTTCGGGACTGCCGTGGCGGCGTCCTCTTCCCCTTCATATTCCGCGGACATGAAGCCTTTGAACCCGGCACGCGCAAAAAGTCCCCCCACCCGGTCCAGATCAATCGCAGACCCGTCGTCGAACTTGTCGCGGATATGCGTGTTAGTCGCGTAGGGAATGCATGCTTCAATCTGGGCGTAGGAATCCTGCGTCGCGGTCGGGACGAAGTGAGTGATGTCCAGATTGATGCCTGCGTAAGGTGAATCCACCCGGTGCATGACTTCAATGCACACGTCAGCCTGTTGCGTCACGCCGGAATGGTCCTCCACCCCGAGCGTAATGCCCTTTCGTCCCGAGTAGTCACAGCCCGCCTTCATCGCTTCAACCACCCAGCCGATCGATTGCTGCAGCGTAGCGCCAGATGGCAACTTGCCCGCAAAGATGCGCAGGTGGGGAGCGCCCAACGCATCCGCGATGTCCACCCACTTTCTGATGTCGGTCCCAGCCTGGGCGCGCATGGCCGCATCGGCGTTCACCATGTTCACTCCGCACGCCGCGCCGGAAAACGCGACGCCTTTGCGATAGGCCAGGCGCCGGAGCGATGCCAGATAGGTTGGATCTGTCGACTTCAAGTAGTAGCCGGTCATATCCACGCCATCCAACCGCAGATCCACCGCCTTCTCGATAAAATCCTCCATTGTCATCGGCCCGGGCTGCAAATACTTGCGATACGAATAGGCGCAGCACCCGGAAAAGAAGCGAGGCACGCTTGTAGCTGGAATCCCAATCCCGGCGGGGCTCTGGTCTGCGCCCGCCAGACTCACGCCCGTTCCAATGAGAGCCGAGGAGAGCAGAAACTTGCGGCGATCGATTGGCGCGTTCATCAGGCTCATTGTACCTTGGCGGAAAATTTTCAGGCGCCCGTAAACGCTCCAAAGCACTACCGATATTGCTTAATTGCGCCATAACGCCGCTTTTGCGGCGCCGATCACGCCCCAACGATCGGGCGCATGTTCCACAATCCGCCTTGCGCCCGCGCCCATCAAAAAGCGCTGCTCGTATTTACGCGCGGGGGGCGCCGTGCGGCGCGCCTCGCGCGAGATCAAGTAGCGGGCGGGTTTCGCGACAATCTCGAAACGGTCCGATTCCAGGTACAGCGCACGCCAGCCTAGCACGGGGAGCACATCAGCTGCGATCAACCTCCCAGCAAGCCACCCAACGGCATGCCGACGATTGTCATTCTCACGGCAGCAGGCCAGCGTCGCAAGGGTGCGAACTCAGCCGCGAAGGCGCTGGCGTCCGGAAGGGCTCCCCCGCGCCCAGTCCGGTTGCGAACCGGAGCGCCGCCGCGATCCAGCAACCCGCCGATCTCGACAGCCGCGTTCAAGCTCCCCACACTTTCTCCGCCACTTCGACGATCCGCGCCAGCTTCCCCCACTGCTCGTCTTCCGTGAGCGAGTTGCCTTCCTCGGTGCTGGCGAACCCGCACTGCGGGCTGAGACAAAGTTGGTCGAGATCGACGAAGTGTGAGGCTTCCTCGATTCTCCGCTGCAGATACTCCGGAGTTTCCAGCGCGCCGGTTTTGGACGTCACCAGGCCCAGCACCACGGTCTTTCCTTTGGGCACGAAGCGGAGTGGATCGAAGCCGCCGGCACGTTCGGAATCGAACTCCATGAAGTAGCCGTCTACGCCAATCCGATGGAACAGCAACTCGGCGACCGGCTCATACCCGCCCTGCGCAATCCAACTCGAACGGAAGTTGCCGCGGCACAGGTGCATGGTGATCCGCATATCGGATGGGCGTCCGGAAATGGCCGTGTTGATCATGTCCGCGTACACCGCGGGCAGGCTGTCGGGGTCGTCTCCGCGATCGCGCAGAATCTGTCGCTGCTCGGGGTCGCATAAATAGGCCAGGTTAACTTCGTCCAATTGCAGGTAGCGGCAACCCGCCTCCGCGAATGCCCGGACCGCGCCGCGATAGGCTTGCCCCAGGTCCCGATAGAACTCCTCCATATCCGGGTAGACAGCGGGGCTTACGGCGCGCCGCCCGCCTCGGAAGTGCAGGACGCTCGGCGAAGGGATCGTCATCTTGGCGGCGGCGCGGGTTCGCTCCCGCAGGAAGCGAAAGTGCTCTACCATGGGGTGGCCGGAGAACCCTAGCTTCCCCACCACGCGCAGTCCCTTGGGCTGGGTTTCGATCCCGCCTTTGAAGGCGATGCCGTGATCGGAGCGAAACGACTCCACTCCGTCCAGCCGCTCCAGAAAATCGAAGTGCCACATGGCGCGGCGGAACTCGCCGTCAGTCGCGCTCCGCAGCCCGATCTCCGCCTGGCGCGCGACGATCCGCTCGATGGCGGCGTCTTCCTCGGCGGTCAAATCCGCAGC
>JBEKNN010000137.1:0-23499 GCA_049522755.1 Bryobacteraceae bacterium | reverse complement strand
TGTGACGTGGTGGTCCTACTACGATTCTCAATGGGCTAGTTTTGGGTTGTGGAATTTCGGCCAACTCAAATTGGAAGAGGTAAACCTTCTTCGATTGGATGACCCAGCTTTTCTAGATGCAAGGCGCGATTGCGCGGCGGATCGTAACGCATCCAAACAAGATTTGATACTTAACCGCTCGGTGGTCATCCCATCTGCGGAGGAGCCACTTCCTACGATGAACGTTGGCCCGCTCTCAACCTTCAACCTTCCTCTCCTACGGCTGCGCTGTGACCTCGGCCGGATGAATCACCTCGACCCATCTCACCACAATCTTCCGCCCTTCTTCGGTAGCACGCCAGTGCGAACGGGCATGGCGCATCGAGATGCCCGGTGTCACCACTAAAACCAGATCCGTCAATGGCTCAGTTCGCGTCAGGAAGCACTCAGCATTCTTCGCCCGGATGCTGCGCGAATCAGCGCTGGGCGCCAGGCACGCGGGTTTTCAGGGGCTGGACTGCGCCATCAACTCGCCTTGGGCAAGACGTCCTCGACCACTTCCGGGTGCTTTGCGATTTCACGCCTAGTAACACGCGTGCGGGACCTTCCGGCTTGGTCGTCCCTGTTCCCAGTTGCGCAGCGTGGCGGCAGCGAAGCCGAACTTCAACGGGAACTGCGTCTGGCTTAACTTGAGCTTGCGCCGTATCGCGCGCACGTCGACGACGGGCGCCTTAACAATCGTGACGCGCACCGGCACGCCCTCTCCGCGTCCCCATGCGAGGGCCTGGTCGAGGCCTCGAATGATGCGCACGCGGGCGTGAGCTTTGCACGTCCTGCGGTTTTGTTGCGGTTGCTCCCGGTCTTTTTCACTTCCGCCTCCTTTGCAGCGTGCGGATGAGTTCTGGAATCCGTTTCCTCATCGCGGTTCGTTCGGCCTTCGTCAAGTTGGCCTTCGCGTTCTTCGGATACATATCGAGCATCAAGATCGGAACTTGTTCATTGTGGTAATAGTAAATCACTCGTGCGCCTCCCCGTTTGCCACGACCAGACGAGCCCCAGCGCAGTTTTCGAACGCCACCGGGGACCTCCTGGCGGTGTCCGCGGCCGCGGGAGACGTCAGGGAGTCATACGAATTATTTCGTTGACAAACGAATCAATTCGTATGACACTCGAAGCGTGGCCTCCCGATCCCTTTCCAAAGAGCCCGCTCCCCCGCCGCTTCCAACCGACGGCGAAATAGCCATCCTGGCGGTGCTGTGGCGTCTAGGCGCCAGCACCGTTCGCGAGGTGCATGAAGCGCTGGCTAAGGACAGTGGGTATACCACCACGCTGAAGTTGATGCAGCTCATGTTCGAAAAGGGACTGGTGGTGCGCAACGAGCGCTACCGCTCGCATCTCTACGAAGCGCGCGCACCCAAGGAGCAGACGCAGCGGCAGATCGCGGGCGACCTGTTGAAGCGCGCATTCGAAGGATCGGCGAAGAGCCTGTTGCTGGGAGCGCTCGCCGCGCAGCCGGCTTCAGGCAAGGATCTGGCCGATATACGGAGTCTGTTGGACGAATTCGAGAAGAGGGGAGAAAAAAAATGATCGCGCTACTGAACCAGCCGTGGACGGAGCGTCTGGGCTGGACGCTTCTGCATTTTCTGTGGCAGGGAATTCTGGTGGCGGCGCTCTATGCGCTCGCCCGGGCTTTGGCCGGTGGCCGCATTTCGGCGCGCGGCCGCTACGCAATTGCCTGCGCTTCGCTGTTGACGATGACCGTGGCGCCTGCTCTCACTTACTGGTGGCTTGGAAATTCCGGGCAGGCGGCGCGGATCGGGTACCTTACCGATTGGGGCGCCCGGCAGCTTGCCCCCGGAGTTGCGTACTCACCGGTCGCCGATCCCTGGCAACAGGCGATGCCGGGGATTGTAATGGCGTGGTTCGCTGGCGCCGCTGCGTGTTCCCTCCGGCTGCTCATGGGATTCATCTCCGCGGCGGCTCTGCGGCGTTCGCCTCATGCGCCGGCGCTCACCGAATGGCAGCAAACCCTCGACCGGCTGATCGAACGCATGCACGTGTCGCGAAGGGTGCGGTTGCTGGCGACGGATCGAGTGGACTCTCCTTCGGTCATCGGCTGGCTTCGCCCGGTGATTCTCGCCCCGGTGGGCGTGCTGTGTGGGCTGGCGCCCGAGCAGGTAGAGGCGCTGTTGGCGCACGAACTGGCGCATGTCCGGCGGCACGATTACCTGGTGAACGTTCTGCAAGGGATCGCCGAGAGCCTGCTCTTTTACCATCCTGCGGTGTGGTGGATCTCAAACCAGATCCGGGCCGAGCGCGAGCATTGCTGCGACGATCTCGCCGTTGCCGCGAGCGGCGATGTCCTGGTGTACGCACGCGCTTTGGCGGAATTGGAATCCATGCGGCCGGCACACGTCAAGGCTGCGTTATCTGCGAACGACGGTTCGCTGCTGCGCCGGATCCGCCGGCTGACCAACCCCGTGGCGGCGCACAGGCCCGCCGGATGGGGAGCCGCTTGGTCTTTGGGCGCCGTTCTGTTATTGGGAATCGCAGGACTTGCGGTGACCCGTGCGCAAGCGCAAAGCAAGCCCGTAGTGGACCTCCAGACAGTCTGGCAGGACACGGTGAAGCAAGGCGATTTGAAGCTGGAGGTGGCCGGGTCGGGCCGATTGACATCCGACCATACGGCGGCGATCAAAATTGCGGAGACGCATATCGAGGACGTGCGGCAAAGCGAGCCGGCCATCATCGGGTTCCGGAATCGCAAGGAGACCGTTGGCGGCAAGGTTGCGGTGGTGCATCCGGAAGTGGCGAACGGCATTGTGACTGTGGATGTAGCGATGGATGACGCTCTGCCGCCCGGTATCAATCTGGAGGAACCGGTGGACGGGATTATAACCGTAGGGGCGCTGACGAACGTGGTGTACGTGGGCAGACCGGTGTTCGGCCGATCCAACAGTCAGGTTATGCTCTTCAAGCTCGAACCCGACGGCCATTCGGCGAAGAAGGTTCCGGTGCAGTTGGGCGCGGCCTCGGTGAATCGAATCGAGATCAAGAGCGGTCTGCAGCCGGGGGACAAAGTGATCCTCAACGATATGTCGAAGTACGACGGGGTTGCCGCGATTGTGTTGCGGTGATGGCTTCGGCCACGGTTCTTCGGCGCTCAGGCCAACGATGCTCTGAACGTCGCGCGCTGCATGAAGAACACGGATGATCTTGCAGTGGTTTTGTTTCGTGCCGACAGACCATCAAGTTCCTGGTCACATTCTAGAAGGGCGTACAAGGGAACCAGGGTAGTTCGCTTCGAGCCAGGGGGCTTGTCTTGCGGCAAAAGGCCCGTTTACGATGCTTGCTTCCCCTTGACATTCTACCCGACGGCGCGTAGGCGTTACCTGGAATGTCTATGAAAGACGGCCAGACGCCGACTCGAGGGCCGTCCCACAATTTCTGACTTGGAGGTCGGATTCATGTTTCTCATCAAGCAGCGGGCCGGCAGGTATGCTTTGCTGGCGATCCTCATCACCTGGGCGTTCGGTCTGCCAACCACGAATGCTCAAACGTTCGACTTGTCCGACGCCACCGATCTGATCCCGGTCAACGTAAAGGCCGCCGCCACCGAGTACAAAGGCCGTAAAGCCGTCCTCATCACCAGGGATGTGCCCAAAGACGGCTTCGCGCTTCTCAAAGGCGTGGATTTTCAGGATGGAACCATCGAGGGCGAGATTGCCCTAAAGATCACTGCCCCGCCGGGACCGCCGGGAGTGAGGAGAATGCCCGGCTTTGTCGGCATCGCATTCCGGGCGCGGCCGGACGCCTCACGCTACGACCTCTTCTACGTGCGGCCCGGGAATTCAACCTCCGATGATCAATCCATGCGGAATCATTCCGTGCAGTACACCTACGAGCCCGACTACGGCTGGTACAAACTGCGCCGCCAGTGGCCGTGGGTTTACGAGGCCTGGGCCGATCTGAAAACCGAAACCTGGACAAAGATCAAAATTGAAGTCAGAGGCCGATCCGCCAAGCTATTCGTGAACGGCTCGGAGCAACCCAACCTGATCGTAGACGGGCTGAAAGGCGAGGATTTGCGCGGCGGCATCGCGCTGTGGGGTTATCCGGACGAGGAAGCCTATTTCTCGAATTTCCACATCGTGAGTTCGCCGCCGGCCCCCGTGAAGAACGGCTCAGAGGCCGCCGGATCGTGGCAGGTGACGTTCGCCGGCGACGCTGGAGGCTTCCAAGGCGCCCTGGAGCTCAAACGCGATGGCAACAAGCTGGCCGGCGATTGGTCTGGCGCTTCCGGCAAGGCCCGCCCCGTCACCGGGACATGGCGCAACGGCTACATCGAGCTCAGCTTCGACGCGGAATTGGGAAACCCGGCCAATCCGATAATCGCACCGGCGATTCTGGCCGGATGGATTGACGGCGACGAGGGGAGCGGCCGCATGAAGGTCGTAGATCGGACCGATGGCCGCTGGACGGCCGTGCGAAAGCCGTAGCGGCGCTACATTACGCCACGCCCGCAGCAGAGCCTGGAGTACCGAACGCCGGTGGATCTGTACCGAGGCCGGAGGCTGCGGCCATGACCAAATCAGAAGAAGAGCTTTGTTGACTTTGGGGCTCTCCCCCAAGGTCGGCCGTGATGGAATCGGCCCCACACCGGTGAACAAAAAAGCTACAATGTGTGGACATATGCCACGCATGAAAACTCCTTCCTGGCTCAGATTGAATTTCGCGTTCCCTGCCTTACTCGCGATCGCCGCTAGCCTTCCGCTCTTCGCGCATCATTCTTTCGCGGCAGAGTTCGACGACCAGAAACCGGTGAAGATGACCGGGACCATCGTCAAGGTCGAATGGCAAAATCCGCATATCTGGTTCTATCTCGCCGTGAAAAACGCCGATGGCAGCGCCACCACCTGGGGATTCGCCGGAGGCGCGCCAGGCCAGTTGATGCGACGCGGCATCACCAAAGATCAACTGAAGATCGGCGAAACCATCATGGTTGAAGGATTCCGCGCCAAGGACGGATCAAACAATGCCTCCGGGGGCCGCGTAACGTTTCCCGATGGCAGGAACGTGCTCACGGCAGGCTCGCAGGATCGCGTGCCGCCACCATCGACCCCGAGCAAGCAGTAAACCATATGAGACGCGTTACTATTCTCTTCGCACTGGCTTTCGCATGCATTCCTGGCGCGCACACCCAGACCGCCGCGCCGCCATCTACCGCTCCGGGCATCCCGCGAACGGCTGACGGCAAGCCCGATTTTTCCGGGATCTATCAGTGGCCCACCTATCTTCCCGGAGACGAACGCGGGCACTCCGCCGCAACCACCTTCGATCGCAAGAATTTTGCGCCGCTCAAGCCGGGCGGTGAACCATTCCTCGAGCCGCGCACGGGCGATCCGCGACACGACGAGCCGCGCGACTTTTGCATGCCCGCCGGCTTCCCGGGCGGCATTCTTTCAGGGAATGCGATGCAGTTCTTCCAGACTAAGAACTACCTGGTGATGGTGCATGAATTTCAGCGTATGACGCGAATCATCCCGCTTGACGGACGCCCCCACCGGCAAGGATTGGAGCCCATGTATTACGGAGACCCGGTCGGCCACTGGGAAGGTGACACCCTGGTTGTCGAAACCACCAACTTCAAGCGCTGGGCGCTCGACGATTATTACTACACCAATCCCAAAGAATTCCGCATGCATAGCGATGCCTTTCGTACCATCGAGAAAATCCGCTGGAAAAGCAAGGACGCGCTCTTCTATGAACTGACCGTTGACGACCCCAAGATTTTCACCAAGGCCTGGTCGCAGGAATTCGAGATCAAGGCCAAACCGGAATGGGAGTCGGCGGGACTGTACGAGTACGTGTGCGAGGAAAACAACCGCTGTCCCGGCGGCAAATGCGAAGCTAAGTAGGGATAGGCTAGTATTCAGCAGGCCCCTAGATATTCATGTCAATTCCCGATCTCTGTCAATGGCTCCAGGATACTCCTTGGGGGGTCGGAATTCGCGAGTCCACTTCGTTGTTTCCAATCATAGAGGGCACGCACACGATCGGGATTGCGCTTTCGGTCGGGATCCTGCTTATTATGGATCTACGCCTGGCCGGCTTCCTGATGCGCCACGAGCCGGTTTCCCGTATTTCCGGTCAACTGATGCCCTGGAGCCTGGCCGGCTTCAGCATCATGTTTATCACCGGCGCACTCCTCTTCTTATCGCAGGCGATGAAAGCCTACGGCAGCATCTTCTTTCGCATCAAACTGGCGCTGCTGGTTCTCGCCGCAGTCAACGCGCTGGTGTTCGAGCTGACGTTGCGGCGCAGCATCGTCACCTGGGACACGGCGGAGCCTCCCCCGTTTCGCGTCCGTATGGCGGGCGTAGCCGGCATCGTACTGTGGGCGGGAGTCATCGCCGCGGGCCGCACCATGGCTTACAATTTCTAACACCGGCCGATATGCAAACGCTGCGTCCGTTTTTCGAGTGGTGCGACGGTACCACCACCGGCCAAGTTATTCGCGATTCCCGCTTTTTGTTTCCCATCATTGAGACCCTGCATCTGTTGGCTCTCACGGTTCTGCTGGGCAGTGTCCTTGTGCTCAACTTGCGGCTGCTCGGGGCGGGCTTGCGCACGCAACCCATGCCGCTGGTGGCGCGCTCGCTGGACCCGCTTACGTTCCGGAGCCTCCTGGCCATGCTGACCACCGGATCGCTGCTGTTCTGTTCCGAAGCTTTGAAGTGCTTCGACAGTCCGCCGTTTCTGGTCAAGATGGTGACGCTCTTCCTGGCCATCGTTTTTCATTGGACAGTCTTCCGGCCCACGGTGAATTCCCCCGCTGAAGCAGCGCGCCCGCGCAGGATCGCGACGGCCATGGTATCCATGATCCTGTGGTTCGGTGTGGCCGTGGCGGGCCGGGCGATCGGATTCTATTGAAACTCCCCCGCATCATCGGGGTTGTCCAAGCAATCGGCTTTTTTTCCCGGGCTGTCTTCGCCGGCCAGTTTCTTTCCGGTGTGGATGGCGCGGTGTCCGGGGCACGAAGCCGTGGGATGGCTTGTCCTGGCGGTGTGTCTGCTGCAGATCGCAGTCTCCGTCAGCCTGTGCGCGCCCCGCGGCGGAACGCTGCCGTTTACCCTCTCAAGCACCCTGATTTTCCTGGCCGAATTGCTCCAGGCAGGGACGGGATACGGGCGGTTTCTCGAAGTCCATATACCGCTCGGCGCGCTGATTCTGGGAGACGTCGCGGCTCAACTCGTATGGGTGTTTCGCGCATGAAGATCACTCGCCGGAGTGCCTTAAAGGCCGCCGCAACGCCCTGATTCTTCCTCTCACGGAATCCGCCTGCACGCCGCGCAGACCCGAAGCCAGGGTCCTGCCCAGCCGCATCGCTCTGCCCAGGCCGTTGAAACCGAACTGCCCATCATTCCGGTGCTGCCTGTGTCCATAGCCGATACCACAACCGGAATCTGGGGTTACAACGGCATCTTCCCGGGCCCGGTGATCCACGCGCAGCGCGGCCGCCGTGTTGTCCTGCGCCTGCGCAACGGGTTGGCCGTCCCCAGTGTCAACCACTTGCATGGCGGCCACACGCCCCCGGAGAGCGATGGCTATCCTGGCCGCGGCTGTAGATTCTGAAACGATCGCCTTTATGGCAGATCGAGGAGCGCAAGCGAAGTACGTCACCAGCGTATCCTCGGGGTCGCTGATCCTTGGGGTGGCAGGGTTGTTGAAGGGCTACAAGGCGACCTCGCACCCGCCCTTCCACTCCGGCTCGATGAAGACGGCTCCCGCGGCGGTGAAAGCCGCCATGGTCCAAATGCTCGCAGAGTTCGTGAAGAAGTCCGAGGCGTTGGCGTCCCCAAAGAAGGGCTACCCGTAACCTAATGGTGTGGGCGACCTCCGGTCGACCACGCTGTCGGGAACCTCATCGGAGTTCGGGAACCGATGCAGCGTTTGTTAGCCGGTTTATGGCTGCACGATTCGTTGGGTGTAAACTGGACGGTTGGTGCGGGCGTTTTTGCGCAAGGCTTGCGCACGGATAAGCGATCTTACCCCGCAAGTCATCTATAATCTATAGTAGAGGACTGGATCGCGGTAGGCTTTTCGCGCACCTGTCAAATCACCCTCCGGCTCAGCAGGTAGGGTTTACCGCACTGCTACAGAACGTAGCGACTGAATCGTCACTGAAGCACCCGGTTTGCCGCCGTTAGCCGGTATTGTGCAGGGAGCGGTCTGGCGCAGCGGCGCGAAACCCGCCACAATAGAAAGATGGGTACTCTGCCGAAAGTGTGTTGTTCCGCCTCAATACTGCTGTTGGGTTTTGTTGCGTTGTCTCAGACCCCAACCACGCCGAAGTACGAACCGGCATATACACAGGACGGACAACTCCGTCTTCCCGCGGACTATCGCACATGGATATTTCTGTCGTCGGGATTTGACATGAGTTACAACCCGGGAATGCAAATGGATCATTCCATGTTCGACAACGTCTTCGTGAATCCGGAAGCATGGCGGGCATTCCAGTCAACCGGTAAGTGGCCTGACAAAACGACTCTCGTTCTCGAACTTCGGCGCGCGGAGGGGAAAGGCTCCATCAACAAGAAGGGAAATTTTCAGGCCGAGGCCATGGGTATCGAAGTGCATGTGAAGGATGAATCGCGCTTCAAAGGCAAATGGGCGTTCTTCGGCTTCTCCGGCACTGACAAGACGTCGAAGATGACTCCCCTCACGGAAGACTGCTATAGCTGTCACGCCGAGCACGGCGCCGTCGATACCACCTTCGTCCAGTTTTATCCAACCTTGAAGCCTATCGCGGCCCGGAACGGAACGATCGAATCGGGCTATCAGCATGAAGCGAACCACTGACTTTCAGGACGCCAGCCGCCTGGCGAACGAATATCTGACCGCGGGTCGAGTCGAAGCTCTCTGAGGCGCGACCTGCGGCGCCAGAATAGCGATTAAAAACGCTTTCACGTGAGGGTCTCTATGTGATCATCTTCGAACTCCAGACGCAGTCAGCGGCATCGCTGCCTGCGGTCCGAGCGGATGCCGTACCGGCCGCTGTCGAAAGAAAGAAGAGTATCGAAATCGGAACCGATGGGAACATTGAGGGGGGATTCCGAATTCCCGTAAGCCCATTCGAGCGACTAATCGATGCTTTGTCGATGCGTCAAATTGTCGCATGGGATCGTTAACGCGAATTTCAATACGATGTCTCACCGGGATTTTGATCAGCCGGTTCCAACTTATTCCGCCTTCCTTTAGCAACAGAGAAACGTTCCCTCTGATATCCATTCATAGTGGCTCTCTGCTTCACGAGAGGAAAGCAAATATTGGGACGCGATCACTGTGGCAAATTATCGCACGCTCGGATTCAACGGGGCGGAGGGTGCTTCGCGAGTTTGCGTTGTAGTGATCGCCGGTGAATGCCCAGCAGGCGCGCGGCTCGTGAAATGTTGCCATCGCAATCGAAAATAATGCGCTGTATGTGCTCCCACTCCACTCTGTCCAAGGTTGGTACCGTTTCCGGGATTTCACTGGCCGTCGCCGGAGAGTTCCGCACCGTGTCGTAAACAGCCAGTATCTGATCGGCATCGGCTGGCTTGCTCAAGTAGTGATCGGCGCCTCTCTTCATGGCGGAAATGGCGGTGGGGATGCTCCCGTAACCGGTGAGGACGATGATGGTCATGGAGGAATCGATGGTGCGCAACTCTTGAATAATTTCGAGGCCGCCTTTTCCGGGCATGCGCAAATCCACCAGGACAAGGTCGGGGCTGCGGTCGCGGGCGAACTGCAGGGCGCCTTCACCGTCTCCCACGGCTTCCGCTTCCCAATTTCTTTGCACAAGGGCACGGCATAGCCGGGTGCGGAACACTTCATCATCGTCAACCACCAGCGCTAAAGGCTGGTCCTCAGACAGCAGCATGCGCGTTCTCTCGCGACGAGCGCATCGGCAATTCGAGGGTCGCGATGGCGCCTTCGCCGGGCAGGGACTCGAACAAAACGCGGCCGCCCATCGTTTCCGCAAAGGTACGCACCAGGAATGTGCCCAGCCCCATACCTTTACCGGGCTCTTTTGTAGTGAAGAAAGGTTCGGCGATGTGGCGAAGGACATGTGGCGGCATGCCGTGTCCGGAGTCGCGTATGGCGATGCGTAGGACAGAATTGTCGGCATCCGCCGCGATCACGATGGGGCGGCGGTCGATATTGGCGTCCAAGGCATTTTGGATGAGGGCCGCGAGAGCCTGAGCGACGGCGCGCGGCGGCAAAATCGCTGAGAGGGCCTCATCGCGAAGCTCGATTTTCAGCCACATTCGATGCGGCGCTGGGAAAGCTGCGACCACCTCTTCGAGGAGGCCGAGGATATTGCTGGGCTGGGGCGCCTCGCCCATCGGTTCGGCGCTTTGCACGCTCATACGTTCAAGGATGCGGCGGCATCTTTCTACCTCAGACCGAATCACGCGCGCATCTTCGAGTACGCCGCCGCCGCCGGCGAGACTCGCGGCATAGCGCTCGAGTTCTCTGGAAGCGATGGCGATGGTGCCAAGAGGCGTTCCGAGTTCATGCGCGGCTCCCGCGGCCAAGGTCACCAAAGAAGCCAACCTCTCATTCTTGGCAACCTGTTCCTGCAGGATGAGGACCTCTTGTTCTCGGGTTCGCAGTGCGTCAGCGATCTTCCCGGTAAAAAAGGTGATGAGCGCGGCGGCGATCACGAAGGCGCACCACATACCGGCCAAATGCGGGGATAAACCCTCTTCCGCATGATGCACCTGAAACGCCGCCGACGGTACGTTAAAGAAAAAGAGCAAGCCAAAGCACGCCGTAGAAAGGCAACCGAGAGCCCATGTCCAACCCTTTCGCAGAACCACCGCGGACAAGGTGATTTGCACCAGATATAACAGGCTGAACGGATTCATGGGTCCGCCAGTAAGTCCCAACACGGCGGTCAGGCACAAGGTGTCCAAACAAAATATGGCCCCCAGTACCTGTTGAGGACGCCGGCCGGGCAAGATCCGCATGCGACCGAGCAAAATGTTGCTGGCAAGAATGACCGCCGGCGGTGCAAGAGTCCAAGAGAGGGGAAAGCCGAAAACGTACCAGAGACCCAGAATAATGATGGTTTCCGCGACAACCATGCCGTAGCGGAGACGGACCACCCAGGGAAGGGCCACATTGGGAGCGGAATCGAAAGTGACAGGCGCGGTTTGCGCCGCATCCCAAGTGGGAACGGGGGGCTCGGGCTGGAGACTTAAAAGGCTGCGGTCAGACATCATCTAATATCTTGTCATCGTACGCCAATCCGTCTTGCTGCTTAGTAGTGAAATTTCCAGCGGAACTCGGCGTAGATCTGTCGCGGGTCGTTGAAGTGGAAGCCTCCAAAGGTCAGGCTATTATCCAGCAGAACCCGCAGATTCGTCGCATTTACAGCCGTCACGGAGAGCCGGTATTTCCCGCCTTCGCCAAAGCTTTTTCCCAACGCCACGTCAAACGTAGTGTGCGAGGGCAGATAGTTCCCCGGATATTGCGCGTCCGGATCCCCGTTGGTGAACCCCGATCCGTAATAGACATTCGTCGAACCGAATACCTGCCAGGGAAGATTTCCGTTGACGCCGAAATTCAACGTGTTTCGTTGATCGTGGTCCACGGGCGAATATCCTGGGGGAATGGCGACCGGGCAGGCAGCCGTCACGGGAGACGGGCAGACCACGCCTCCGGTGATGGGCGCGGTTGCCTGCGCGATCTGATTGGAGTAGGCCAAGTGAAACTGGGCGCGACGCCAGACGCGCGGGGAACGTAGCGTGGTCTCCCAACCCTGGATCAGCGCGGCAGTCCAGGTGATGGGCCAGAAGATGTTGGATTCGCCGATGTTATTGTGGTCGAGCCAATTTTTGGCCCGGGTTTGAAAGGTGTCTTCCTCGAGCACCCAGCCGTGAAAGGGGATCGAAACACCGAACTGGTATTCTTCGTCGCGCTCTCCGCGGAGAGGGGCGAAAGTCAAAGTCTGGCTGGTGGCTAAATCGAGCAAGGGGCCCGTAGCAGTCAGGAGTGGAGGCGGTTGATAAAACTTGCCGTAGAAGCCATGAAACACCCAGTTGATGCGCGGAATGCGGATAGCGGCGCCGAACCGGGGATCAGTCGCATTCTCCACGACGCCCGGCTGTGCGCCGCCGCCTGCGCCGGAGGTGAAATGGGTTTCGCGAAGGCCGGCGATCAGCGTCAGCCACGGGGTTACTTTGAACCGGTCGCTGACGAACTCTTCGACTACGCCGCCGGTGACGGCAGCCGAAGACGCGCCGAAGTTCTGACAACTTGGAGCGCAATCGGTGAAGACGTTATTAAAGAAGTTGCTCTGGTGCTGAACAAATCCATAGGCTCCGACTTGAAGATCGTTGTTCTTCACGACGGTTACGTCAAGACTCGTCTGGGCGCCGGCATAATTGGCGGTTTGGTCTACAGTGGAGATCACGGGCACATCGTTTGGCCCACCGTTATAACTGGCCTGATTGTAGTGATAGAAAGGCGAAACCGTCAGAAGCAGGTTAGGATTAAAGGTGTGGACCCAAGAGAAGGTGAGGTAGCCATCGGGTTCGCGTTCACTATCGCGCAGACCGTAACTGGGATAAATCTGGTTGCCGGCCGAGTTCGGATCGGGGTCGATGGGGATCTGATAATTATCTTGGCGCACGGAGGCAACCAGGCGGAATTGGTTGGAAGAACTGGCGTTGAAGATGAGGGACGCGAAGCCGCCATAGCCGCTGTCGGCGTCGTGAACCACTTGCCCGATAGGAGTCTGTAGACCGTAATCGCTGCGATTTCCGTTAAAACTCACGTAATAGGAGAAGCGCTTGGTGTGCCCTCCGAAATTGAGCTGATCGTTGGTCTGGTGGAAGTTGCCGAAAGAGGTGACCAGCTCCGCCTCATTGTCACGTTCGAAGCCGGATCGGGGCACAATGTTGAAGATTCCGTAGGTTCGGTCTCCGTATTCCGCATCGTAACTGCCGCGTTGAACCTCGAGGTAATCGATGTCCTTAGGGTCGATTTGCGGACCTAGATTAGTGGCGATATTGGTATTGGGAACGGGCACGCCGTCAATTAGCCAATCGACCTGGTGGCCGCCACGCATGTGCAGCATGTCGTGAGTTACATACGCGGCGGGGACGTAGTCGGCGATCATCGCCATGCTGTTGGTCCGATCGCCGCCGGGGGTTTGAGCGATATCCTCGCGATCGACCAGAGTGGTAGGGGTTACGGAATCCATATTGGCGGCCTCCGCCTGACCGGTGATGGTGGTGCTTTGATTCACGGGCGCGATGTTCAATTGACAGTGAAGAATGGGCGATGAGCCGGAAACCACGGTAACGGCCTGCTCGGAAGTCGCGAAGTTAGATTGCGAGACGGTGATTTTGTAGTCGCCGACAGGGACGGCCGTGAAAGCAAACTCGCCGTTATTATCGGTTTGGGCGGTTTGAGACCATTCCGATGTGGTGGCTTGCAGCGTAACGGAAGCTCCGGCCAGGGGCCGATGCTGCGGGTCGTGTACGAGGCCCTGGATTCTACCGAAAATTGTCGCGTGGAGCAGGGAGGCGAAGAGCAAGAGGACTGTCAGACCAGGACAGGATAATGTTTTTTGCACGAAGGGCTTTTCTGGCATTGTTGTCAAGACCTGCGGTGGGCGCCTTATAAACCAAAGCAATTTTAGAGCCCCACCAGAACCATCAAACAATATTTGACGGCGTTTGTCGCTGCGGCAAATTGTCGCACTGGCCCGGGCATCATTCCCATTCGGAATTGGGAAATAGGTCCTCCAGGCCTGGCGGAACCGCGGCGACTGCCGGCGTCTACTTCTGAAGCGACAGAAACCAGCCGCAAAGGACAACGCCACAGATGAAGACGACGATCGGTACTGTGGTTAGTACGACGCCTCGGATGCCTTCCGGTCCGCCTAGAATACGCTCGCCGTAATGCGCAACAAACGCGTCGAGAATCTCGCGGTCGGATTTTCCGGCGCGGAGGAAGGCTGCCACTTCGACCTTAACCTCCTCGGCCTCGGCCGACTGGTGAACCTCCACTGGCTGGCTCCAACAACAGGGAGCGATCAGGCTTTTGCAAATTCGGTGGAAACGGACCTTATCGGCATTGCTGAGTTGGTCGTCTGGGAGCGCCGCATGCACGGAACCGGCGGCGAGGAGAAGGAACAGTAACACTTGTCTCATAAAATTCCCGATGCAGCGTTAGACTCAGGACATAGGCGGATCGCCACGCCCTAAACCAAGTTCTAGACGCCTGTAGTATAGGCGTAAATCAGGATGATACGATGCGGCAAATCGTCGCTGTCTGGGGCTTCAAGCGCTCTGTCGTTTGGCAAATTGTCGCGTCCCGACCTCCCGTCCTCCCTTCCATTCACGTACTCCGGCGCATGCGCGAAAGGACATTCGCGAGGCCGCGACCCATGTGTGTAGGGCCCATTGTTGAAAGCCGCTCAAGCCTCCGCCGAGCAAGCCAGGGCAGGCTGGGGGAAAACTAAGGGGCCGCGCGGAGAGGCCGCGCAGTCATTTAGCCCTGTGACAATTTGCCGCACGACAAGCCGCCGGAATTGATGTGTGATGGTATATGCTTTCTCGACAAAATATGATTCGTACCCGTCTTGCGCTCCTTGCCGGGCTATTGACCTCAACGGCTGCTATTGCCGGCGACCAGAAGACAGTGATTCGCTTTCAGACCATGGTTGGCAACGAGAAACTCGCTTGCGGCCAAAGTTACAAGGGAACCGGCACAACCGGATCGCAGATCTCGCCACGCGATTTTCGCTTTTACGTACACAATATCAGGCTGGTCGACGGGGCCGGAAACACTACTCCTCTGAAGTTGGAACAGGCTGGCAAATGGCAGTTGGACGACGTCGCGCTGCTGCATTTTGAGAACGCGACCGGCGGATGCAGCAACGGGACGCCGGAGACCAATGAACAGGTGACGGGCACGGTTCCGGCCGGAGTCTACACCGGCCTTCGATTCACGATGGGCGTGCCGTTCAATAAAAATACACCGATCTCACCGCGATGCCGCCGCCCCTCAACCTGACGGCGCTGGCGTGGGTATGGAACGCCGGCCGCAAATTCGCGGCTCGATTTTTCCAGCCAAGGTTTGCCGCGGGACTTCGCGCTCCATCTTGGCAGTACCGGATGCACCCCAACCAGACCGGCATCACCGTGCCAACTACCTGTGCACAGCCCAACCGTCCTGAGGTTGAGTTAGCCAGTTTCGATACTGTCAAGAACGTGGTGATCGCCGACCTAGGCGCGCTGCTCGCCGATTCCGACATCGATCAAAACACTCCCAATACTCCTGCCGGCTGCACGTCGGGATTAAACGATCCGGATTGCGGGCCAATCTTTGCGAATCTCGGGCTGCCGTTTCACGGCGTTGGAGAAGAAGCAGCAAACATTCTTCCGTGCCGGAGTCGCAGGCGAACCGGTGACGAAAGCCTCTAAGTGAGCGGTTAATGAAGCGTTCGTGGTGGTTGGTCTTGAGCTGCTGCTGGAGTGCGGCTTGGCCCGTATTGGCGCAGGATGCGCACGGCCGCTCCACGGCGCCGGCGGAAGCGCGAAGAATCAAGAATCCGCTAGATCCCGACGACTATAACAGCGCCGTAGCCGAGCCTTTGTACCGCAGGAATTGCGCGGCGTGCCACGGCGAGGACGGCAAGGCGAGAACGCCGAATCGCCGGCACGCTGCCGGTGCGCCCTACGAATCTCACCGAATACCTGATGGAATCGATGAAAGACGGGGAGATTTTCTGGGTGATCATGCACGGCATCGATAAGAACATGCCCGAGTTTGATCAAACCATTCGCGAGCCCGATATCTGGCAATTGGTGCTCCATGTCCGCGAACTGTGGAACAAGCAGCGAACCATCGAGAAGGCGCGGCTGGGTTCGTATGAATGGAATTTGCCGCCGGGCTTTCCTTATCCGAATGTGCCCGCGGACAATCCGATGACACAGGCGAAGGTCGATCTCGGGCGGAGGCTTTTTTACGACAAGCGGCTATCGCTGAATCAAACCGAAGCTTGCGCGACTTGTCATCGGCAGGAACTGGCGTTTACGGATGGAAAACCGCGGGCGGTTGGGTCCACGCGGCAAGTGCATCCGCGAGGCAGTATGAGTTTGGTCAATGTCGCCTACAGCCCGGTGCTGACCTGGGCCAACCCCAACATGCGGCAACTGGAGGCGCAAGCTTTAGTTCCCATGTTTGGCGATCACCCGGTGGCATTGGGCATGACCGGCAAGGAAGATCTTCTGGTACAGCGTTTAGCCGCGGATACGCCGTATGTGGAGATGTTTGCGCGGGTCTTTCCGGGGAGTAAAGGCGCCAACAGCATCGGCAATATCACGAAGGCCATTGCCAGTTTGAGCGCACGATTCTTTCGGGAGACTCGGCGTAGGACCGTTACCGCCGCGGCGACGACCCCGACGCAATCCCGGTATCGGCGAAACGCGGCGAGGCGCTCTTTTTCAGCGAACGGTTCGAATGTTTTCACTGTCATGGTGGAATCAACTTCACCACTACCATCGACTATTTCGACAAAGGGTTTCCCGAAATCGAATTTCATAATACTGGCCTGTACAACTTGAAAGGCAAGTTCTCCTATCCGGAGCCGGACCTGGGGCTCTATGAATTTACCCAGAACGCGGAGGATGTGGGCAAATTCAAAGCGCCCACCCTGCGCAACATCGCGGTCACGGCGCCGTATATGCGCGATGGCAGCATGAAGACGCTGGCGGATGCGATTGACCACTACACTGCCGGGGGGCGAACGATCTCCAGAGGCGCGCGTACTGGGGTAGGAGCCGAGAACCCGAATAAGAGCGAATTCGTGAAATCTATCAGCCTTTCGGCGCAAGACAAAGCCGACATACTGGCGTTTCTGCAATCGCTCACCGATGACGACTTATTGCATAATCCAGCTTTTTCCGACCCTTCGCGACCTGCCCTAATGTCGAAAAAGAGCACGCCGAAGAATGTGCTCCACGGCGTGGTGGTCAAGGTGTATGCCGAGGACGGAGCGATTGCGCGTGGATGGAAAAAGTCAATCACCAGCCACACTCCACCACGCGCGAGGTTCCCTGCCAGCGGTTGACTCAAGAACGGCTGCTGCTCATCGACGAACAACCTGACTACGACACCAGTTACATGGAAGATCGCCGCGTGGCCAAGGACTGCATGCTCAGCTATCGCGGCAATCGTTACCCGGTTCCGTTCCGCTTCGCCGGTAAGACCGTGTTGGTGCGGGAACCGGTTGCCCGCGGCCGCATCGAGATTTACAGTGACATCAAAGTCATCACCGAGCATCGGCTGGCCGAAGGGCGTGGAGACCCGGCGCACTGTGAGGGGTTGGCGGAGCAGCGCCACCCGCGCGGACCGGCGCCGCCAAAGCCTTCGCCAGCCGCGGTAGAACTGACGCCCGGTCCCGGACTCGGCCGCGGGTTCCTGTCGCCGGAAGTGGAACAGCGATGCTTGGCTGTCTACGTGGAGGTATCCACGAGTGGCCTTGCGGGAGATCAACACGTACGTGCGCGACCGTCTCGCGCGGCGCCTGAGACGGCGCAGCCAGCGGCCCTTCCGACCGCCGAAGGGGGTGACTTACTATGAACAGCTTCAGCGCATGGGGCTGCTTTATTTGTGAGCCAACACCGCGCAGCTGCCTGTGAATGCCTAAGGCGAGAGTTTGCAGGAGAGCCGGATGCCGGGAAATCCGCACGTCCGGTTCGACGAGCGGAGAGTCGGACGGCATTTCGGTGCTCGCCCTCTCTCCTACTCTGCCGTCCCTGCGTCGAAATGTAGTTCGTCCCGGTACAATGAGATTTGGAAAACCGGGAAATCGCGCGCATCCTCTGGGAAACGGCCGACCTCATGGAGATCGCGGCCGAAGATTCGTTTCGCATTCGCAGCTACCGCAACGGCGCCACGGCGGTGGAAGGCCATCCTGAGCGAATCGCCGATATTCTGCGCGACTCCTCGCGCAAAGTGACGGAGATTCCCGGCATCGGCAAGGGACTGGCGCACGTGCTCACGGAAATTGTCGAGCGCCAGTCGTGCGAGCGCCGCGATGAATTGGTCCAGAAATTTCCACCCGGCGCGCTGGAGTTCCTGAAGATCCAGGGGCTCGGCCCCAAAAGCATTGCGCTCATCTTCGAGCACTTTCAGGCCAGGACTATCGACGATCTCGAGCGCCTCTGCAAAGAGCAGAAGCTGCGCGATCTGCCGCGCATGGGCGCCAAGCTGGAAGAGAAGGTGCTCCGCTCCATCGCGCAATACCGTCAGCGCACGGGGCGCTATCTGCTGAGCTACGTCGAAGGCATTGCGGAGGAGTTGATCGAGACGCTGCGGCAGGTTTCCGGCGTGGAGGCCATCACGCCTGCCGGAAGCCTGCGCCGCGGCCGCGAGACCGCGGGCGATCTGGATTTGCTGGTGACCGGTCCCGAGGCCGTCAATGCGCTCGAGCGCTTCATCGCCTGGCCGCGCGTCGAGGAGGTGCTGGGCCGCGGCGAGAACAAGGCCAGCGCGAAAGTGGGCCGCGAAGGCTTGCAGGTGGATGTGCGCGCGCTCAAGCCCGAGAGCTTCGGCGCCGCGATGCAATATTTCACCGGCAGCAAAGACCACAACGTGGCGATTCGCACGCGCGCGGTGAAGATGGGCCTCAAGCTGAGCGAATACGGCCTGTTCCGCGTCGAGGGCGATGCGAAAGTCGCGGGTGAAACCGAGGAAGGCGTATACGAAGCCCTGGGCCTCGCCTGGATTCCTCCAGAGCTGCGCGAGAACTGCGGCGAGATCGAAGCGGCCGAAGAGCGGCGCCTGCCGGACCTGGTGGAGCTGCGCCAGATTCGCGGCGACGTCCACATGCACACCACCGAGACCGACGGCCGCGCGACGCTGGAAGAGATGGCCGCGGCCGCGCGCGAGCGAGGTTACGAATACATCGCGATTACGGATCACTCGAAGGCGCTTGCCATGGCGAACGGACTCGATGAGCGCCGCGTGGTGGCCTTCGCCAAACAGGTGCGCGAGATCAACCGCAACGGCCTTGGCATCCGCGTGTTTTCGGGGCTGGAGTGTGACATCCTGAAAGACGGCGCGCTCGACGTGGAGAACGATGCGCTGGCGGAACTCGACATGGTGATTGGCAGCGTGCACAGCCACATGAATCTGGAAGCGGCGGAGATGACCGACCGGCTGCTGCGCGCGCTGGAATGTCCGCATTTGCGGATTTTGGGCCATCCTACCGGGCGCATGCTGTTGCATCGCGATCCCTTTCCATTCGATTTCGAACGCGTCGTGGCGGAAGCGGTTCGCCGCGGCGTGTGGCTCGAAGTCAACGCCAGTCCCGAGCGCCTCGACCTGAGTGGCGCCATGGCGCGGTCCGCCAAAGCCAAGGGCGCCAGCTTCACTATTTCGACGGATGCGCACCACCCCAAGCACCTCGCCAACATGCGTTACGGCGTGCTCACCGCGCGGCGCGGATGGCTGGGGCCGCGCGACGTGATGAATACGCGCTCCGCGGACGATTTCGCAGCGGCTCTACAAACACGATCATGAAAATCATTTCTTCTCACGAAGCTTATAAGTGCAGTTTGTTTCAAGTAACTGAAGACGAGGCCGTGGATAAGAAGTCCGGCTTCCAGATCAAGCGCTCGGTAGTTCGCCACGCCGGCTCCGCTGTGATGATGGCCGTGGACGATAAGAAGCGCATCCTGCTGGTGCGTCAGTACCGTTTGCCGGCGGACAAATACCTTTGGGAATTGCCCGCGGGCAAGCTCGACGAAGGCGAGAAGGCTCTACAAGCCGCCAAACGCGAGTTAGTGGAAGAGACCGGTTACAAAGCCAAGACCTGGACTAAGCTGGCGCAATTCTTTCCCAGTCCGGGATATGTGCAGGAGCGGATGACTATCTATCTGGCGACCGGTCTCACCGCCGGCGAAGCGAAGCCCATGGAGGATGAGCGTATTGAAGCGCAATGGTTCAAGCGTAAGGAAGTGGCGAAGATGATCGATAAGGGCGAAATTGAGGACGCCAAGACGATCATCGGATACTACCGGTGGCTGGCGCTGAAGTAGCGGGCGATCCGTCTTTCCATGTCCGATGGGAGCTGACGGCGAGTCTCAGGCTTCCCCGTCCGCCGAGTCTTATCGGCGTTCATCGGCGTTTATCGGCGGCTAATAACTCGTTTCGATTTTGTCTCGAAGCGCTGTCCTGGACTAGCCAACCCTCGCAAACCATAACCACCCCCACAGTAACCATCGGCGGCGAACAAGCCCAGTTATCATCCTCCGGCCCTCGCGCCAGATCCGTCGAGTACCGTGCGGATGCGCTAGTCCCGGACAGTTCGTCTAAACGCGCCGCCGTCCCCTATTGATCGCCATCGTAGGCGAAATCTCGAACACAGTCTCCATCGCCCGCGCAAGCCACCAGCGCCCAGCTCTATGCGACCTCTGGCGTTGCCGTGGGCTCCTATGGCAACTCTTATATCGCCGATGATCTCGACCGCCGCGTCCGCAAGATTTCGAACGGGGCGATCACAAGCGTGGCGGGAAACTTGACAGCAGGCCTCAGCGGCGACAACGGTCGAGCCACCAACAAAGCTTACCCCGCCAGGCCCCCGCCTGACGCGGCTTCCACGCAAGTGCGCGGCGCCGTTTCGTAAGCCGAAGCTACAAGCTGCGGAGCCCTACGACGCCTCCGCGCTATTACTTAAGACGTTCTGTATAGCTAAACCGGGGGTGGCGCCAACTCCTCCCCCATAGACATTCATCGCGACCTTGCCTCTCAAGTGTTGTTCCTTCTGGCGCCCTATGTATTTCAGCCAATTTCCGTAGATGCTTCTAGCGGTCGAATGCCATGTGTTCGGAATATGGCTCTCCGCCACGGCGGCTGCGACACCCGCCAATAGCGCCTCGCGGGAGCCGGACATAGCTCTCTCGCGTAGCGCTGTCAATGCATCCGCAGTGGCGTTATTGAAGTAAGTCCGCGGCAGTGACGGGTACGCATCCGTCTCTCCCCTGAGATAACGCCCTACATCTCTGCGATATTCCAGCAGCAAAGTATCGGATTCGTACTCCGGATGGCCCTGGAAGAAGACGAACAGGCTATTTCGGCGCTTGACGAATGTGTCCACTCCGGCGTCCTGAGCGCGCATGAGCACGTTATATCCGCACGCGGTCAGCTCGTTCTCCGGTATATCGTTCCACCTGGAATGCGGCATCTTGAGGCTTGAGGGCATGCCGGCCATCAACTGGTGATCGGACAATTGCGTGCACTCTAAGATACCGCAGCGCTTCTCGTGACCGGTGCGCCGCGCGATGCCATCCAGGTGGAGAACCGCGGCATGCGCAGCCAGGCAGGACCAAATAGTCGAGTGGGTGTTGTGGTTCGCCCACTTGAGAACGCTTGTCAGGCTCCCCCAATATGGCTCGTCCATCAGGTTCGGCGTCCGCGGCGCCCTCCCGGTCACGATGAGGCCATCGAGGCGGCCGTTCCACAGGTCTTCGACGCCGGAATAGAAGCGGCTGACATGGCGCCGGCCCGCGCCGTTACGAGGAACATCCGGCAAGGCGTAGAGAGACAGGCGCACCAGGATGCCGCCGGACGCCGAGTCGAGTAGGGTGAGGAACTGGCGTTCGGTTGCCTCCAGGGCCGCGTCCGGCATGTTGTTGATTAAGCCGATATGGATGCGCCTGCCAGTGGAGTTTGGGAGCCCGGCGGGCGATTTCCCGCAAAGGCGCAGCGTGTGCGCCAACAACTCGTGACTTGACGAATTTCCGTCTAAATAGACTGGCATCGGACTCTCTCCCAGGACTCTCCGCTTGAGACTGTCCGTTCGTTATGCGCCGCGTCGAGCGCCCGATCGAGGTCTGCCACGATATCGTCGATGTGCTCGATGCCAATACTGAGCCGAATCATCTCCGGCTTCACCCCGGCGCTGCGTTGTTCTTCGGCGGACATCTGCCGATGGGTGGTGGAGGCCGGATGGCAGGCCAACGACTTGGCATCGCCCAGATTGACGACCCGCTTGACCAGATCGAGCGCATCGTAGAACTTCTTGGCGGCTTCGAAGCCTCCCTTGATTCCGAAGGTCATCAGCGAGCAGGCGCGGCCGTTTAGATATTTTTGCGCCAGAGCATGATAAGGATTGTCGGGGAATCCCGCATAGTTGACCCACTCAATCCCCGGGTGGCTGCGCAGGAATCCGGCTACGGCTCTGCCGTTTTCCACATGACGCTCGACGCGCAGAGCGACCGTCTCAATTCCCTGCAGCAGCAGGAAAGCGCTCAGGGGCGGCAAGACGGCGCCAGTGTTTCGCAGTAAGACGCCGCGGCACCGCGCAATGTACGCGGCAGGCCCGTAACGATCGGTGTAGACCAATCCGTGATACGAAGGGTCCGGCCGGCTGAACATTGGAAAACGCGCGGCATTCTCTTTCCAGGGGAACTTACCGCTGTCGACGATGACTCCGCCGAGCGTCGTGCCGTGGCCGCCCAGAAACTTGGTTAGGGAATGCACGACAATGTCGGCTCCGTATTCGATGGGCCGCAGAAGGATGGGCGTGGCGACGGTGTTATCGACGATCAGCGGCACGCCGTGTCTGTGGGCCGCGCGAGCCAGCGCTTCGATGTCGCAAATGTTTCCCGCCGGATTGCCGACGCTTTCACAAAATACCGCCCGCGTTTTGTCGTCAATCAGCTTCTCGATAGCGTCCGGCCGATCCGTCTCCGCGAAGCGCACGGTGACTCCCAGGCCTGGCAGAATATGCGTGAACAGCGTGTGCGAGGCGCCGTAGAGTTGGGGAACCGAGACAATGTTGCTGCCTAATTCGGTGACGTTGAGCGTTGCATAGTTGACCGCCGCTTGTCCGCTGCTCACGCATAAAGCCTCCAGCCCGCCCTCTAACGCAGCGACCCGCCGTTCCAGCACTGCGGTGGTAGGGTTGCCTACACGGCTATAGCGATATCCATCGGCCTCGAGGTTGAACAATGCCGCGGCATGATCGGCGCTATCGAACTCATAGGCGACCGTCTGATAAATCGGTACAGCTACGGCCTTCGTCGTGGGATCGGTTTCGTAGCCGCTGTGAATCGCGATCGTCTCGGGCTTCATGGGTGTGCCAGTGCGGCGGCTTCAACGTGCTTCGAACCTGCTTGGCGCTCCTCTTGGAGCACAAGCTGGTTCATCTCGCGCACCACCCAGTCGATATCTGCCTCAGTCGTCTTAAAACTGGTGATGCACGCCCGTACAACGGCAGCGCCGCCGATCCGGGCTTCCGACATCCAGGCGATCTGGCGCCCCACGAGATCCGCCACGAATTTGGAGCTGTTCAGCCCGTCCCTGGTGAAGCACACCACAGGCAGCGGCGTGTCGTTAACCACGCGCCACCCCGAGCGCTTTAGCGACTCGCGCAGGACGCAGCCCATGTTAGTCTGGTGCTCGATCATTTTGGCGTACCCGGATTCGCCGTGTTGCGCCAGCGCA
>JBEKNN010000136.1:0-23646 GCA_049522755.1 Bryobacteraceae bacterium | reverse complement strand
CTGCAATCAACTGCTCGACTTCTCGCCGGCTCCGCCGGCGCCGTACTTCAACCACCTGTTTTTCATTCATGCCCCTACTTCATCATCAATTTCATCGCTTGAACAGATGGTTTCCTCTGACGCTTACATTCCACTTTTACGCTTCTACGTGATGGCGCTCCCGATGAAATGAAGTGTCATTTGCTTCCCGATGACGTGAAGAGCGGCGTTTTACGGAAGAATCCTGCAGCCGGGCTCTGTCGAGGCCCCATGATTCGCTCCGAGCGTCCAAGAGCCAAATCGCGGTAAACGCTACGCGACTAATCGCGGGGTAAGAACGCCGTGTATCGCCCGCAACTCGGCTTTGCTCCACTTGGCTGTTTCCGAGATGGCGCGTGATTCGGACGGAACATGCTCAGCGGGGAACGTCGGTAAACACTTCGCGACTACACAGGATTATATTGTCGCCCGACATGCGACCGCCGCTTTCTGGCGATGGGACTTCCCAAGATCGACCGCCGCATTCCGTCATCGAATCGGAACCGGTCAACGGAATGGCGATTCAGAATAAAGCAAAGCCGAAGCATGCAACCAAGCACGCCGGTCGTCATTAGCTTTCCGCTGAATTCTCATTGATCTCGTATTCGCGCATTTTTTCATACACGAGGCGGCGGTGGATAGCAAGGATCTCGGCCGCCTTCGATTTGTTTCCTGCCGCCATCCGAAGTGCGCGGACGATCATCGCCTTCTCCGCAAGCGCGAGATTCGTTTTCCACCCGTGGGTGAGGGGGATCTGATCGGTCCAATCCGCCTCCGCGCGGGATACAGATCTTAACTGGATGTCCTGCGCGTCCACGATGCCGCTCTTGGCCAGGACTGCGGCCCGTTCCACGGTATTCTCCAGTTCGCGCACGTTGCCCGGCCATTGATAATCACAGAGAAGATTCAGCGCGGCTGGAGACATCGATACGTTCCGGCCGCCGCGCCGCAGAAAATGCTCGACCAACGCAGGAATATCCTGGCGGCGTTCCCGCATTGGCGGCAACTCGATCACCACAACGTTGAGCCGGTAATAGAGGTCCTCACGAAACTGCCCTTCGCTGACCGCCTTTTCCAAATCTCGCGAAGTCGCGGTGATGAGCCGAAGATCGACCCGTATCGGAGTGCCGCTCCCGAGCCTCTCGATGGTTCGTTCCTGAATGGCGCGGAGCAGTTTCGATTGCAGGATGGGCGCTAGCTCGCCGATCTCATCAAGAAACAGCGTTCCGCCGTTCGCTTCTTCGAACCGTCCGATGCGCCGCAGCATTGCATTGGTAAATGCGCCCTTCTCATGGCCGAAGAGTTCGGATTCCAGTAAGGACTCGGGAATTGCGGCACAGTTTACCTTGACCAGTGGTCCTTTCGCGCGCGTGCTGTTGTGGTGGACGGCGTTCACGACCAATTCCTTGCCGGTGCCGGATTCTCCTCGCACGAGAACCGTTGCATCAGTGCGCGCCACTTGGCCGATCAGCTTGTAAACATGCTGCATGGCAGGGCTGTAGCCAATGATCGCCGGCTGCGCTGCTGCGATCGTTTGGTTCGGCTTCTGACTTACTTCGCGCGACATCTTACGGCCGGATACGGCGCGATCCAATTGCAGCACGAGCTGATCGAAATCGACCGGCTTAGCGATGTAGTCGTATGCTCCCAGCCGCATTGCTTCAATGACTGTGCCGCTGTCCCCGTGTGCGGTCATCACGATGACGGGCACATCGATTCCCGACTCGCGCGCCCGCTTGAGGATGGCGAGACCGTCGAGGCCAGGCATTCGGACATCGAGGAGGCCCGCGTCAAGATTCCGTTGCACGAGAGCAGTCAGCGCCTGTGGGCCGTCTTCGGCCTGCACCACCCGATAGCCGCGGCTTTCGAGCAGTTCCGCCAGCGACACACGGGCGGTCCTTTCGTCTTCGCCGATCAGGATGGTTCCTTTAGTTTCCATGTTTATTTTCCATGTTTATTTCCCGGGGACACTCCGGAGTTGAAGGACAAAGGTGGCGCCCATCGCGGCTTCCGCGCGGAAGGAAAGCGTTCCGCCCATACTTTGTGCAAGTTCGCGGGACACTGCCAAGCCTAGTCCATGGCCCGTGCTTTTTGTGGTGTAGAACGGCTCGAAGATGTGTTCCTGCTGTTCAGGCGTAAGACCCGGCCCGTGATCGGTGACTTCGATCCATACGGCACCGTTTGAGACGGTGGAACGGATATTCACGCGCTCACCGTCTCGAGACACTTCGACAGCGTTGAGAATCAGGTTCACCATAATCTGCCGGAAGTATTCTCTGTCAAAGAGTGCCGTCTGCCCCTGATCGCCTGCGACCACAAGCCCCACACCCAGCTTGAGGGCCTGCGGCGTCACGAGTTGCGTGCACTCTTCGAGCACTGGGCTGACGGCGCCGGGCTCAATTCTCGGCGGGCGCGGTTGCTGAAACGCAAGCAGATCGGAAAGCAGACGGTTCATACGATCCACTTCGTCGATCACCATCCGAAAGTCGTCGGAATGGAGCCGATTCTGCTCCTGCCGTTGCGCAAGCATTTGCAGCGAGAGTCGGATGCTGTTGAGGGGATTCCGCATCTCATGGGCGATTCGTCCAATCATCCGGCCCACCGTGCGCGCGCGATCCTCGCGCCGAACCTCAGCCTCAAGGCGGCGGCGGGTTCGGGCCATTTCGTTGATTGCGGCGCTGATCCGGCCAAGTTCGTCGCGGCGCACCGGCAGCGCCGGCTCGAAGTTTCTTTGAAGCGCAGCCAGCCCAGCGGTGATTTGTGCGACGCCGCGGTTCACTCCCACACCGGTAGCAAGCACTCCGGCCGCTCCCAGGAGCGCAGCGGCCACCAGGGCGGTGAGCAGAATACTTTCCGTGCGTTGTGCCGGTTCCGCCTGTCCGGGAAGGCGCTTCATTGCCCAGGAGGCGACAGGTTCGCCAGTTTCGAAAGCCGCTGAAATCACGATCAGGTCATGTTTGCCGCGAAGAACTCTTTCGGCCTTTCCATGCAGTTGCGCCTCGTGAATAACGTCTTCGATGGCGGGTCTCTCCGCCGCGGGGACATCGATCTTGGGCGATCCGCCATCGTGGGTTGGGTACGAATAACCGGCGAATTGAGATGCCGCCCAAAAACCGCCTTCCACGCCTGGATAGGAAGCCAGCACGGTTTGAGAAATGGCTCGCAGCGTGAGATCGCGCGCAGTCTCGGGAAGGTCCGCCCACGGTGTGTCAAAACGTGCCATGTCTGAAGGCGCCATGTCAACGCGTGCTGTGTCGCGATGCTGCCGCAACGAATACTCGCGGTCGAGTTCCTGGATGGCGTGGATTAAGGTGCGCTTCGTGTCGGTAAGAACGAAACCCTCGGCATGTCGAATGGCATTCACCACGAGTTCGACAGTCAGAGCAGCCACGGAAATCGCCGCCACCAAGGCGAAGAGGAGCTGCAACTGAAATCGCTTCTGGAATATGTTGCTCATGGCAGGGCAGCCTGGGCGAGACTCTCCAACGCGTGAGTGAGGTCGTCAGAAGCCTTGGCGTACTCGTCGGCCATGGCTCCGTTGTTTGCTTGCTCTGCTTTCACCGCCTGCTCGTAAAAGCCGCGAGCCAGTTCCAAAAGCCTTGTCGGAGCCGGAGGCGGTATTTGTTGCAAAAAAAAATCGCACAGCCGGAGGCGGAAGTAGATCTGGCGCAATTGATCCTGCGCGTCTTCGCCTTTTCCCGGAGGGCCGCGTCTTCCCGGAGGGCCGCCAGGCGGGCGCGGCGGTGCTTGCCCGGCCGCGATGTGCTGAAGATGATCGATCGGTCGCCTGCACGCGTCAGCCGCATCGGCCAACTGCTGGGCTTGAGATCTCTTCCCATTGTTGAGCGCGCGGCCGGCTTCCTCCAGATATTTTTGGACGAATGTGGCGAGTTCTTTTTGCTGCGGCGTCGTGGGAGAGTTCCGCTCCAGGCGGTTACGTATGTCCTCGATCCTCCGCTCGACAGCCTTGGTATCGGGCTTTGGCGGGGGAGGCTGAGCTACCGCGGCGGAGATTGCGAAGAGGAGGATCGGGAGTCGTGTTGGGGCGGCAGCGGGCCTCATCTTACTCCGCAACAGCAGGATGAAGACCATGCGCATGTCATTTAGATTGACGCTGTACTGAGCATCGATGTGTCCGCTTTCCGGACACTTTTCGCATGTAATCGTACATACGTCGCGGCATCGTACGGTGGGAGCTTCGGCCTGTCCGGTTTGCGCTCATTCGCGGAGGATCTTAGCTTTCATAAGTTATTGAATTCACGTGGCTGACACGACACAGATCTGGCGGCTTCGGAAATGCTTTGTTGAGAGTGCACCCGAACAGGGCGCAAGGAGTTCGTGATGAAAAGACAAATTCTATTCGGTTTGCTTGCCTGCAATGCAGCGCTATTGGTGGCTCAACCGCCCCCACCCCCGGTCCCCGCCCCGGCCTCAGTGACTACCCCTGCCACGACCGTGACCGGGAGCATTTCTCAGTTCAACTATGGACCCGAAGGCAGAGTCGAGGGCTTTGTGGTAGCCCCAAATACGTTGGTGAATCTACCCCCGGACTGGGCCATTCAGGTTGAGATGCTCGCCAAAGCCGGAAACCAGGTAAGGGTAACCGGATCATTGACCCCAACAACATCTGGTATGCAGATCCTCGAGCCGCAGAGCATTGATGTCGCGGGAAAGACATTGGCGATGGTCGCTCCTTCACAGCCGGCGCCGTATGCCGGTTCCGGCGTGATTCGGTCGTTGAACTATGGCGCGCAAGGGGAAGTGAATGGGTTCGTTTTTCAGAATGGAGTCATTGCCCGTACTCCGCCTTTCGGCGCCAGTGACGTATCGGTAGTGAAGCCGGGCGCCAACATTGCTGTATCCGGTTTCGCGCGAATCACGGCTTCCGGCAGAACGGTAGTCGACGTGCAAACGATAACGGCCAATGGGCAGACGATCACAATGAACGCCGCGCCTCCAGATGCTCCCGGCCCAGGCCGGGGGGGCCGGGGTGGTCCGGGACGCGGACCCGGTCCTGGCAGGGGACCGGGCGGCGCGAGTGAACCGCCTCCCCCTCCGCCGAATCCCGGCGCCCCGCCACTACCCCCTCCGCCTCCGCATCAGTAACCGGCAGTCGAGTCACCTTTCATGCCGTCCAACTCCGCGAAGCTTCCAAAACGCAGCATCATCGGCCTGAATGCCGCGAACTTCTTTCAGGCCGAAATGGTCGGCGTCATTCTGCCCATTCTGAACGCGTTTCTGAAGCAGGCCGGCTGGCGGTATGATGCGATCGGTTTTGCGACGGCCGCGGCGGGGCTCGGCACTTTGCTCTTTCAGACGCCGGCTGGCTGGCTCACCGATAAGCTCACCTGCCGGCGATCCCTGTTCGCAACGGTGGCATTGATCACCGGAGCTTGTTTCGCCCTGATTCCGTTTGTGCCAAAGACAGCGCCATGGGTAGATTCGCTGCTGTTCCTATCGGGGGCCACCCAGAGCTTCTTTGGTCCCTTGTTAGGCGCTCTCGCGCTGGCGCTCGCAGGTCACAAGTACCTCACCCGTGTCATGGGTTCGAACCAGAGTTGGAACCACATTGGCAATATCGTTGCGGCGGTCATTGCGATGGGTCTGGTTTCGACGCTGGGATTGACTTCGATCTTCTATTCAGTTGGCGCCTGCTCGCTGCTGGCAGGCGCCTCGGTACTTCTCATCCGCGAGAAAGATCTGGATGAGCGCATCGCAGCGGGCTTTACGCATGAGGAAGATGCCTCAAAGACTTCCTGGACTTACCTGCTGAAAGACCGGACGATTCAGTTTCTGATGCTCTCGATCTTTCTCTTCCACCTGGCAAATGCACCGATCCTGCCCACAGTTGCGATGTATGTAAAGAAGCTGGGAGGGTCGGACAACTGGATGACTGCCACAGTGCTCACGGCGCAGGTCGTGATGGTTCCAGTCGCTCTTCTTGCAGGCCGATTCTGCGATTCCTGGGGGCGGAAACCGGTGATGGCGATCGCCTTCTGGGTGCTGCCCTTGCGGATCGCATCGTATTCGCTCGTCAGTACGCCGTCGGCGCTGGTGTGGCTGCAGGGCCTGGATGGAGTCGGGGCGGGCATCTACGGCGTGGCGGTGGTTTCGCTCAGCGCGGACCTCACGCGAGGTAAGGGAGGGTTCAATACTCTCATGGGCCTCTTCGCCACGGCGCTGGCGGTCGGTGGCGTGATTGGGCCTCTGGTCTCAGGTATGCTTGTTCAGCATCTGGGCTTCAAGACGACTTTCTACGCATTCGCGGCGCTTGCGGCGGTCGGTGCCACTGTGTTCACTAAATTCGTGCCGGAGACGAAATCCGAAGAAACGAAGGAACCCACGAATATCCGGGATGTTGCCCTCGTCTCGAAAGATGCTGCGCCGGACGCCGCCTAAGATAGATCGCCGAAAGGGAGCTTATGAACGCAAGTTGGATTTACCCGTTTATAATTTTCGGTGGGGCGCTGCAATCATGTGGCGCCGCCATGAACGCACAGCTGTTTCAATCGCTGGGAAACAAGTGGCTGGCGAACGCCGTCTCTTTCGCCCTCATCCTTGCCTTCTTCGTGTGCGTGTTTGCAATGTTTCCGAACCCTCTTCCAACTGGCGAAGGCCTCTCGAAGATGCCGTGGTGGGCTCCGCTGGGTGGACTTGTGGGAGCAGTCCAGGTTTATGCGGGCCTCACTCTGGTGCATAAGGTCGGAGCCGGACCCTTTGTCGGCCTGACGGTGACCGCGGCTCTGATCATGTCGCTGGTCCTCGATCACTATGGCTGGTTTCACATGCCCGTTCATGCCCTGAACATTTGGCGCATAGCCGGAGCATTGCTCATGGTGGGTGGCATCGTTCTGATTGCAAAACACTGAGGATCTGTTTATGAGTCGAATTGTTTCCTGGATTCACTTCGGCGATCTTCACATCGCCGGGCGCAACGAACAGAACTATCGCGACTTCCTCTCGCTGATAGATGAAGCGAACCGCAACATGTCGTCGAGTATCGATTTCGCGCTATTGCCCGGGGACAGCGCCGACGACGGCGAGGAGGACGAATATCGGCTCGTGAGACAGGCTCTCGGCCAATGCCGGTTTCCCGTCCACGCGATCGCGGGCGACCATGATGTTGTTTCCGGAACTCTCGACCTCTTTCGGAAGTATCTGGCCGATCCCCCGTACAGAAGTTTCGTTCTGGATGCTCATCGTTTCGTGCTGCTGAACAGTGTTGCGCACTGGCGTCCGCCGGTCTTCGGTCTGGGAGACAAGCAGATGAAATGGCTCCGCGGCGAACTGCGTCTGGCGCACAGCGCACGGGAACGCGTTGTCGTCTTCATGCATGCCTATCCGTCGGAACACGGCGCAGACGCGGCTGAGCTGCGGCGCTTGTTTCGCAATTGCGGCATACTGCTTGTCGAGATGGGACACACCCATTACAACGAGCTCGCGAACGATGGCCTTGTCATCTACGCCGCAACTCGATCTACCGGGCAGATTGAAGAGGGGTCCGCGGGGTTCTCGGTCACCACCCTGGACGATGGCGTGGTCAGTTGGAAGTTCAAGCCCATCGGCGAGTGGCCGCTCGTGATGGTGACTTCGCCGGCGGATGAGCGTCTGATCATCGACTCCGGCAATCCGTTGCAGGTTGTCCGCGAATGTCTCCAGGTTCGCGCTCGTGTCTGGGGTGCTTCGATCGAGACTGTGACTCTCTCCGTCGACAAGGGAGAGCCAGTTGCGATGGAAGCCTTGGATGCCGGCGCCTGGGGAGTCTTTTGGAATCCGGTAGAATTGGCCGATGGTTCGCACCTGCTCGGGGTGAATGCGCGAACGTCCGACGGCCACTCAGCGGAGGACCGCATCACAGTTCATGTAAATCTCCGGGGAGAGTATTCGGCGCCGGCTCGGCTTGAGCCGGACTACCAGAATGCCATCGGCGCCTGGGCAGAGAAGCACATCCTGGGAACTCAACTGGGACCCAATGAGAATGGGCATCCGTGGCCGCCGCGCCGGGAACGGGCTGGCGTCACTCAGTGACAACGGTTCTGGTATGGTCCATCGCCGCCGGTACGATCGCCGGAGTTCTGTTCCGGCCCAAGGACTGGCCCGAAGCGGTCTGGGCGTGTCTGGGAGCCTGTATCCTGGTGATCTCCGGACTCCTTCCTCTATCGCAGGCTGCCGCCGCTGTCGCGAAAGGCACGGACGTCTACCTCTTCCTGACGGGCATGATGCTGCTGTCTGAGCTGGCTCGACGCGAAGGCGTCTTTGACTGGCTTGCTTCGCTCGCGGTCGCGGCGGCTAAGGGGTCGCGCGCGCGCCTGTTCAGTCTGGTGTATCTGGTGGGGATCGGGGTAACGGTATTCCTGTCGAACGATGCGACAGCGGTGGTCCTCACTCCTGCCGTCTATGCGGCCGTGCAGAAGGCGCGTACAAAGGCTCTCCCTTACCTTTTGATCTGCGCGTTCATCGCGAACGCGGCAAGTTTTGTGCTGCCGATATCGAATCCAGCGAACCTGGTTGTCTATGGCAGCAAGCTGCCTCCGCTGCTGCCGTGGCTCCGGACTTTTCTGGTTCCTTCGCTGTGCTCCATCCTCGCCACGTATGTTGCCTTGCGTTGGGTCGTGCGTAGGGAACTGGAAGGCAAGGTGGAGGACGGACGTGAGATTGCGGCGTTATCCGCCGCGGGACGTTCCGCAGCCTGGGGAATTGCAGGCACAGGCGCCATTCTGCTTGCAGCCTCGGCACTCGGTCTTGAGCTTGGACTGCCGACTTGTGTGGCGGCCATGATTGCCGTCCTGATCACCACTCGGGCAAAGAGTCGCGACCTGCGCGAGATCGGGAAAAGTGTTTCGTGGAGCGTGCTCCCCCTCGTGGCAGGCCTGTTCGTGCTGGTTGAAGCGTTGAACAGGGCCGGCGCGCAGCATGATGTGGGGAGCGCGCTTCGATGGTGCGCCGGTTTGCCCCGTGTGGCAGGTAGCCTGGCAGCTTCCTTTGGCATTGCAGGATTGTCCAATGTGATGAACAATCTCCCGTCGGGTCTGTTGGCCGGTGGTGCGCTCCAGGCTGTGAAGGCGCCCGCGTTCATCAGAGATTCGGTCCTGATCGGCGTGGACCTGGGTCCTAACCTCTCGGTTACTGGCTCGCTGGCGACCGTTCTCTGGCTGATTGCGCTGCGGCGCGAAGGCGAGCAGATCAGCGGCTGGCAGTTCCTCAAGACCGGTCTTGTCGTGATGCCCCCGGCCTTGTTGCTTTCTGTGACCGTCGTCTCGTTGCTTTCCAGATAAATGTGTCCGGTTCAGGAACGACGACGTCCGGTTCTCAGTCAGGCGATAAGGCAACTCTTCAAAAAGACATTGGGGGAATTGCGACCGGGATGATCGCGAGATAAGGAATCCGTTTCAGCATCGAGCGACCGTCCGGGTTTCGCTCAAAGCAGCCGACGATACAATTTCCGGTCTTTCAATTCCATGAGGTTCAGGCGAGAGCAGCGTTCGGATTGCGGACGCCATCGTGCGCTCAGCGCTCGCCGCAATCTGGATAATCCCAGGTGCTCAAAGGCCTTCGCCCTGGCAACCCGGCTGCATTTCGGTTGATCGGGAGTTTCCGCTTGAATGCGACTTCTGTTGTCCTCGATTCTGAGCCTTGCCGCTCTCGCCGCCGGCTACCACAAGATCTCCGGCGTCGTGACCGATCAGACCGGCGCGCCCATACCCGACGCGGTAGTCGAAATCAGCGGCGGCATGGATCAGCCCAAGCGGCTCCAGTCCGACACGACCGGCAAATTCGCAAGCACGCCACTACCGCCTGGAACCTATACGATCGCCGTTACCAAAAACGGCTTCGCCCCCCAGCGCCTGGCGGTCAGCCTGTTGGACAGAGATAGCGCGTTGAAAATCGTCCTTCCGCTCGCAACGCAAGCTTACTCCATCACGGTGGAAAGCCGGACCCCGGCCCTCGATACCTCATCGGCTGCGCACCAGGATGCTTTCGTCCTTAACCAGCGGATGCTTGCCGATCTGCCTGTCAAAGACGGCGACATCCTGAGCGCCCTCAGCTCCTTTGTCAACCCGGCCGGCGGCGCCGCGCCAACCGTCATCGTGGACGGTATGGAGAGGACAGACGCCGAACTTCCGCTTTCATCGATTCAGCAGGTCCGCGTCAACAACAACGCTTACTCCGCAGAGTTCCCCAAACCCGGCAAGGATCGCATCGAGATCGACACGAAGGGCGGAGACGATACTTTTCACGGCGGCTTCGTCGTACGCGCGCGCAATTCTATCTTCGACGCGCGTAATCCGATGGCCGATGAGAAACCGCCCTTCTCGCGCTACGGCTACGAGGCCAACCTGAGCGGTCCGGTTCTGCACAAGCGGCTGTGGTTCTTCCTCGACGCGAACACGGAACTGCAACAGCAAAGCCAGACTGTCTTCGCCTATCTCCCGTCCGGAATTCTTCAGACTGACGTGCTGTCTCCGGTCACGCGCGACAGCTTCCTCGGAAGGCTCGACTGGCAGGCGACGACAGCGCAACGGATTAGCCTGAAGTATGAGCTGCACATCGACAAAACACAAGACGGCGGCATCGGCGGATTCTCCCTGCCGGACCTGGCCACATCCTTCTACCACCGTGACTACCGCATCGAAATCTCCGACCAGTATGTCTTGTCGACCGGCCTGCTCAACAGCTTTCGCGTCGCGCTTGGCACGAACACGATTCGCGCGAGCTCCGCGAACGATCAGCCGCTCATCGTCGTCCAGGGCGCCTTCTCGAGCGGCGGTGCGCAGGTGAACGAGTGGCGTGAGGAGCCGCGCACAGACATGCAGGATACGCTCACACTCTCCAAAGGCAAAAGCGAATGGAAGTTCGGCGTCACCGCGAATCTGCATCCGTTCCGCACTTACAATGCCGACAATTTCGGCGGGACCTACACCTTCGCCTCGCTTGCCGCCTACGAGGCCGGGCAGCCCGAGCAGTTCACCATCACGACGGGCAACCCGCTGCTGAACTTCCAACAGGACGATTACGCCTGGTTCGCGCAGTACGAGCGGAAAGTCGGCAGCGTCAGCTTATTCGCCGGTATTCGGGACGAGTTTCAATCGGGCCTCTCGCATTACTTGAACCTCGCGCCGCGCCTGGCCGCAGCCTTCGCGCCCGGCAAGGATCGTCGCACGGTGATCCGCATCGGCGGCGGCGTCTTCTATGACCGCCGTCCGCCGTCCGTGCTGGAGCAGTCATTGCGATACAACGGCCTTGCGACGCAGCAATACGACGTAACCGATCCTGCGTACCCGGTGGTTTCTCCGGCGATGCCGGGATCACTCGCAGCGATGACGGTTTGGCGCATAGATCCCAACATGACGCTGCCTCGCGTTTACCAGGCGAGCGCCACGGTCGAACGGCAGTTTCCGCTGGGCTTTGTATTGGTTTCCGACTATACGTATCAGCGCGGAACGCATCTCCTGCGCGCCCGCGATATCAATGCGCCGTTGCCCTCGACAGGCCTGCGGCCCAACCCCGAAGAGGGGAACATCGATCAGATCGAGTCGTCCGCGTCATCGCGCGGCAACATTCTGACCTCGACGCTCAAAAGCCCTCCGATGCGGCGGTTCCAGTTCTTCGCGCAGTACACATTATCGCGGCTCTACGACGACACGGGCGCGGCATTTCCGCCTCCGCCCGGCACAGCCATCTCGGCGGCAGGTCTATTCGCGGCGCTTCTTCCGGCGAACAGCTACGATCTGCGCTCGGAATGGGGCCGGGCGAATAATGATGCCCGCAATCGCTTCGGCCTGTCTGGAACCGTTCAGCTTCCCTGGAAATTGACGTTCGGAACGATGACCAGTCTCCGCTCTGGCCTGCCCTTCGACATAACCACTGGCCAAGTCAATCCCGAGGGCGTAGCGAATGTCAGGCCTCCCGGCGTTGCCCGCAACACGGGTGAAGGGCCGGGGCAGGCGTCGGTGGACGTTCACCTCGGTCGTAAGATGCCGCTTCGCTTTGGCGAACACGCAATCGACGCGGAGATCGGGTTTGATTCCTTCAATGTCCTGAACCACACGAATCTGGAAAACTACATCGGCGTGATTACGTCGCCGCTGTTCGGCAAGGCCAATGCGGCCTTCGATGGGCGGCAAATGCAGTTCACGCTGCAGGCGCACTTCTGAGTAGAAATGAAAACCACCGCCAAGCTAAGCTTTACCAGGTTGAACGCTGCCAATTTCTTCCAGGCGGAAATGGCCGGCGTCATTCTGCCGGTGCTCAAGGCCTCTTGTCCGGTCTGGATCATCTTTCACCTGAGTCTCGGCAATCCGCAGCGCCACGGATCGACGGTTCGTGATCTCTCCCACCCCGCGAACCTGCCTCAGCATTGCTGAAGCTTCCGTTGGCGCGAGTTGGAGTACCTCGGAACAGCGGATGCCGTGCAGACGCCTTTCGACATCGCGCGCAAGACCGGCAGTAGCTTACGTACCGGGTCTTCGCGCGTTATCGGCACTGGAGCGTAGGAGACCCACAGACAGCGTGCAGCAGTTGCAAGTCGCTCTTCGCTATGAGCTGGCGGTGAACGGCCTCAACTTCCCTCAGTCTTATCTGCGGTTTGCACTCGGCCAATGTGCGCGGCGACGAGGTGATCAAGCCTGAGCGCCGGAAGGTTCCCTCGGCGCTTCCCCAACGCGACTTCACGGGCGCGTCGACCGGCGCACATGGGCGGGTCTGGTTTGACGGTCAAGTGATCCGGCAGATCCTCAAAGGCTGCTTTCCGGAAAGCCCGTTCCACGGCCCTTACCGGAAAATGCACGCCACCCGAGGCCGATCCCACGCCACTTCGGAACCATAACGCCGTTCTCGACCGGAGTTGTTTACAAGCGGCGTAATCTGGCCGGAGCGTCGATGGCGGAGCGCCGGTAAATACTCGCGACCGAGCTAGACCAAACCGACGGAAGTTTCGCTCGGAAACTCACAAATAGTTTATGCGGAACGATGTAGCGTTTTCTCGCGTCCGTACATCCGAATATCCAAAATATGAAACGACTCGCCTGGAGCTTTTTGCTTATGTTAATGATGGCTACTTGCCCCGCCGCCGCGCAAAGCTGGGATAACAGCGGAAATGGATTGCTGAATGGCGCGTACTACTTCCGCCAGGTCATGTGGCTCGGTGGGTTTAATACCGCCAATGATCTTAAGGAAGCCATAGCGGTTTACGGCAACATCGTTTTCGGTGGTAATGGAACCTATACTCTCACCGCAAAGGCTGCCGATGCGGCCGAAAACACGGTCACATCGATTACCGGCGCCGGCTCCTACACCATCGCCTCCAGCGGTTACGGTTACATGTCCACACCGCTCCAATTCGTTTACTCCCAATTCGAGGGCGATAAAATCAATTTGCTTGTGTCCCCATCCAAAGTCGTGGTAGGGAACACGACCGACAACAACACCGGTTATAATGATCTGTTCCTCGCAGCGCCGACGCCCACATCGACGCCTTCGTTGCAGGGCACATTTTCCGTTATCGGTATAGGCATTCCCGCGCTGACCCTCGACCTGAACCACACCCGCGCTTACTCATTTACCATGACGGGCTCCAGCGACACAGTCGCCACCACGGCCCTCACCGGGGCTCTCGGGTTGAACACCACAGCGATGACGCAGGCGGCTTTCTCCGGGGTGAAGTATTCTGTCGGCGCCGGCGCTGCGGCTGTGACATTCGGTAGCGAGCCGACCACCGCTAATCTCGACAGTAACCTGATGTCCGGCGTCAAAGACTTCTATTTCTCGCCCGATGGTAATTTCTTTTTTGGCGGCGATCCCGAGGATACCGACTTCATCGTCGGCGTGCGCCAGGGATCATCCAGTGATTCCTTCACTGCGCAGACTCTGTACTACACAGGCGGTTTCTTTCAGGACAATTCTCAGTTCAGCATTTGCGACTGTGCCTGGCTCAACAGCACCTACGGCGGATATGACGTCCTCACTGATGCGAACAACGTGGAGATTCTGGCGCATCAGCGGGATAACGCTGTGGGCCCGCCACGCGGCAGCTTCGTCGCCGATTCCACTTACTCCGAAGTGCCATACTTGTCCGGCAGCGCGTACACCGATTTCTACTACGAATACTTCTTCGGCCCGGGTGGCACGTTCGCGATCGGTTTTTCGAATGAGAGCTCCCGATTCCTGGGGATCGACGTCCTTTTGGAGGGGCCCCACTACACGTCGGCTCCCACTTCCTCGCCCTATATCTACCCGACCGGGATCGTGAACGCAGGAGCCTCCGTCCCCTTCACCGCGGAGTTCGCGCCCGGAGAATTCATCTCGATTTTTGGAGCCAATTTGGCAAGCACAACTGAGACAGACCCCACTTTCCCCACTGGCCTGGGTGGCGTGCAAGTACTGGTGAATGGATCTCCGACGGCCGTCCGTTACGTCAGCCCCGGCCAGGTCAACGCGGTGATCCCGCTGGGCATCGACACCGGCATCGCCTCCATTCAGGTGGTCAACAGTTTGGGAACATCGAACACAGTAAGTAACTACGTGGCGGAGACCCAACCCGGCATATTCAACAGTGCAACTTCCGCGCCAGCCGTTTTCCACGGCAACAATACGATCGTCAGCGCTTCGAACCCAGCCGTGGTCGGTGAGGAATTGGCGGTTTATCTGACGGGCCTTGGCACGCTGGATTCCTCGGGCAACGCCACCAACCCCAGCTACGTGTCAGCCGATTTCTCCGGCGTGACAGGCGCCATTGACTACGCTGGCATTGAGCCGGGAACTCCACTCTCGGTCGGGGCCGGATACCAGATGAACGTGACCGTGCCGACCGGAACGAGTTCCGGGCTGAATTATCTGGATATCGGAGGATTCGGTAGTTACAACGGCGAAGCGCTGATTTGCGTTACCAGTTGTGTTGACTCGTCGTTTCGAAGCAGAGTCCGCAGCCGGAGAGCTAAGACTATTCGATCCGCCCTGCGGCCTCGCTTCCCCGATTCGCCCAGGGTCGTCTTCCCGCGGCCCCCGGAAATACATTGAACCTTTAGCGGAGATCGACTAATTAATTAGGGATGCACACGCGTTAGGCCGCTTTTCAGCAAACCAGCCGGGGGCGGCGCGCCGCAGTTGAATTGCCGCCCTAATCGGTTGTCAGACCAAAAAGTGTCGCGCGCGATCAGAACCAGCCCGCGCCTCCTGAAGAATCTGCTCATCGGGAAATCTGCATCACATCGCTATTCCGCTGAGCGGATTTGCCGCCGATGTAGGCGTACCAACCAAAGCAGCCGACTACTTTGACAAATCCTCGATACGATGTGCTGTGGACAATGTCCCCCTGCTCGGGCCGATGAGTTTGGGGCATGCTGTAGCCATGACGTTCTCAGGTGCGATGGGTCAAATAAGCTCGGCGGGGCGAGTGGCCATTTGTATAATGCGTGGCCTGAAAATGACACCTGAAAATGCGCACTTGACAGGCAAGAGTTGGGCCCATGGCTGATAGGGGTTATCGGAAAAGTGCGGGAGTCCGGTTAGCGATTGAAGTTACGAGAGAATCTGGCGATCGGGATGATTGAAGGCGGTGGGATATCGGCTGGATGTCGTGAATCGGTCGAAGTCTCTGGCGAACCTTGCAATCGAAAATCCGGATGGGAACGCCGCGGAGAAAGTTTCAGCGGTTCCGCAACGTCGACACTGGAAAGACCGACTTCGAATACATCAAATGGGGTATTTACTTGACTTAGGTTAACCCAAGATGTAGTTGTCCTTTGCCGTCTCCGGCCAGGCGGCAAAGTAGCGTGACGGAACCGAAGAGCGCCGCATGATTCGGCGTTACTTCGCGGGCTTTTCGATTCGTCGGTCGGCAGGAGCCACATCACGGCGACAAATATGTTGCAGCCGCATGCGGCTTCGGGCCAGACGAAGGCAAGAGGAATCGCGACCACATAGATGATCACGCTCCGAAAGAGGAATGCGCTCTCCAATTTCGAACCCGCCATCCTGCCTGAAGCGCATCGTTCAGATCCCGCGTTGCCGCCACCTTGGCCTCTGTCGGGAAATCGTCGCTTCCGTTGGAAGTACAAGCGGCGGCTTTATGCTACTGTTGCAGCGCCTTAGTCCAACTGGTGGTGACGGTAATGGGCGAGCCGCTGGGCCATTCCATGGGGACATTCATCAGGAAACGCTGCCCGTCCGCCGAAACATCATAGAGGTTCCATGATTTGGGCGAGGGGCGCGTGTGAAAGAGCTCGCGCGGAGGATCGAAGGCGAAATCGCCGCCGCTGGGATGCACGGCCACCGCGTAAATCCGGCCGGGCTGCGTCATATAATACAGCTCGCCGCCGTCGCGGCGCCATCTGGGCAAGCCGCCGCCGGCCGCAATTGTGGACAGTTTCTTGGTGCCGGGGGCGCCGTTCTCGAACGGCTGCACGTAGACGGCATCGCTTCCGCTCTCGTCGGATTGATAGGCGAGCCACTTCCCGTCGGGCGAGAGAGCCGCGTAACCTTCGTAGTGAATGGTATCCACAATCGCCGCCGCTTTGCGTTCGGGCAAACTCAGGCCCCAGATGCCGGAACTCATCCCCGGCTTGATCTCGCTAAAGAGAATGAACTTGCCATCGCGCGCCCAATCGTCGGGATGCTTGGCGGACGCAGTACGATAGACAAGCTCCGCCTTGCCTTGGGCGCCCACCGGCTGGATGTAAAGGTCGAAGGCGCCGAGTTGATCGTTGCCAAATGCAATCCTGGAGCCGTCGGGCGACCACACCGGTGACACGCTGCCGGACCCGGGCAGCTGGGTAAATTGCGAAGCGTGCCCTTGCCCGTCGAGGAGCCAGATGACGGCTTTTTCAGTGGTTGGATCGGGCTTACCCACGGCGACATGCTGGCCATCCGGCGAGACGCGTGGCGGGCCCCAGTTGGCAGGCTCTCCCACCGTGCCTAAATTCTTTCCGGTACGGTCCATCCAAACCAACTGCCGCGTAGGTTTACCGGCGCTCTGATATACCAGCACACCGGTATCCGAAACGGAGATTTGCGCCAGTGAGAAACTCTCCACGGGTCCAACGCCGGTGGCCAGCGGAATGGCGTCGTCGGTGGTTTGCAGTTTCGCGGGATTGAATGGCTGTCCCATCAGGTCGTTGTTGCGGATGAACAAAAGGTAGCCGCTCTTGGAGGTGATGCCTCTGGGGGCGGCCGCATAGACGGCGTTGGTTTCGGAGCTGAAGAGACGAGTGGAAGCCGGCGAATCGAGCGCTCCCGTATATACGCCGGTGGTCTCGCCCATATCGGTGAGGACGAAAAAGACGAAGTGCTTTCCATCCGGCAAGAACTGGGGCCACAGGTGCGAGCGTTCGAACTTAGCGGCGTCCAACTTGGTTATCGGCACAGGCGTTCCGCCGCCGCTGGCTGCAACGCGCGAGAGCCCGCCGGAAAGACCAGGCGCGAAAAGGATGATTCCATCCTGATTCCATGCGCCGCCGCCCGCCAGGCTTTCGGCCGGGCAGACGATCTGGGGCGCGCCGTTGGGACTACCATCCACAATGTGCAGCTTCTTCAACGACTGATTGGCGAAGAATCCAATGTAGTGGCTGTCGGGCGACCAGAATGGCGCGCCGGCGCCCTCAGTGTCAGCCACCGGCTTCGCGTGGATCGCATCGAGGCCCTGCACCCACAACATCCGTTTGCCATTGGGTCCGGAGGCCGACCAGGCCAGATAGCGGCCGTCGGGCGAGATAGCCGGCATGCCGGGATACTTGGCGTCTTCCGGCTCAACGGAGAAGCGGTAAACGGGCGCCGAGTTACGCTCGGGCAAAAACACCACCGCGGCGAGAGTAGCCGCGCACGCCAGCAGAACGATTCCGGCCAACACCCAGAACCGGGTACGGATTCCGCTTTTCGGAACCTCATAAGTCATCCGGCTATAGGGAGGCCGCAGCACCGGTCTTCTGACCACCGGCTCCACGCCAGGCGTAGGATCGACTGGAGGCGGAGAATCGGGCGCAAGGCCGTTGTCTGTCGGGGAAGCGGCCACATGCACGTGAGCCGCCATGGAACGTTGCAGCGCCTCGGCGATACGCGGCAGCGAACGGCCCGCCAGCTTAAGCTCAATCACCGCGTTCTGAATTCGCTGGCGGCGGTTCGCCGGATCTCTCGAGAGGCACCCGGTAATGACGCCCGCCATAGCGGTATGAATCGGCGACCTGGGCAGCAGCGGAGGGGGATCGCATTCCACAATGGCAGCGTCGAGTTGAGCGCCTTCTCCGGTAAACGCCGGGTCGCCATTCACCATTTCGTACAACACCGTGCCGAACGAAAAAATATCGCTGCGCCAATCCGGAGCCTGGCCGAGAACTTGTTCCGGCGAACGGTAAGCGGCGGCGATTTCCGAAACCGGGGAGATTGGCTTCGCCAAAGCGGCTCCCGTCTGGGTAATAACGATCGAGTAGGGCGACACGGCGCCATGAATCAATCCGGCCGCGTGAGCGCGGCTCAACGCGTTGCCGATGTCGATGGCATAGCTTAGCGCGTTCTGCGGCGCGAGCAGATCCTGGCGGAGCTTGTCGGCCAGTAAGTCGCCGACAAGCGGATCCCCGGTGAGGAATTCGTGCTGATCGCTGGTGGTCACGGTGATTGCAACTCAATTCTACTATTCGTGGCGCCTGAGTCTCCATAGCCAAGGAGCGCACCGTGCACCACTACTACTGAGTGAGTATTCTTCACCTGGAATAGCGCAAACTCGCGGCAAAAATAAGCTGGCAACATTTTTCGCCGGATTACGGCGTCGGAGGGATTTGGGCCGCGTCCATTAATGCACGCGGCCCTCATGACACTGGCCGGTCATGGCGTTGGCTCGCATCAAATTCGCGGAATGCGGTTGAGGCCCTCAGCGGCCCGCCAGCTTCCGTCCGTGGGCCCACAACGCGCCCGCGTCTTCGGCAACTTTGCGGCCCTCTTCATAGATCACCTTGACATGGCTGAGGATGTCGCCGACCGCGTCGGCAAGTTCGCCGGAAGTGTCGGAGAGACGCTGGCCAACTTGCCGGGCTGCATCCCACCGGCTTTTCTTCTGGCGGCGGGAGAGCGCGATGCCGACCCCAATCGCTGTCCCGGCCGCAATGCCGAGCCAAATCTTTGTCGAATTGCTTCCCCAAACACCGTCGCAGGTTTCTTCTGGCATACTTCCTCCAATTCCAGTGTAGGGCGCGGCGGCGAAGAGGGCGCAGCGCAGCCGTGCTAAGGGGTACAGGGTAGTCGCCGCTTTCGTAGGGATTCGCACGGCGCGCTGCAATCTGCGGCAGAACGAAGCGCCGCGGCGGCCCTTGGACGCGTCGCCCACGCGCGAGTTGGCGGTCTGCCGGAGCCCGAAAAAAGCCCGGACGTTGCCCTTGCGAGCGGTTCGAGTGCGCGCATATGCTCGGGTCCAGTACGGTTCGGAAATTTATCGCGACACTTCCCTATTGACACTGCGCGTGGCCAATGTACAATCCAAAATGGCCCCTAAATCGACAAACGGAAGCGGCAAAAAATGTTTAAAGCCAGAAAAGCAAGGCCCATCGCCACGGCGGATGCGCAGGGATATAACAGCAGCGAAGTAGCCCGCATATGCAGCGTCACCCTGCGGCAACTGCAGTGGTGGGATGAACGCAGCGTGGTTTCACCGCGGCAGGACGGCCACAAGCGCGTCTACTTGAAAGAGGAAGTGGTGGAGATCTCGGTAATTGCGGAGTTGCGGCGCAAAGGATTTTCGCTGCAGAAGATCCGGCGCGTGCTGCGGTTTCTGCAGAAGGACATGGGAAAGCGGCTGGCCGATGCACTGGCGGCCTCTTCCAACGTTCACCTGCTGACCGACGGCAAATCGATCTACCTGGAAGAGGCTCCGGACCGGATCATCGATCTGCTGAAGAACGCGCGCCAGCCGATGTTCCTGGTTTCGGTGAGCGACCAGGTGAAGCGCCTGAACGCGGCGGCGGAGCGCAAGCCTTCCCGGTCGGAAAACGGTTCTGCGCGCAGCAAAGCGCGCGCGGTGTAGGTCTGGCCTGGCGACTGAGTCCTTCGCCATTCGTCGCGCAGCGGACGCCCACCGCCTGCGAAGCTAACCACTCTCTGCGCCCGTAGATCTGTCGCGGACGCCGCTGAAATGGTTGCGCGCACTGAAGCACTATCGCGGAGCGGACTAATGAACTAATGAGTCTCGAAGTGATAACACGGCGCCTACCAACCTAATGTCACTTACCTTGGACGCAGGCGGGCATTCCGCACAAACTGTAGGGCGGACCCCCTGGTCCGCGGCCGACCCCCCGGTCGGCCTCTCAGGGATCGCATGGGCTGATTCGGCTCGGCGAAGAGCGGGCCCATGGGGATCCGCGCGGACCAGGGGGTCCATGCACAATTCCCAGCTACGAGCAACGTGCCGCGCGGGAAAGCATCCTACTGCACATCGGCTGTCACTCAATTACGCGTCGGAGATAGCCTGCGTGTAGCGTGCGATGACCTGCTTTGCTTTGCTGGTTGGGCTGGCCATCGAGACTTTTCAGCCCGCGCCAGGTGTATAATTCGAGCCGAAGAGAATTTCCGCTTATATCGGCTCTACCGTGACCAGACGCATGACCAGACGCAAGCTGCTCGCATACGCCGCCGCGGCCCCATTGACCGCTACGGCCTCCCCTGCCCCCGCCGTCAAACCCGGAATCGACATCTTCAGTCTGCGGTCGCAGAACTGGACGCCCTTCCAGAACCTGGACTACTGCGCGGCCCACGGCGCCAAGGTGGTTCACTTTTCCGAGGTCCGCTTTATCGGCAGTCTCGATCCCGCGAACCTCCGCCAGGTCCGCCAGTACGCCGAGAAACTCGGCATCGAAGTGGAGATCGGGATGAAATCCATCTGCCCTACTTCGAAAATGTTCGACCCGAAAGATGGCACGGCCGGGGAGCAGCTCACTCACATGATCGCCGCGGCGAAGATCGTCGGCTCGCGCATTGTCCGCGCTGTTCTAGGCAGCTCCGACGACCGCCGGCCCGGACCCATCGAACGCCACATCGAAAGCACCGTGCAGGTGCTCCGCAACGTTCGCTCACAAGCTATCGACGCCAATATCAAGATCGCTATCGAGAACCACGCGGGCGACATGCAGGCGCGCGAGCTCAAGACCCTGATCGAAGGGGCCGGGCGCGATTTCGTGGGCGTGTGTCTCGATTCCGGCAATCCGTTGTGGACTATCGAAGACCCGCACCTCACTTTGGACACGCTGTATCCTTACGTGCTGACCAGCCACGTTCGCGACAGCGCGGTCTGGCCGGTTCCCGAAGGCGGCGCCGTAGCCTGGGTGCGCATGGGCGAAGGCAACGTGGATATCGACGGCTACGTGCGCAAGTATGCCGAGCTTTGCCCCGGCCGCGCCCTGTCCATGGAATGCATTGTGACCGGGCCGCGTATTTTTCCCTTTCGCGATCCCAAGTTTTGGGACGCGTACCGCAACGACCCCGCATGGGAGTTCGAACGTTTTCTCGAGATCGTCGCACGCGGGAAGCCTCGTCCCGCCGAGCCGCGCGCCGCGAGTCCGGAGGCGGCGCGGCAGAAGGAACGCGAGGATCTGGAAGCCAGTATTGAGTACACCCGGAAGTTACTATGAGCGACTATTGTGGCGCACGCACTCCTGCGTGCAGCGTTCACACTCGTGTGAACGCGAAATGTTACTACGTAACCTGAGGTATCCACGCTATGAATCGCCGTCAATTTATCCGAACCAGCGCCGCCGGTCTCAGCTTGTCAGCCGCGGCTTACGCGGAACAGGCCGCGGACCAGAAGCCCAAACGCGTAGGCATCATCGGCCCCGGCTGGTATGGTAAAACCGATCTCTTCCGCTTGATCCAGGTCTCTCCGGTGGAGGTGGTGTCGATGTGCGACGTCGATAAGCACATGCTATCCGACGCCGCCGACATGGTAGCGGTGCGGCAAGCGTCGAAGCGGAAGCCGCGCACTTACTCCGATTACCGGAAGATGCTCGCCGAGAAAGATCTCGACATCGTCCTGGTCGCCACTCCCGACCATTGGCACGCGCTCGCCATGATCGCGGCAGTCCAGGCGGGCGCCGACGTATACTGCCAGAAGCCGATCAGCGTCGATATTATCGAAGGCCAGGCCATGCTGGCCGCCGCGCGTAAGTATAAGCGCGTGGTACAGGTGGGGACGCAGCGCCGCAGTACGCCCCACTTAGTGGATGCCCGCGACAAAATTATCAACGCCGGCAAGCTGGGTAAGATCGCGGTGGTGGAAATTTGTTGCTATTACCACATGCGCGCGGACAGCAATCCGCCCGATACCGCGCCGCCGGATTATTTCGACTATGCGATGTGGACCGGCCCCGCCCCCCTGCGGCCTTACAACGCTCTGGTGCATCCTAGAAGCTGGCGCGCGTTCATGGAATACGGCAACGGCATCATCGGCGACATGTGCATCCACATGTTCGATATGACTCGCTGGATGCTCAATCTAGGTTGGCCGAAGCGAGTCAGTTCGGCGGGCGGAATTCTGGTGCAGAAAAGCAGTAAGGCCAACATAACCGATACGCAGCTTGCCACCTTCGAATACGACGACTTGAAAATCGTATGGCAGCACCGCACGTGGGGCGATCCGCCCGACCCTGAGTACCAGTGGGCCGCAACCTTCTACGGCGACCGGGGTACGCTCAAGGCGGATGTCTACGGCTATGACTTCAAGCCGTCGGGTAAGAACGAAGCGCCGATCCACCAGGATGTTACTTATGAGTTAGAGCAGTATCCCGAAGACAAGACCGAAAAGGATCTGGAGAAGCACTGCGCGCCGGCCATTCGGCATCATATGATGGACTTTCTGGCAGCCATTGCATCCCGCGGCAAGCCGGTCGCCGATATCGAGCAAGGTTATATGTCGACCGCCAGCTGCATCCTGGCGAATCTCTCGATGCAACTCGGCCGCACGCTTGCCTGGGACCCTAAGACGCAGCGCGTGATTGGAGACGATGAGGCTAATCGGCTGCTGCGGCGCCCCTACCGCAGCCCATGGGTGCATCCCACGGTGGAATCGGTGTAGTTGGTACTCATGATGAAACTCCATCTGTATGCAAGCGCGATGTTACTGACTGCCGCGGCGCTGTCGCTAAGTCTCAGCGCCGATCAAAACACTCCCGAAGCCGGTAAAGACGGATGGATCGGCATGTTCGACGGAAAGACACTCGATGGCTGGAAGGCCAATGACAATCCGGATAGCTGGAAAGTGGTGGATGGCGCAATTGTTGGCAGCGGCCCGCGCAGTCATCTTTTCTGGATGGCGCGGGAGTGCGAGGACTGTGAGTTCCGCGCCGAGGTGAAGCTCAATCACAGCGGCAACTCAGGCATGTATATCCGGGCGGCTTTTGGTCCGGGTTTTCCGAAAGGTTATGAGGCGCAGGTGGAGAACACTTCGCCAGACCCGCAAAAGACGGGCAGCCTATACGGTTTCTCGAAGGTTCTCGAGCAATTGATTCCCGACGATACCTGGTACACGCAACAGGTAATCGCCCACGGTAACCACATAGTCATTACGGTGAATGACAAAGTAGTGGTGGACTATATCGACCAGAAGAACACTTACACTAAGGGCTATCTCGCGCTGCAACAGCACAATGACGGCAGCGTAGT
>JBEKNN010000135.1:0-23722 GCA_049522755.1 Bryobacteraceae bacterium | reverse complement strand
AGGTAGGCGATGGAATCCCGCTCCTCGGGCTTGCGCTCGGGGGATGTCACCGACTCTTCCGCCGCTTGCCCAGGCAGGCGCACGCGCAGGCCGTTGCCATGGTCGAACGAGACGGCGGACGCGCCAACCGCTTTATCGGCCAAGTCCTGCTGCGCGTAGACCTCGAGATCCTTGCGGTCGAAGGCCCAGTCCCACGAGGCTTGAATGATGCCCTGCGCGCCGGGATACTGCAGCAGGATGGTGGCCTGGTCGTCCACTTTCGGATAGATTTCGGGCTTGTTGGTCTGCGCCAGCGCGGTGACTTTGAGAGGCTTCTGGTTGTCCATGAGCCACGTCATCAGGTTGGCGCCGTAGCAGCCGAAATCGAAGAGCGCGCCAGCGCCGTTCTTGACCGGATCGCTCAGCCAGGCGAAGAATTCCGGCGGCACGTGGATCTCCTTGGGCCCGGTATGGCCGTCCATCGCCACCATTTTGCGGATGGGGCCGGCGGGTTTGCGATCGTGCATGATGTTGTAGATTTCCTGGTAATTGCGATACCAGGTGGTCTCGTAATTCACCAGCACGCCGACGCCGTACCTGGCGGCCGCCTGTTGGATGGCGTGCGCCTGCTTCATATCGACGGCCATCGGCTTCTCCATCATTACGGTAATGTGGCGCGGCGCGCAGGCTTCCACTACGCCCGCGTGGCCGAAAGTATCGGTGAAGGTGGCCACCGCCTCGGGTTTCACGGCGTCCAGCATCTTGCCGAGATCGGTATAGAGAATACCGGCGGCGAGATTTTCGGCCTTCGCGTATTTGGACAGAAGCCCGGAATCGGGGTCCCAAACGCCCACAATTTCGACTTCTTTTTTGCGCTGCTGTGCGCCGCGCAGGAAGCCGGAAACATGGCCGTGATTCAGACCCGCAATGGCGAGGCGGATGGGTTTGGCCGCTGGTGGTAAAGCCGTTGAGCCGGAATCTTGCGCGTGGAGAGCGACGCAGGCGGCTATGGCGAGAATAGTTAATCGTGCCTTCATCTTCTTCGCATTATTATATTGAAGCATCGTGGCGCGTGGGACGCCGCGACGTCAGGATGAGTCCGCAGACGGCGCGACATCCATGGCGCCGCTTCCAGCGCCGTGGCCTTTCCACGGTGGTGGCGCGCACCAAACGCGCACCCACCCCCTTTGACACCCGGCGCCGCTAGGTGTTACCCTTCCAAAAACCAATCCGGTATGTCGCTGGAGGGCGAATGAACAACGTGTTGTCACCAAATCTACAGCGTGAATTTGAAGAGCGCGGCGTTTCCCGCCGCAATTTCGGCCGCATCGCCGCCATGATTTCCGCCGGCGCCGCCGCCATGCCATTTCTTAGCGAGCCCGCGTTGGCTCAACTTTCCGCCATCAGCGGCAAGATCCCTGATGACGCAGTGATGATCAACTCCAACGAGAATCCGCTCGGACCTTGCAAGGAGGCGGCCGAAGCGGCGCATTCCATGATTGCGCAAGGCGGCCGTTATCTCTTTAACCAGACCAGCGAGTTCGAACATCTCCTGGCCGAACAAGAGGGCCTGAAAGCGAACTACGTAAAATCTTATGCCGGGTCCAGCGCGCCGCTGATGCAGTCGGCGATCGCCTTCACCTCGCCCAACAACCCATTCGTTACGGGCGACCCCGGATATGAAGCCGGCGAGAGATCTTCGGCTGCCATGGGCGCTAAAGTGATTCGCGTCCCGCTCACCAAGACCTACGCGCACGACGTACGCGCCATGGCCGCAGCCGACCCGAATGCCGGCCTGCTCTACCTTTGCAATCCCAACAACCCTTCCGGCACTCTGACGCCGCCCGAGGACATCGAGTGGCTGGTGGAAAATAAACCGAAGGGTTCGGTGCTGCTGATCGATGAAGCCTACACCCACATCGCCGGCGCGCCGTTCTCCACGAAGTTCGTGGCGCAGGATAAAGACGTTGTGGTTCTGCGCACTTTCTCCAAGATTTACGGCATGGCGGGACTCCGCGCCGGCGCGGCGATTGCCAGACCCGATCTTTTGGCGAAGCTGGGCAAGTATAGCGGCGGCATGATGCCCATCACCGGCATGGCCGCGGCCATCGCCAGCCTGAAGGCCAAGTATGTAATTCCCGAGCGGCGCCAGAAAATTGGCGACGTCCGCAACGATCTGATGGCGTTCCTCGACAAGCACAGCATCGGGTACGTGCCTTCCGTTTCAAACTGCATCATGATCGATGTCGGACAGCATAAAACCGGGGATGTCATCAAGGGGCTGCAGGCCGAGAAGGTGTATATCGGCCGCGTCTGGCCGAGCTGGCCCACCAAGGTACGCGTCACTATCGGTTTGCCGTCCGAGATGGATAAGTTCAAAGCGGCCTGGCTCAAAGTGACGGCGTAGCCGGCCGGTGGTAAACGGCGGACCGGTATGCGTAATTGTCTACCGATACCGGCCGCCGCTTTTGCCCTCTTCGGCCAACCGCAGGCCGCGCCGCTGGCCGATGGCCGCGGCGTAGGGTCAAGACGAGCTGATGAAGCGCGTCGACGACCTGATGTGGCAACGTGTTGCTGGGCGATATCGCGGAAGTCGACGAGGATATCGATTACGGCGGCCGCGAAGTGGACGACGTCTACCTTGGCATGCAGTGGATGCTGGAAAACCATAGCTTCCTCGAAGCCAAACGCGTCGGCATCATCAGCTGGGGGCACGGCGGATTGATCGCGCTGATGAACATCTTCCAGCATCCTAAGGATTTCGCCGTAGCCTACGCCGGCGTGCCTGCCAGCGACTTGGTGGCGCGCATGGGTTACGAGCCCCCTGGACACGCCGCGCTCCGCTCCGCGCCGTACCACATAGGCGAATAGGCCGAAGGCAAGAAGTTCGAATACAAGATCTATCAGGACGCGCCCGGCGGGCATTACTTCAACCGCATCGATACTAAGGTGGCCCAGGATTCCAGGCCCGGAGTCTATCGGTTTCTCGCCGGCTATCTGAAGCCCGCTAGGCCGCTGCAGTAGTTGGGCGTGCAGTAGGAGGCCGTGCAGTAACAGTCCGTGAAGTAACATAGTATCGTGCGCCGCTTCCTGGCCCTATCGCTGCTGCTGATTCCAGAAATGGCGATGGCGTGCAACTGCGCCGGCCCGACCGCGGTGTGCCAGCGCGTTGCGGCGAGCGACGTGGTCTTCATCGGGACGGTGGAATCCATAGTCCCCCGCTTTCTCGATTATTGGAACCCGGCGCAGCAGCAATCTCTCACGTTGCTGAACGCCGAAACTGCGCGCGCTCGGGCCGACCGTTCGGCAGCGAGCCTGGCCGCGGCGAAGGACGCGTACGCCGGAATCTTTCCCGATCTGCCTGAAGATTCCAAAAAGCTGCTGGAAGGCGCAAAATCGCACGCGGACCTGGTGAAGGCTTTCTACACGATTCTCGGGAATGGCCGGCGCGTCCGATTTACGGTTAAGACCGCCTATCGCGGCGACGAGGACGAAGACGACACGCTGGATGTCTGGACGCCTTTTGGCGATTGCGGCTTCGACTTTCAAACCGGCGAAACCTATTTGGTGTATGCCGACGACGACGAGGAATCCGGCGCGGTCTCAACGGATTCCTGCTCCGGAACCAAGCGGCTTTCCGACGCGGGCGGCGATCTGGCCTATCTTTACTTCTTCGAAAACAACGGCCACGATTCGGCCCGCTTAGACGGCTTCGCGACATCGAACGAGTTGCACCAAATGGATGCCACGCACTCTCAGGGACCGGTGGCGGGCGCGATGGTGGAACTGAAATCCGAGCGCGGATCGCGCGTTACGGAAACCGGCGCCGACGGCAAATTTGTATTCGACGGCCTGGCGGCGGGCGAGTACTCGATTGCCGCCTACGGCCCCGGATATCCGAAGACCGTGAGCCTTCTGGCGGGTCCGCAGCATGTCCATGTGGACGCCAAGGCATGCGCGGCGGCAACGCTGCTGATATTCAAACCGCCGGATCGATAGTTGGAACGACGGGCTACTGTTTTCGCTTAGCGGCATCGCGCTCCTGCATGGCTTTAAGGTAGGAGCCATACTTTTCGATCAGCGGCAGCAGCGCCTGCTTGTCGCTTTGCCACTCTTTCGCGGCCGCGATTACTTCCGGATAACGCTCCTGCGGAGCCACCGCGATTCCGTCCTCGTCGGCAACCACATAGTCGCCCGGCCTGACCTCGATTCCGCCGCACTGGACCGCTACATTCGCCCCGTCGATACGATAGTGTCCGCCGGCCGAACCCGCCGCGGTACCGCGGGCAAAGGTGGGAAAGGCGAGGCGCTTCAAATCGCTCAAGTCGCGGACCGATCCATCCACCACAAAACCCGCGAGGTTCCGCGTCTTGGCGAGAGCCGCGAAAGTGGATCCGAAGACCGCAAACGCCTTGTCATCGTCAAGGGCGGCAACCACCACCGAACCCGCGGGCGAGCCTTCCAACAGCTTGATTGCGGCCAGGCCCGCAGCGATGCCGGAGGCTTTTTCGTCCCGCACGAGGCGCATGGTGACCGCCGGACCGGAGATGCGCGCGCCTGCCAGCAGATGGATGTCGTTGGTCATGTGCGCCCGGCGGCCAACCAGTTGCTCCACTGCCTCTGACACGGAGGAGCTGGACAACTCGGGAACTTGCGCGGTGAGCGCGGTTATGCAGAAAAACGGAAGCAGGGGACCAATCGATTTCATTTTTGTCCTACCTTTCTTGGAGGGCCAGGCGCAACGGTAGGGCCAGGCGCACGGTCTTCGTTCTCCCAAATGAAAACCTCTTCCACGTTCTTTCCAAACGCGCGCGCAATCCGGAATGCCAGAGGGAGCGCCGGTTCATACTTGCCGTTTTCCACCGCGACAATCGCCTGGCGGGAGACGCCGATCATGGCCGCCAACTGGGCTTGCGTCCAATCGTTTTCCGCCCGGAGCACACGCATGCGATTTTTCATTTGTAGTGGCTCACGGCAATGCCATAGCCGACGGCGTAGAAGAGAAGCATAAAGGCCCAAACCAATCCCGCATGGAGCGGACCCACGGCTTGCGCCCTCTCGAAGTAGCCATACAGGAACACGGCCACTCCAGTCGACAGAAAAGCCACTGCGACGGCTTCGAAATGGACGCGCTTCTGGAATTCGTCCAGCTTTCTAATTTTTCGGAGAACTAATACGATCAGCGCAATGTCCGCGGGAAGCGGCGTCAACGCGACTGCGATTCGAGCCGCGTATCCGAGCTCGATTCGTCCGAGCACCCAGAAGGCGCCGATGTCGATAGCCGCCGCCAGCAAAACCACCGTCAGGACGACCAACAGACGGCCCTTGAAAGGTTGCATGGCGGAATCTCCAGATATGGAAATGTACTTCATCAAGAACTAAAAGTACTCTATAGATTACTTTTTGTCAAGATAACATGTCTTCCGTGGGGCAGCCAATCCTGGCTGCAGCCGCCTTTCAGGCGGCTGCTACGTTAGCTGCGGGCGCGCCGCCAAGAGTCCCACCTAAATGTTTGTCGCTTTACAATGCTATTGTCTTCTATACAAGACAAAGCGCGATACGCTTACGGTATCCGCCGACGAGTGCGTATGGATCGATATACCGTCTTCAAACAAACGGGCACGCATGCCGATGTGCTGGCCGCCATCGGCGCGGCCGATGTGCTGCGGAGCCTGGAACCTCGCATCGTCGAATTTGACGATCGCTTCGAGGTGCAATTGCGGCGGCGCCTGCTCCCTTCCGATCTCGATGCGGTTGACCCCGGCTATTCCTATCTCCTGCGGCCTAATAAGACGGCTCCGCGTCTGCCTCCGGAGAGAATCGTTCAGACTCACGCTGCGGTGGCGGGCCGGAACGCCGCGACTCCGGACGCCGTCATGCCTCGCGCAACCGCGGCGGACCACCGCATGTATTCGATCCTGGGACGAATGAAGGCGCATGGAGGGCCCAACCAACTCATCTCGCGCTTCGCGAAAATGCGGCGGGAAGCGTGGGAGGCAAAAATCTGGGAATGCTTGCACGGCAGTCCGGACTTCGTGTTCCGTTCGCCTCTGGTCCAATTGTTCAATCCGCATTCGGCCAAGGGATACGCGCTGCTGAAGCCCAGTGGCACGAATCGCAACGACAAAACCAAGGACCGCTGGGCGCAGCCATTCATCGAGTGGCTGCGTTTCCGTGGATACTTCGAGGGCAGCTCCGGGTGGTTTGCGTCGGGAGACCTCCGTCTGTTCTGTCCGATTCCGGCGGACATCCGGTACGAACAGTTCATCGCCGCTGTGGCGGCGTTCCGCGATCTCAGGCTGGGAGGAACCGCCGCGAAGATGGATTGCCGTGCGATACTTGGCCTGACCCGCCTGCTCATCGGCCTGATGATGGGAGTGGCCGAGACGTACCGGCCGCCCAATCAATGGGTGCGCGGCGTCTGGGTCACGCACTACAAAGATATGGGCCAGGCCCATACTCTAATGGCCATGGAGCATCTTGCCATCCCGGACTGGTTGGACTTGCGGACTTCGCAGCAGGCGCAATGGTGGCTTCAGACTTTGGACGAACACGACGTTGTTCTGCGGCGCCTCACCGACAGCCACTCCGACGAACTCGCGCTGCTGAAACAGTACCGGCGCATCTTTCAGGAACGGCGTCGCGAATCGATTGCGGAGTTCCTGGAATTCCTCTCAGGCTACGGCATGCTCCTGTTCCGGAGACGCGCCGCGGACCACTGGGTGCTGCCACAGTTCACCCTCCACGGGGTCACACCAATCCTGAGCGGCGACCCGGATCTTGGGACGGCGATAGGGAACTCAGGCTTGCTTGCCATCGCAGCCGCCGTACGCAGCTCAACCGTAGGCGCCCAGGCGGCCCGCCGCAACGGCAAGCCCGAGCATCGTGAAATTCGTTACGGACTGTTCTCAAGCATTCTTCGCGCCGGGCTATTGGGCAGAGGCGAGTTGCTGGAGGCGGTTTCCACCTTCGTTTCCGGCTTCAATCGCGAAGCCTTCCGGCGCCGTGCGAAGGGCCTCCCTTCCGCGCATATCCGCGAGGGCGAGATGGAGGCTTTCGCCGGACTGGTGGGCCGGTTGCCTTCCAAGGTGGCCGGGTCGCTTCTCTGCGGTCTGGCTAGCTGCGTCCGCGCCGACAGCCTTCCGGTGGAGGTAGTATCCGAACCCGTCCAGGCCGTGTGCGTATGATCCAGTCGCTGTCGCTATGCGCGGAGGTCACGCTCGCGCTGCACAACCTGAATAGCGAAGGCAACGAAGGCAACCAGCAGCAGACCCGTATGGTTCACGTGATTGACGCGGCCGGGACCCGGCATTGCGTCAATGCGGTTTCCGGCGACATGTTCAAGCACATTTATGTGCGGCATCTGACCGCGATTCTGCGGGCGCAGGGCCAGCCGCTCTCCACCGGGGCGGCCGCGTGCAGTCCGGATCGCATAACCGTGGATCCGGGTTTCAAGAGCGCCATCAAAGGACGCAGCGCGGCGGAGGTGCAAACCGAGATGCTGACGCGTTGCGCGGTGACCGATGTCGCCGGGACGCTGTTCACCGAAGGAATCACCGTGCCCAGAAAATCGTGCGCCGAATTCGGCTGGGTGGTGGGGATTCCCAACAAGGTTCATACCGAGCAGCATTTTCACGTCAAGTACGAACCGGAGCGGCGCAAGGTGTCCACCCAGGCGCCGCGAGGCGAGGGCGCCATCGCGGGCTCCCAAACGGTTTTCCACCGTCCCGCAAACTCCGGCGTGTATGCATTGGTCTGCAATCTGGAACTGTCGCGCGTCGGCGCCAACGACATGACTCGCCAGCTCGTGGTTTCCGGCGACGCCCGCGCGTCGCGTCAACGAGCCGCCATCCAGGCGCTGCTGGCTACCTTGATCAAGCCGGCCGGCGCGCAGAGCAATACGCAGAGTCCGCACATTCTGGCATGCTCGGGGGTTTTGACAACCTCAAGCTCCTACCTTCCAGCGCCCGTGCTTAGTCCTCTCTCCGACGGTTACCGGAATAGCATCGGGTCGATTACCGAGACACTCAACAAACTTACTCCGGACGCCGTCCATGCGCATTTCTTTGACGGTCTGGCGGATGCGGTCGCGCTGCTGGAAAGAATCTCGTCGGGGCTTTGATGGCTACTCTTATTCTGGAGACTCCTGCCTCCGCCTCACTGCCGAGCGAACAGTCGAAGCGGATGGAGGTAACTCAGGATGCAGGCCGATGGCTGGTGTTTCAATATGCCCCCGCCGCGTTGTTCTCACTGAAGAGTTCACGCGCTACATCAACCGCAGGCAAGACTCTTCTTACGCCCACTCCCTACGCGGTCAAGATGGCGTTCGTTGACGCAGCCTTGCGGCACGGTCTTACCGACGATCCTGACGGCCTGGTCCGGTGGTTGGCCGGGGCGAACTTGAGAATCGGCGTGCCGCGGCATGCTTGCGTCACCGGGACCATCCAGAGCGTGCGGCAAGAAATCCGCGAAGTGGAACGCAAGCGTCATCCCGAGTTGCCGCCCTATCGCGCTACCATCGCCATGCGCGAATTCGTACACTTCCAGGGAACCATGCGCCTGGCCTTCGATTTGAAGACTTGTCCGCCGCAGTTCGTTGCGCTGCTGCTTCACGTCGCTCCCGCGATTAACTACTTAGGCAAGCGAGGAAGTTTCGTGCAGTACTTGAGCGGAGCCGCGCAGGCGACGCTCGATTCCGCGTTCACGTATCCAATCGACGATCGGGACGCAAGTCTACCCGCCTGGGGACAGCGCGCGGCGCTGGACGATTTCGGGGCGAAGGCGTCTTTCGCCGCCCTGAATTCCTTCGCGCCAACCGCCGTGCGGCGGGGCATCGATCGCAGGTTCGTCGAAACGCTGGTCCCACTGAACGTCTATAATTCCGGACCGGGGTTTGTTCACTACGCGGCTGGGGACGTTGAAGATTAGCGAAGCATCGTGCGATTTTCAAAGGCGGGCGTAATTCGAATGTAGTAGTCTTGCAGGTAGGAACGGAAAAATCTCTGCCCCGTCGCGAAGGGGACTGAAATCAGTGTGGCTTGTGCCAGAACCGCGGCTCCGATGGGGCCGCGGCGGTCTGATTAATCTCTTCGCACCCTCTCATGCAGGCCTGCCTGGCTGATTGCAAGTCACGTTCTCCAACAGGATTCTTGCCAGACGGGCGCGCGCTGCCAGCGTCTCGGAGTGGTCGCGACCCAGACGTCGAATCTGGCACTCCAGCAGATCGCGCTGCGCCGCTCCGGCTCTTGCATAGTCGCGCTGCGCGATAAAAAGATCCCGCAAGGCAGCAAGCGCCCGCAGGTGCAGATCGTGTTCCGTGCTCAGATGACGCCCCAAATCCCTCGCCGCTCTTTCGAGTAGAGGGCGCGCATGCTCCAGTTCCCCCACCTGCCAATACGCGTTCGCAACCTCGGCCATCAACCGCAGAGTTTGCGGGTGATAGGGGCCGAACAGGTTTTCGTAAGAACATAGGGTTGCCATCATGCTGGGAAGTTCGGTTCGGTCAATCGTTGTCATGGGGTATGGCCAAAATGGTTGTCTTGTTTAAATTACATAGTATCGTATAAAATACATTCACTAGATTGCGCAATACCGGCCGCATCACTGCCCGGCGATGGCTTTGTCGGGGAACAGAAAGGTGCTTCTCGCAAGATCGGAGGAGAGCGTTTCGCCGCGGTAGTATTTCTGCAGGACGTTATCTTTCCAGCTCAACAGGTCCGGGTTGCCAGCCGCGAATTCAGTCCAGGTCTGTTGACGTCCTGCCCGGGCCAGCCGCTCGCGAATCAAAAGCAGATAAGCCCAAGTGATGGTCTCATGGTAAAGCTCGGGTTTGCCTTTCGCGGCGGCGAATCTAACCAGCGAAGCGGAGAAGCGCTGGAGAGCTTCCAAGGCCGGGTAGCGGCGCAAATACAGGAAGGCCATTCTGATATGGTCGGCGTGGTGAAAGGACTCATTGGCGAGACTGCCGTCCTCGAAGCTCGCCAGGAACTCGTCATCGGTCATGCGGCGCCTCCGCGGCTTCGGCCGTCGGCGAGGATTCATTTCGAAGTTTTCTCTTTCTTCTTCGCAGGGCCGCCCGCGCCAGCCTCGGTGAGGCGATGGCTCGAGGTGGAATCCAAATCGAGACCATAGAATTTTCTCAATTCCTGGATGCGCTGCAAACTGTCCCGATTGAAAGGGCGCTTCCCATCGAAAGCGTGCAGAACGATGCCTTCCAGCAGGTCGCCGAGCGTCAAATCGCGGTAGTCGGCAAAGGCCTTCAGGACTTTTAAGACCCGCTTCTCCATCCGGACGCCGGTTTGTACGCGCTCCACTATGCGCTTCTTGTCCGTCACCATCCTACCAGTGTACCAAGCTACCAAGGTACCTAACCCGTTGCGCGAGCCCGTCAGAGGCATCTCTGGCATGATGATTAAAGGCATGAAAAAGGCTTCGCTGATTACGGATGGATCGTGCCTGGGTAATCCCGGTCCTGGAGGGTGGGCCTGCATCCTGCGATTCGGCGCAGTGAAGAAAGAGATCTTCGGATACGATCCTCACACCACCAACAATCGCATGGAGCTGATGGCGGCCATCCAGGGCCTCCTCGCGTTCAAAGAGCCCTGTGAAGTGGAAATCACCACGGATTCCGAATACGTCAGGCAAGGGATTACGCAGTGGGTCGTCCGATGGAAGCGCGGCCACTGGTGGAAAAAGAAGCACGCCGTCCGCAACGCCGATCTTTGGATTGAGCTTGATGAACTGAACGGCCTCCATAAGACGAACTGGATCTGGACCAAAGGCCACGCCAGTCACCAGGACAACAACCGGTGCGATTGGCTTGCCCAGAATGCCGCCCGGACGCAGACCAGCTCCTGGCCCGATGGCCGGCCGCACGACACTCTCCGTCTTGACCTGGGACGCGAACATGTGCCCCCAAGGCCGCAGGCTGGCCTCTTCGACGAGGCCGATCCTGAGGACGACGACGATGAGGGCAGCTCCGGCTAGCGACTCAATGTGGCCGGGCCGCGGCCTGCCTGGGCAAGGCCGGCAAGATCGAAGCGGCGCAGCATGAGAGCGACCAAAGTCCAAAGCCACAGGAAGGCAGAGGAAAAAGCCACCGATCGCAATGCTATGAAGGTGAGCGAGATCGTAACCTCCTACACTAGTCTTACGAGCGCCGCCGATCGCAAGTCACATTTTTCGAGACGCCCTGGCGTGGAAGTACGTGGCATTGGCCCATCGGCCTGCGGATTTCCATCGCAGAATGCCGCCTGAACGGCCGAGCGCTCGGAGCGGCTCGGGGCGCGCAGGCCATGGGCCCGCGCCACTTCGGCTCCCATGTTATCCTGACGGCATACGAGGGCTTCGCGGAATGCGCCCCCAATTTCAAGCTGTTGCCTCCACGGGAATGTTTGTAACTCTCAACCACTGCTGGAGCGTCTACACATTCATCGCGACCGGCCCGTGATTTCTTCCCATGTTCGAATTTTTGTTCAAATATCCGGCCAGCCTTTTCCATAAAGGCCAATTCGTCTTCCTGACGCCGTGGCCCTTGTGGCTGCTGGCGATCGGCATCATAGCCGCAGCCGGCGCGCTCTATTGGCATGTCCGCCGCCATCACGGCATGTTGTCCGGCGTGCGGCCCATCGGCATCTGGCTGCTCGAAACCGCGATGGTGGCTTTGCTGTTGTTCCTGCTGTGGCACCCGGCGCTCAGCGTGGCCACGCTGCGTCCGCAACAGAATGTAGTCGCGGTGCTGGTCGACAATTCCAAGAGCATGGGCATCGCCGATTCCTCGGGCACGCGCGAAGCGGCGGCGAAGGCGGCGCTCAGTAACGGCCTTCTCAAAGGATTGAGCGAAAAATTTCAAGTGCGGCTTTACGAGTTTGGCAAAGAGCCGGAGCGCATTCAAAACACCGACGCGTTGAACGCCAATCAGCAGGCCACGCGCATCGGCGATACGCTGGAGCGGGTGATGGCGGAATCCTCATCCCTGCCGTTGGGCGCGATTGTGTTGCTGAGCGATGGCGCCGATAACGCGGGCGGCATCGATCTCAACACCATTGCGGCCATCCGCCGGCAAAGGATTCCAGTCCATACCGTCGGCTTCGGGCGCGAGCATCCAACTAAAGATGTGGAGATCGAGGACGCGGTAGTGGCGGCGCGCGCGCTGCCGAAATCGCGGCTCACGGCCACGGTGACGTTCCAGAATTATGGTCTATCGGGCAGCAAGGGCAAGCTAACCGTGCGATCGGAAGGCAAGATACTGGCGGCCCAGGATGTGGTCCTCAAGAGCGACGGCATCCAGCAGACCGAGTCGCTGGTGTTCAATGTGGGCGAGAAGGGCGCGAAGACCCTCGATGTCGGCTTGGAGGCGATCGCCGGCGAGGAGAACCAGCAGAACAATCGCTTGACGCGCCTGGTGACGGTGGAAGACCGCAAGCCGCGCATTCTGTATATGGAAGGCGAGCCGCGGTGGGATTTCAAGTTTCTGCGCCGCGCACTGGACGATTTTCCGGATATCGAGGTCGCCAGTATTCTGCGCCCCACGCAGAACAAGCTCTACGTGCAAGGCGCCAGGGACGAACACGAGCTGGAAGACGGGTTCCCCTCGAAAGCCGATCAGCTTTTTGGATTCCAGGGCCTCATCATCGGCAGCGTAGAGGCGAATTACTTTACGCCCACGCAGCAGCAGTTGATCCGCGATTTTGTGGACCGGCGCGGCGGCGGTTTGTTGTTCACCGGCGGGCGCGCGACGCTTTCCGACGGCGGATATCCCGGGTCCCCGCTCGAGGATCTTGTGCCTACCAAACTGCCGGCGAACCGCGGCACGTTCCATCGCGACTTCTCGCCCGTAGAATTGACGGCGGAAGGCGCGCAGAGCATGATCTGCCGCCTGGACGATAACGAAGCGCGCAATATCGAGCGGTGGAAGAAGATGCCGGCGGTGGCCAATTACCAGGAAGTGGGCGAGAAAAAGCCGGGCGCTTCGGTGCTGTTGAACGTGACTCCTCCCGGCCGGCGGGCCATGCCGCTGTTGGTCACGGAGAATTACGGCCGAGGCCGCACGGCGCTGCTGGCGACCGAAGGCGTGTGGCGGTGGCAGATGTGGCTGCCGCATGAGGATCGCACGCTGGCCACGTTCTGGCAACAGATGTTCCGCTATCTGGTGACCGACACGCCGGGTCAGGTGTCGCCGAGCACGCCGAAAGCGGTGCTCTCCGACGACACCAAGGTTCCGATCCGCGTGGAAGTGCGCGACAAGGAATACAAGCCCGTGAACAACGCCAACGTGCAGGCGCGCTTCGTCGGCCCCGATGGAACGTCCGCCACGATGCAGCTTTTGCCGCAACCGCTCGAAGAGGGGATTTATTCCGGCGAGTGGACCGCGGAAAAGCCAGGTTCCTACGTAGCGGAGATCATCGCGGGGCGCGAGCAGGAAGAGCTGGGGCGCGAAGTGCTCTCATTCCGGCGTGAAGACGGCGTGGCGGAGAATTTCCATACCTCGCAGAATCGCGAGCTGCTGGAGAAGCTGTCGGACCAGACGGGCGGGCGTTACTACAAACCCGAAGACGCGTCTAAATTAGCGAGCGACATTACGTATTCGGAAGCGGGCATCACGGCCCGCGAGACGCGCGACCTTTGGGATATGCCGATCGTGTTTCTGCTGGCGCTGGGAATCAGGGCAAGCGAGTGGCTGCTGCGGCGGAAGTGGGGCGTGGTATGAGCGCCATCCTCCGCTCTCTCCATCTAAAACTGCGCGCCCCTCACCTTTCAGAACTGCGCGCCTTTGTAGGGCGGACCCCCTGGTCCGCCCGGGTCCCCCTGGACCCGCTCTTCGCCCAGCCAAATCAGCCTCGTGAAAGCTCCAAAAGGCCGACCAGGGGGTCGGCCGCGGACCAGGGGGTCCGCCCTACAATTAGGCTTGCGGCTCTCCTGACGCTCGCCTTTTGCGCCCATGCCACCACCTTTTACGTGACCATCTCCGGCCTGGGCGGCGAGGCGGATTACGATCAGCGCTTCAAGATGCTGGCCACCGATATCGATTCCAGCCTCAAGAAGGCCGGCGGCGATTCGAATGTGATTACGCTGGTGGCCCCAACCCGCGAGCAGATTCGCGCGCGCCTCGGCGAGGTGGCCAAGCAGGCGAAGCCCAGCGACGCGCTGGTGGTGATGCTGATCGGCCACGGCAGCTTCGACGGCGTGGAGTATAAATTCAATATTCCCGGTCCGGATATCAGCGGCGCCGAGCTTGCCACGCTGCTCGACCACGTTCCCGCCGATCGCCAACTGGTGGTCAACATGACCAGCTCGAGCGGCGGATCCATCGAATTCCTGCGCCGGGCGAACCGGGTGGTGATCACGGCCACCAAAACCGGCACCGAAAAAAACGCCACCATCTTCGCGCGCTACTGGGCCGAGGCGTTGCGCGACCCGGCGGCCGACGCGGACAAGAACGAATCGGTTTCGGCGCTGGAAGCTTTCCACTATGCGCAGCAGAAGACCACCGAGTTTTTCGAAAGCCAGAAACGGCTGGCTACGGAGCACTCGGTTCTGGAAGATACCGGCAAGGGCGAGGGCGAACACACTCCATCGCCGCAGAACGGCGAAGGGCGGCTCGCGGCTACATTCCCGGTGGTGCGGCTTGGGTCCAACGCCGCGGCCGCGCGCGATCCGGCCAAGCGCGCGCTGCTCGACAAGAAGGAGCAGCTCGAACAGGCTATCGATCAGTTGAAGTATCAGAAGGCCGCCATTCCGGATAATCAATATAAGCAGCAACTGACGCAGCTCCTGCTCGCGCTTGCCCAGGTGCAGGAGGAAATCGACAAGTGAAGTGGTTCCCCCGGTGGCGCACGCACTCCTGCGTGCAGCGTTCACACTCGTGTGAACGCGCTTCGGCCGTACTGGCGTCATTCCTGAAACTAGCCGTTCTCACGCTGCTCGCCGCCTTAGTCCTCCCGGCCCAAACTCTGGATCAAGCGAAAGCGCTGCAAAAGGCGCACCGTTACCTCGACGCCAACGAAGCCTTCAAAAAATTGGTGGCCGATCATCCCGATAACGCCGATTACCGCGTGGCATGGGGCCGCTTGTATCTGGAGCACTGGCAGCCCGACGTCGCGGGAGATCTTTTCGGAGAAGCGCTCAAAATCAAACCCGAACACGCCGGCGCGCTTTTGGGCCTGGCGCTGATTCAAGCGGAGCAGTTCGGCAGCAAAGCCGTCGAACTGGCGCACATGGCGTTGAAATCGGACCCGCACCTTGTGGAAGCGCAGGAACTGCTGGCGCGCCTGGCGCTCGAGGACAACAACGACGCCCTGGCGCGCGACGAAGCCCACAAAGCGATCGACATGGACGCGAATTCGGTGCAGGGCAAGGCGATTCTTGCCACCATGGATTGGCTGGCCGATAAGAAGGATTCCACATGGGATCCGCACGCCGCCCGCGGCTATGAAACGGCGGCGCACTTCTTCATGTTGAACCGCCGCTATCCGGAATCCATCGAGTTTTACCGCAAAGCCATCGCGCTCGATCCGGAGCTGTACACGGCGCGGTCGCAGATGGCGATCAACCTGATGCGGCTGGGGCAGGACAAAGAAGCTTTCACCGAGTTGCAATATTGCTGGGATCACGGCTTCCAGGACAGCGCCACCAAGAACACGCTGATGCTGATCGATAGCTACAAGAATTTCGTAACCATCGAAACGCCTCACGCCATCCTGAAGTTGAACAAGAAAGAAGCGGATCTTCTGGCGCCTTACTTCGAAGCCGAAGTGGAGCGCTCCATCGCCACCTACGAGAAGAAGTACAAGATGACGCTCGACCACAAGGTGCAGGTGGAAGTCTATCCCGACCACGAGGATTTCGCGGTGCGCACGCTCGGCATGCCCGGATTGGGCGCGCTGGGCGTCACCTTCGGATACTCCATCGCCATGGATAGTCCGTCGGGCCGCCCGCCCGGCGAATTTCATTGGGCATCGACATTGTGGCATGAGATGAGCCATGTGTTCACGCTCACCATGACCAATTCGAAAGTGCCGCGCTGGTTCACCGAAGGCATCGCGGTGCACGAAGAGACCGCGGCCAGCCCGGAGTGGGGCGACCGTTTGGGCCCTGAAGAGATAGTGGCCGTTAAGGATTACGCGCTGCTGCCGATCGCCGAGCTGGATCGCGGGTTCATCCATCCCTCGTATCCGCAGCAGGTGGTGGTGAGCTACTTCCAGGGCGGCAAGATTTGCGATTTCATCACTGAAAAATGGGGCTGGGATACGATCCTGGCGATGCTCCACGATTATGCCCACGGCGAGGAGACTTCGGACGTCATCCGTAAAGAGCTGAAAGTGGAGCCGGCGGAATTCGACAAGCAGTTCCGGGCCTACGTGGAGGCCCAGATGAAAACTCCGGTGCAACACTTCACGGAATGGAGAGACGGCTTGAAGAAGGTCGCCGAGCTCGCCAAGGCGAAGGATAACGACGGCGTCATCAAAGAAGGCCTGGCGATTCGCGATCTTTACCCCGACTATGTGGAGGCGGGCAGCGTCTACGAATTTCTGGCGCACGCGTACCTCGATAAGAAGGATTCGGCGGACGCCATCGACGAGCTGAACCGGTACGCCCATATCGGCGGCCGAAATCCCGCGTCGCTGAAACTGCTGGCCAAGGAACTGACGGATGCCGGGAAAACCAAGGAAGCAGCGGATATACTAGACCGATTAAACTATATCTATCCTGTCGATGGCGACCTGCATCAGAAGCTGGGCGAGTTGTGGCTCAATCAGGGCAACGCCGCGGGCGCCGCGCGCGAATTCCGCGCCGAATTGGCGTACAAGCCGATCGACGCGGCGCAGGCGCATTACGATCTGGCGCTGGCGTACAACGCCAACCATCAACCGGAGCAGTCTAAGGACGAGCTGATTCTGTCGCTGGAAATTGCGCCGGGCTTTAAGCCCGCGCAGAAGCTGCTGTTACAGTTGAGCAAATAAGAATGGACAACTCATGTCAACTACCGTGACGACGCAAATGGAGCCCGAGGTTTTGAAGGCGCGGATCGACCGCTTCCGCCAGGTACAGAGCGAGATCGTGACGCAGGTGCGCCGCGTGATCGTGGGCCAGGAGGAAGTGCTGGAACAGGTGATGATCGCGCTGTTCGTGGGCGGCCATTGCCTGATTACCGGCCTGCCGGGCACCGCCAAGACGCTGCTGGTGCGAACCTTGGCGCAGACGCTGGGGCTGATTTTCAAGCGCATCCAGTTCACCCCCGATTTGATGCCGAGCGATATGACCGGCACCGACATCATCGAAGAAGACCCTGCCACCGGCCACCGCACGTGGACCTTCGTGCAGGGCCCCATCTTCGGCAACATTTTGCTGGCGGACGAAATCAACCGCACGCCGCCCAAGACGCAGAGCGCGCTGCTCGAAGCAATGCAGGAGCTTTCCTGCACGGTGCGCGGCAACACTTATATATTGCCCAAGCCATTCTTCGTGCTGGCGACGCAGAACCCCATCGAGCTTGAGGGCACCTATCCCCTGCCCGAAGCGCAACTGGACCGTTTCCTGTTCAACACGATTCTGGATTACCTGACCGCCGACGAAGAGATGCAGGTAGTGGACCTGACCACTACGACCAAAATCGCGCACGCCGATACCATCACCACCGCCGAGGAGATTCTGAGCTTCCAGCAGTTGGTGCGTATGACGCCGATCGGCGAGAGCGTAGCGCGCCACGCCGTGGACATGGTGCGCGCGACGCGCCAGCGGGACGAAAGCGCCCCTGACTTCGTCAAAAAGTATGTGAACTACGGCGGCAGCGTGCGCGCGGCGCAATTCTTAGTGCTGGCGGCCAAAGCGCGGGCGCTGATGCGCGGCCGGTATCACGTGACGTACGAGGATATCCGGGCGTTGTACACTCCGGTGCTGCGTCACAGGATATTGCTGAATTTCCATGCGGAAAGCGACAAGCTGCGGCAGGACGATATCTTGAAGATGTTGCTGGAGGCTAAGCCGGCGCCTCGGGAATAGGGGGAGTTTTTTTCGACGCAGAGACGCTGAGACGCAGAGGCCACGCAGAGTGGAAAACGAGACTACAGAAAGAGTAATCGGAGCTTCGATTGAGGTTCATCGTCATCTCGGCCCTGGACTTCTGGAGTCTGCCTACGAAGAATGCCTTTGCTACGAAATGAACCAGAGGGAGATCCGTTTTCAACGGCAGGTTGCTACGCCTCTCTGGTATAAAGGCGTCCAGTTGGAGTCTGTCTACCGCATCGATCTGTTGGTTGAAGAATGCGTAGTGGTCGAAATCAAGGCCAACGAATTACTGCTGCCCGTACATTCGGCGCAACTGCTAACGTACCTGAAGCTCTCCAACAAGCGAGTTGGCTTACTGATCAATTTCAACATGCCGGTATTGAAGGATGGCATCAAGCGCGTCGTGAATGGGTACAAGGATTCGTTTTCTCTGCGCTTACCTCCGCGTCTCAGCGTCTCTGCGTCGAAAAACCCTCCCCTATCGAAAAGGAACTTCTCCTAAGTGCTCCAGCGCTTCCTAGACCCCGCCACCCTAGCCTCCATCGACGGCCTGGACCTCGTCGCCAAGACCGTCGTCGACGGCTTCGTGGCCGGGCTCCACCGCTCCCCCGATTTCGGCTTCTCCCAGGAATTCGCCGAATACCGCGCCTATGCCCAGGGCGACGACCTCCGCCACGTCGATTGGAACGTCTTCGCGCGCACCGAGAAATGCTACCTCAAGCGCTATCGCGGCGAAACTAACTCGCAGCTTCTGGTGCTGCTCGATACGTCGTCTTCTATGGCGTATAAGTCCCAGGCGGTGAGCAAGCTCGACTACGCGCGCTTCGTCGCGGCCTCGCTTTGCTACATGGGCAGCCATCAGCGCGATGCCGCCGGGTTACTCGTCTTCGATCAGGACGTCGTCAACTACATTGAGCCTTCCACCCGGCAGGGGCAGTTGTTCCGGCTGCTGCACGCCATCGAAGGGGCCGAGGCCGGAAACGGAGTGCGTACAGACTTCGTCAAACCGTTTATACACTTCCAGAATTTCCAGCACCGGCGCGGGATCGTGGTAGTGTTATCGGATTTCTATGAGCAGCCGGAAATCATTGCCAAGACCATTGAGCCGCTGCGCTATCGTGGCAACGAAGTGATCCTGTTTCACGTTCTCGATCCCAAGGAGATCAAACCGCAGTTTCGCGATCCGGTCCTGTTGGTGGATATGGAAGACGAGACCACTTCGCTCGAAGTTTCGCCGGAATATGCGCGCAACGAATACAAACGCCGCATCGACGCGCATATCAGCGGCCTCGAATCCAAGGCGCGCTCGGTGGGTTTGGATTACTTCCTGATGAATACGGCGCGGCCCCTCGACGAGGGCTTGCGCGAATACCTCGCGATCCGGCGGAGGCTGCTCTAAATGGGGTTTTTCACGCCGTGGTTTCTCGCGGGGCTGTTGGCGGTGGGGCTTCCCCTGTGGCTGCATCTGCTGCGCAAGCACCGGTCGCCGCCGCAGCCGTTCGGCTCCCTGATGTTTTGGGAGCGGCACACGCAAAGCTCCATCAAGCACCGCCGGCTGCGCTATCTGCTGTTGCTCGCGCTGCGCATGGCGCTGTTCGTGCTGATCGCGCTGGCGTTCGCGCATCCTTATATCGAGCGCAAGTCCATCCCCTTCCAGCATACGGGCGAAATCACCGTGGTGGCCATCGATAATTCGCTCAGCATGCGCGCGGGCAACCTGTTCGACCAGGCGAAGCAGATGGCGAAATCCGAGATTTCCGGGCTGCGGTCCGGCGAGCGCGCGCAGGTGCTCGAGTTCGGCTCGCGCGTCCACGCGCTCAGCGACGTCACCGACGACAAGCAGCAGCTCAATGCCGCCATCGACGCCGCCGAGACGTCCGACGACAAAACTTCGTTCGCCGAGCTGGCGCGTTCGCTGCGCTCCATCGCGCAATCGCTGAAGCTGCCGCTGCGGGTCGCGTTGTATTCGGACATGCAGCAGACCGGCATGCCGTCCAACTTCAACGACCTGCGGTTGAACGCGGCCATTCGCCTGGAGCCGCACGCTTTGGCGCCGAAACAGGTTCCGAACTTCGCGGTGGAAAATGTAATTGCGCCGCGCCGGGTTTACGACGGCAAAAAGCAGCGCGTGCTCGCCACCGTGGCCAGCTTCGGCGAGCCCAAAGCGATGCGCCACGTTTCGCTGGTGCTGAACGACCGCGTGGTGGAAACCAAATCGGTGGACGTGCCGGAGGGCGGCCGCGCCACGGTGGAATTCCAATCGCTCGACGTGCCCTACGGACGCAACAAGGGCTCGGTGAAGATCGATGCGGCGGATGCGCTGCCGGCCGACGACGCGTTCTATTTTTCGGTGGAGCGCGGCGATCCGCGGCCCGCGCTGTTCGTCTATGAAGCCGGCAACCAACAGGGGCTGCTCTATTTCAAGGCGGCCCTGGAAGCGTCGGGCCAATCGGCGTTCGACGTGCAATCCGCGCTGGTGGAACAAACCGCCAACGTGAATCCCGCAAAGTACGCGTTCGTTGTGATCTCGGACGTCGGCGCGCTGCCGGGCGGATTTGAAAACCAGTTGCGCGAATACGTACAGAACGGCGGATCGGTGCTGGTGGCGTTGGGGCACAACTCCATGGCGAAAATGAAGGTGCCGGTATCGGACGACCATATTGCCGAATCGCGCTACGCCGGCCGCGAGGGCGATCGGTTCCAGACGGTCGCCTGGCTCGACCCGTCGCATCCTTCCATTCAAAAGGACAACAACTGGGCGGGCGTGAAGTTTCTACGGGTGCTGCGCGTGGACCCGGGCAAATCGCGCGTAGTCGCGCGCCTGTCCGACGAAACGCCGCTGCTGATGGATCAGCAGATGGGCGGCGGGCACGTGGAAGTGTTCGCATCCACGTTTGACAATATCGACAACGATTTTCCGCTGCACGCTTCGTTCGTTCCGTTCGTGGAACAGACGGCGCGCTACTTGGGACGCCTCGATTCCGGTCCCCCGGCGGTGCAGGTGGGGTCGTTCGAAGAGTTGCGCGACAGCAAGGAAAAAGGCTCGGCGGTGGATGTGGTGGATCCCAAGGGCGGACGCGTTTTCGATCTGAAGGAAGCCGCCACGGCGCAGAACGTCCAATTCACCATGGCCGGCTTCTATGACATCCGTCGTCCCAACGGACGCAACGAATTGGTGGCCGTGAATTCCGACCGGCGCGAAAGCGATCTGACGCCTGCCACCACGGAGGACCTCAAATTGTGGCAAAATACAGCCAACGGTACTTCCGGCAGCGATTCGTCTGCGACGAGCGAACAAAAGCCGGTTTCGCTGTGGTGGTACGTCATGCTGGCGGCATTGGCATTGGCGGTAGCGGAGTCGGTGTTGGGGAATAAACACCTTGCGGTAGACAAAGAGGCGGCATGAAACCTTTTGATCGCTTGACCGACTATCTGATCGCCCTGGAACGGCGCCTGCGGTGGCTGGCTTTGAGCCGCGGCGTCGCGGTAAGCGCGGCGGCGGCGCTGATTCTCACGGTGCTGGCCGTGTTGGCGGCCAACCAGTTCGCCTTCTCGCATTCGAGCGTGGTGGGCGCGCGCGTGTTCCTGTTCCTCGGGTTGGCCTTCGCCATCGCGGCGGCGCTCATCGCTCCCGTGATCAAGCTGAACCGCCGGCGCGCGGCAAGTGCGGCCGAGTCGAAATACCCGCAGTTTCAAGAGCGGCTGCTGACGTTCACCGAGCGGTCGGAAGCCAACGCGGGCGATCCTTTCCTGCATCTGCTGGCCGCGGACACGCTGACGTTGGCGCAAACCGCGCAGCCCAATGAGGTCGCCAAGACTTCGTGGATCTTCAGCTTTTCGTCGGCCGCGGTGGTTTCGACGCTCGTATTGCTGTGGCTGGGCATTTCGGGACCCGGCTTTCTGGGATACGGAACCGGGCTGCTCTGGGGCGCCGTTCCCAAGGGCGTCACCAAGCCGTTTTACGCAATCTCCGTGACGCCGGGCAACAAGACGGTGCGCAAGCGTTCCGATCAGATGATCGGCGCGCAGCTTATGGGGTTCAGCGCGCCCAAGGTGCAGTTCTTCGCCAAATACTCCAGCGCGTCGCAGTGGGAAGCGGCGGAAATGCGCACCGAAGAGGGCGGCTCGGCTTACCAGTTCCTGATTGCGGGCGTGCCGGAGACCCTGGAATATTACGTGGAAGCGGGCGGCGTGCGCTCGCCGACGTACAAGCTGAATGTGATCGATTTGCCCGCGGTGAAGAAGGTCGCGGTGACCTATCATTACCCCGCATGGCTGGGCTTGAAGGATGTCACTGAGGACCCGGGCGGCGATCTGCGCGCGGTGCAGGGCACGACCGGCGAGGTGACGGTCACCACCGACCGGCCGCTGGCGAGCGGCGAGCTGGTGCTCGACGACGGCTCGAAGATTGCCCTTGCCAAAGGCGTGAATACGACGGGCGCGAACACGACGCTCACCGCCAAAGTTCCCATCGAGAAGGATGGCATGTACCACGTTGCCGCGCTCGAGGGCGGCGAAGACGTGCGCTTGAGCGAAGACTACTTCATCGAAGCCATGAAGGACAACCCGCCGGACGTGCGCATCACGCGGCCGGGACGCGATTTCCGCGCCAGCCCGATTGAGGAAGTCACCATCGCCGTCGATGCCAAGGACGATTTCGGTCTGAAAGATGTGCAGTTGCACTACTCGGTGAACGGCGGCGCGGAGAAGACGGTTCCGCTGCTGCAGACTAAGAATGCCAAGACATCCGCCGGAACTACGGTCATCTCGCTGGAGGATTTCAAAATAGTGCCGGGCGATGTGGTGAGCGTCTACGCCACGGCGAACGACGCGCGGTCGCAATCGAAGACCGACATGTTCTTCATTGAGGCGCAGCCGTTCGAGCGCAACTACACGCAGTCGCAGCAGGAAGGCGGTGGCGGCGGCGCTGGGGGCGGCGGCGATGCCGACGAGCAGAACCAGATTTCGCAGCGGCAGAAGGAGATCATCGCCGCGACGTGGAATCAGGCCAGGGGACAGGGCGCGCGCGGCACCGACCAGGAGAATGCGGCGTTTCTTTCCAGCGTTCAATCGAAGTTGAAGGACCAGGCGGCGGCGCTGGCGCAGCGCATGAAGAGCCGCGAGCTGGACGAAGCGGGCGATTCTTTTAAGAGCTTCGTATCGGATATGGAACAGGCGGCAGCGGCCATGCAGCCGGGCGTCGACAAGTTGAAAGCCGCCAAGTGGCAGGATGCGCTGGCGCCTGAGCAAAAGGCGCTGCAGTTCCTGTTGCGCGCCGAAGCCACGTTCCGCGACATCCAGGTGGCCATGGGCCGCCAGGGCGGGGGCGGCGGAGGCGGCGGTGGTGGCATGAACGGCGCCACGCGCGATCTCGAAGGGCTTTTCGATCTTGAGCTGGACACGCAGAAGAACCAGTACGAAGGCGTGCAGTCGAACCAATCGGCCGACGCGCAGCAGCGGAAAGTGGACGAGGCTCTGCAAAAGCTGCAGGAATTGGCCAAGCGCCAGCAGGAGTTGGCGGAGCAGCAGAAGAAGGGCGGTTCGCCGACCACGCAGCAACGCTGGGAGCAGGAAATGTTGCGGCGCGACGCCGAGAAGTTGCGGCAGCAGCTCGACGAAATGAATCGCAGCCAGCAAAGCCAGCAGCTTAGCCGCGATGGACAGCAGAGTCAGCAAGGGCAGCAGGGCCAGCAAGGGCAGCAAGGACAGCAAGGCCAACAGGGTCAACAAGGGCAGC
>JBEKNN010000134.1:0-24585 GCA_049522755.1 Bryobacteraceae bacterium | reverse complement strand
CGGCGCCTCGGGTGGCGCACCGTTGGGTTCGTCAGGCGTCCACTCCAAGTCGATATCGTATGGGCCGGCCAATCCGGTCTTGTCGATCACCGCCTGGCGGAGTTGGCGCGACAGTAGCATCGTGAAACGAAACATCGGCATCCATTGCGACGAGAAATGCCCGCTCGAGTACTTCACGTCGTCCGGCGCCTCCGGCTTGGACGGATGGATCTTCAGCCCTCCCTTGGCGACCGCCAGTTCGTAGTGCGCCACTACTCGCGGCTCGCGGTGCATAGCCAGCTTGAATCGCTCGTCCAGCAGCGTCTGCAGCATTTCGAGCAGTTGCTCTCGCGTGGCATTGGCTGGGCCCTTGGCTACCACGTCGAAGCGGAACTCGCGCTCCTTGATCCAGTCGGGGCCGGCCACCTGGTCGTCGCTCACCAGGTGGTAAGCAAAGCGCAGGGATTCGCAAAGGGTCGTGTTGGTAAGCGTCAATTCATTGTGGTGGACCGCTCCGAGATTGATGTTGAGGTTCTGCCCGAAGGGCGCCGCCGGACTCGGCTTGACGGACGCCACCTCGAACGCTGGCCGCTGCGCCAGCGCCGAACCTGCGATCGCCATACTCCAAATCAGTCGTCGCATCTTGCCGCTCTTCAGCCGGCTTCATACTAGAGAAATAGTACTAAAGAATCGCGAGACCCGCAACATGGAGACCCGGTTGCTCTGTACGCGTCTCATGGCATAAGCCTGATGAGAGTCGCCCTCGGCCCGTTTCTGTCGCCGCTTCGGCGCACTCGTCTTGTGCGCACCGCTCGGCTCGTGCCTTCGGACGGCCAGATCGGAAAGCATTAAGCGAAGGACAGAATCTTCAGCCACTTCGTCATATTTCGGCCTCCCGCAAGAAGCGCCCTCTCCGCCAAGCGCTCCTGAATATGGCATCGGAAGAATTTCCTGCCTCCCCTTAAGTGAACCGTATCACTGCTCGATGAGATTCCACGAGGCAAGTTTGCGCCGCGCGAAGGGTTGCGCATACGCGGCGGGAACGCTGTGTGCGGTTGCCGCCGCGGCTTTCCGATAGAACTCGATCGCGTGGGCGCGGTCGCCCAGCGCTTCGTACGTTTGGCCGGTCAGGCATTGAATAAACGAATCGGCGCCCGAAGCGCGGTTCAGGTCGTTTAGAGCTTCCGCGTAGTCGCTCGCATAAAAAGCGATGTAGCCTTCGAGATAGGGAAAGAATTCTTCCTGATCGGGAATTCGGCCGCGGTTCAGAATCGCCCGGGCCTTTTGGGCCTGCTTGCGGGCCTCGGCGATTTTGCCGCGCCGCGCCGCGATACGCCCCTTAGCGTGCGCCAGGCGGAATTCCCAGAGATCGGTTCGCGCCAGTGAGATCTTCGGTTCTAACTCTCCCTCATCGTGTCCTTTCTGGTACCACTCCGCGGCCCGATCGAAATCGCCCGCATCGAGGCACAAGCGGCCGGTTTCATCGGCGACGTCGCCTGCATTGGGAAAATCGAGTGTTTCCACGTAGAAATCGAATGCGCGTTTCTCCGGCTTTTCCGCAGCGGCGCAATTACTCGCGAATCCGAATCCGATCGCCATGGCTCGCTCGGCCAGGGCTTTTTCGAGTGGAGTGCGGCTGGCTTTGATGGCCGCGGTGAAGTAGGGTTGAGCTTCGGCGTAACGGCCCAGCAAATCGAGAGCGACGCCGGCGCCGTTGTTCGCAGCAACCGATTTCGGATCCGTCTGTAGAGCGCCTTCGAACGCCGCGAGGGCTTCCGCAAACCGCCCTGCATTGACCAACTGCGCGCCCGTGGGCTGCCATCCGGAGGCGGCAATTGCCGCGGCGGTGAAAATCGCCAGCACACGCGCGCCCCTTTCCGTTTCGCGCCTTCCCGTTTCGCCCCGGCCCATTTCGCTCGAATTCTATCCTATTTTGAGTCTGATATTCTCAACAGAAGCGCAATGACACGCCGGCAGGTTCTCTCGGCCGCGGCCCTCGGGCTCGTCCATTCCCGTTTCACCGAAGCGCAGCAATACACGGGCATGGCCTCGCGAGGCATTGCACCGGCCCCGCGCGGGAAGCCATCTGGGCTGCCGTTCGATGCCAAGTTCGTCAATGTCGCGGCGAAGGCGGGCTTGCGAGCTCCCATCGTTTATGGCAACGAAGGTCACGTGGACTACATTCTCGACGCAATGGGATGCGGCGTCGCGTTCATCGATTACGACGCCGATGGCTGGCTTGACGTCATCACCCTGACCGGCCGCCGCCGCACTGGACCGACGCCGGAAGATGCCACGATCAGGCTGTATCACAATAATCGCGACGGCACGTTTCGCGATGTGACCGCGAAATCCGGGCTGGGCCGCAGCGTATGGGCCGCCGGAATCACCGTGGGCGACTACGATAACGACGGCTTCGACGACGTCTTCATTAGCTGCTGGGGGCAGAACATTCTGTTTCACAACAATGGCGATGGCACGTTTACCGACGTCACCGAAAAGGCCGGGTTGATTCACCCCGGAACGCGCTACGGCACGGGTTGCACCTGGATCGACTACGACCGCGACGGCAGACTGGATCTCTTCGTCAACCACTACGTCGTTTTCGATCCCGACAAGGTTCCCATTCGAGGGATAAATCCGACCTGCACTCGCGGTCCGGTTCCCGTGTTCTGCGGTCCCGGCGGATTGCCGCAGGAGCGCTGCCGCCTTTATCACAATAACGGGGACGGTACTTTCACGGATGTCAGCGAGCGCTCGGGCATTCTCGCCGTTACTCCCAACTACCCTCTCACCGCGGTCGCGGCAGATTTCGACGGCGATGGCTGGCCGGACATCTACGTTGCCTGCGACACCACGCCCAGCCTGTTGTTCCGGAATAACCGCGACGGCACGTTCACCGAGCGCGGCCTCGAAGCCGGCGTTGCCCTGAACGAAGACGGACGCGAACAGGGCGGCATGGGAATCGGCATCGGCGATTTCGATACCGACGGGTATCTCGACATTTTCAAGACCCACTTCAGCTCCGACACGCACGTGCTTTACAAGAACAACGGAAACGGCTCCTTCCGCGACGCCACAACGCGCGCGGGGCTGCGGGTGGAAACGCGCTTTGTCGGCTGGGGCGCCGCCATACAGGACTTCGATAATGACGGCCTGCCGGACATTTTCTTCACCACCGGGATGGTCTACCCCGAAGTGGAAGCGGCCGACCCCACGGCTCCCTACAAAACGCCCAGCGTGATCTTCCGCAACCTGGGCGGCGGCAAATTCGAAGAACTGCTCGATCTCGCCGGCCCGGCGATGAACGAACTGCACTCCAGCCGCGGAGCCGCGTTCGGCGACTTCGATAATGACGGGGATATGGACATTCTGATTATGAATATGAATGAACCCCCGTCGCTGTTCCGGAACGACGTCACTCGAACCAATCGCTGGCTCAAGGTATTGCTCACCGGCGTGGAGTCGAACCGCAGCGCGATCGGCGCCCAAGTGGTTGCGTCGTACGGAGAGCGGAAGCAGGTCCAGACGGTGGCGGCCCAGTCCTCGTACCTTTCCGCAAACGACCGGCGCCTGCACTTTGGACTGGGAGCGGAGAAATCCGCAAACCTGGAAATCCGGTGGCCGAATGGGAAACAGGAAAAGATCGCGGACGTGGCGGCGAACCAATTGGTGGTAATTCGAGAAGGTTCGGGGATTGTGCGCCGCGAGAGTTTCCCGGCGGCCAAGGCGGGGCCGGGTTAATGCGAATCGTCGTTGCAATGGTTTGGATCGCGATGGTTTTGATCCCGATTGCTTCGATCGCCCTTGGCGCGTCCGCGCCACTTATGGCGGCCAGCGCCGCTGCGCCAGCCATGGCGGCCAACGCTTACGTCGACCCCGCGGTATGCGGCCAGTGCCACGCCGACAAAGCCCGAACCTATCGCCAGACGGGCATGGGCCGCTCCTTCTATCCGCTTACCGCGGAGACGGCCGTCGAAGACTTCACCTCCGGTCTTCCGTTCTATCACCCGGCGTCTGAAACCTACTTCACCATGGTGGCGCGAGCGGGAAAGTACTTCCAGCGTCGCTGGCAGATCGGCTTCGACGGCCGCGAGACCAACGTCGAAGAGAAGCAAATCGATTTCGTTCTCGGTTCCGGCAATCGTTCGCACACCTATCTGCACCGTACCAGCCGGGGCACGCTGCAGCAGTTGCCTCTGGGCTGGTACGCGGAGAAAGGCGGCTCTTGGGGAATGAATCCGGGGTACGACAGAGCCGATTACCAAGGCTCCACGCGCGTGATTCATTACGAATGCATGTATTGCCACAACGCCTATCCGCGTATTCCCGAGGGTCATGAGGAGGCGGGCGCAGAGGCCCGGTATCTCGATCCGCTGCCGCAAGGAATCGATTGCCAGAGATGCCACGGACCCGGGCAGCAGCATGTGGAAGCCGCCGGAAGAAAAGACGCCACGCCCCAGCAGATCCGCGCCGCGATCGTGAATCCCACGCACTTGAGCCCGGAACGGGAGATGGAGGTCTGCCTGCAGTGTCATCTCGAAACCACCGCCAGGCTGCTGCCCCATTCTTTGCTGCGCTTCAACCGCGGGCCTTTCTCTTACGTGGCCGGCCAGCCTCTCGCCGATTTCCGCCTCGCATTCGACATGGCCCCGTCCAAGAACCAGGAGTTCCAGGTAAATCACACCGGCTATCGTTTGCGCGAGTCCCAGTGTTTCCTGAAAAGCGCCGGACAGCTTCGCTGCACTACCTGTCACGATCCTCACGACATTCCGCGGGGTGAGACTGCAGCAGCGCATTACAACGCCGCCTGCCAGAACTGCCATAAGGCTTTCGCTCAGACGCGGGTCGAACATGCGGCCGGCGCGGATTGCGTGGCTTGCCACATGGCGAAGCGGCGGACCGACGATGCCGTGCATGTCGTCATGACCGACCACAAGATCGTTCGCGTGAAACCGGCGGGAGACCTGCTGGCGGCAAGGGCGGAAGTGAATGAGTCTCCGGCGACCCAATACCGCGGCGAGGTTGTACCGTATTTACCGCCGGCGGCGCCGAACTCCACCGATTTGCTCTACATCGCGTTAGCCCAAATCACCGATAGAAGCAATCTGAGCGCAGGCCTCAACCGGTTGGCCGGTTTGATCGCGCGGCTTCACCCCGTTCCAGCCGGCTTCTATGCCGGCCTCGCCGAAGGGTACAGGTCCGCCGGCGATTTGCCGAAGTCGATCGCATCGTTTGAAGAAGCTTCGCGGCGCACGCCGAATTCGGAGATCGTTCAACTCGGGATGGGTATCGCGCTCACGGAATCGAAACAGTGGGCCCGGGCCGAAGCAGCCCTGCGCACGGCGACCAAGCTCCGCCCCGACGATCCTGCCGCCTGGGGGCCGCTCGGCTGGGTTCTCTGGCAACAAGACAAGACCGCCGAAGCCAGGCGCGACCTGGAAAAAGCCATCGAGCTGGATCCCGATTCCGCCGAGATGCACAACCATCTGGCGGCGCTGCTGATTGGATCGGGCGACGCGAGGGGCGCGGAGAGGGAGTTCCGCGCGGCGCTGGCGATTGACCCTGGAGTCGCCGAATGTCAGGCCAACCTCGCCATGTTGCTCGCTTCGCGAGGCGAGTTGGCCGAAGGCCGCGAACATTTCGAGCGCGCCATCCGGTTGGACCCGGCATTCATTCCGGCGCGCTTGAACTACGCGCGTGTGCTTGCCAACCTGAATGACTTCGATGGCGCCGAACAGCAGGTTGCGGCCGCGCTGGCGCTCGATCCGAAGCTGCTTCCGGCCCACGAATTGTGGGGATCGGTGCTCTCGATCAAAGGTGATTTCGCCGGCGCCAAACGGGAACTAAGTATCGCCTTGAGTCTGAATCCCAATTCCGGCCGCGCACACTACGAACTGGGCGCGGTATTGTTCCAGACTGGCGATTCGGCAGGCGCCCTGGAGCACTTCAGAATTGCTGCGCGCGATGCGGATCCGAACATCAGCGCCGGCGCGAACGAAATGCTCCGCCGGTTGCGGCAGTGACGGACGAATGAAAACCACCGCCTGAAGGCGGTGGCTACAGTAACGGACTGGAAGTCCTGTTCCGGCCAGAGGCCGGCACGATGAGTCCCGCACCAAGCGGGCTTCAAGCGGTAGATGGACTCAACCATCTACCCGGAAATCCGTATCCCGATCGACATTTTGTTCGGCAATATACTTGGCAATCACCTCATCGGTGACATTGCCGGAACTGCAGCAGAAGTATCCTCGCGCCCACAGGCGCCGTCCCCAGAACTGTTTCTTCAAATGCGGATACTCCGCCAACAGATGGTGTGCTGTCTTCCCTTTCAACCACTGCAGCAGGCGGCTGATCGTCACCTGCGGTGGTATCGTTACGAAGAGATGTAAATGGTCCTTGGCCACATGCCCTTCCATGATTTGGACCTCGTGCTGCCCGCATATATCCCGGATCAAATCTCGTGAGTTGGACGCATCGAGTTCCACGAGGAATCGCGAAAGGGGCGTTTCGGTGTCTCGATGACGACACGGGAAGTCCGGCCTTCGCCTTCAAAGCATCCAAACCCACCATACATTCTGGAGGTACGAAATTGACACGATGTCTTATCGCCACGGCATGGGCTTTGACGGCTCTCGCGCAGTCTCAGGTCAAGAAAGAGGAAGCGGAAGCGTCAGGGGTGATGCTTACCGCAGGAATCATTCAGGTGCTGCCTGAGATGAATCAGTTGAACGAATCGGCTCGCGACCAGTCCGATGCCTCGAAGGTCATGCGGCTTCGCCAGCAAATCCTGGAGAAGGTTGTCGCGGCTTCCCTGCAGGTGGACGCAACCATCGCGCAGATCGACAACGAGATTGCTCAATCCAACGAGATCCGGGGCTATCTCTCCGATAAAAGGGACAAGGCTGTCAACCGCGCCAATCTACTGAGTATCGTTTCGGCCGGAACGCTAGGAGCGACCAGCGCCGGGCTCCAGTTGCCTTCGGGAGAAAACAGACCTTCGTCTATCGTCGGCATCGCGGCAGGCGTGGTCTCCTCGACTCTCGCGATCTCCGGCATCCGGGCGCAGAAAGGCGGAACCAGGATATTCGACTTCAACTCGAATATGTTGGCCGAGTTCTTCGATCGGCCGGCGCTCGGCGATAGCCGCTACGACGCGATTGTGTGGAGCTTTCTAAACGACGTGGCGCCGACAGACCAGGAAGGCCTCACGAGGAAGGAGCGCCTCATTCAGACCTGGATTACCCTCAAGCGGACAGACCCGCCTTCCACTTCAGCCGGCAAGAACAAAATCGATAGGGTGACCAGTCAGCCTGCCGACAAACTGCCTCTGACCATCGACGATCTGGAAGATCGCTCCGCCATGCTCGAAGACGTGCGCGCGAAGGTCTCATACCTCAAACGCGATCTTGCCGCATTGCTCCTATCTCTGCCTGGCCAATGAGGCTCAGAACAGGAGCTTCAGGGCGAGTTGCGCCGAGCGCGGCCCGCCGATTTGATACAGCGGATTGAGGCGCCATTCGGGCCGCCGCTTCCCAGCGATGCTCCCAGCATCTGAGTCGATTACCCGAATAAAGGAGAGCTGAGGTAGTTTGTGGGAGGGCCGAAGTTGGGGTGGTGGAAGATGTTGAAGAAATCCGCTCGCACCTGAAGAGAAAGCCGCTCCCGGAGTTTGAACTGTCTCCGCAGCGTCAAATCGACCTGCGTGGCGCCGAATCCGCGCAGAGCGTTGCGTCCCAGATCTCATTGCACCGCCGTGCTGGGTATCGTGAATGCGGGATTGCTCTGGGCGCTGTTTCGGTACCGTCTCCATCAGATTGCGCGGGAATTCAACGCGCGCCTGGAAGCGCGAGTCGAAGAGCGCACGCGCATCGCCCGCGAACTGCACGATACTTTGTTGGAAGGATTTCACGGGGTGATCTTCCGTTTTCAGGCGGCTCGCAACATGCTCCCCCGGCGCACCGAAGAGGCAATCGAAGCTCTCGATGGGCCCTGAAGCGGGCGGAGCAGGCCCTTTCCGAGGGCCGGGACGCGATACACGATCTACGTACGTCGCCAGAGGTCGCCAAGGAACTGGCGCCGGCGGTGACAGCCCTGGGTAATGAAATGAGCCACGAACTGGCCTCCCAGGGTGCTGCCCATGACTCCGCAAAGTTCCATGTGGTGGTGGAGGGTCCACGCGACCTGCATCCAATCCTGCGGTACGAGGTCTACTCGATTGCGCGTGAGGCCGTGCGAAATGCTTTCCGCCACGCATAGGCGCACGATATCGAAGCGCAAATCGCGTATAACGCAAGTTTGTTCCAGTTGCGCATCCGGGACGATGGAAAGGGCATCGATCCGGCAATCGCGAAGGAAGGACGCGCCGGCCACTACGGCGTGCCTGGAATGCGTGAGCGCGCCCGGAGCATTGCGGGAAGCTGGACTTGTGGACCGCAGCCGGAGCAGGCACGGAGATCGAGTTGAGCATTCCCGGATCGATTGCTTACGGGACATCTGGTGGCGGCGCCGGTCTCGGGCTATTCCATAAGACAACGGCGAACTCATGATTGGGGTTCGCTCGGTGGACGACCATCCGCGCCTTGATATTATTTGACTACGCCGGTGAACAGGAATTCGCCAGGAGGAGCGACCACAATGATGCGGGCGATTCTGGTTATCGCCTTTCTGATGGGACTGGCCCGTCCCGCAAGTTCCCAGGCGGCGCCCGAGGACCTCAACCAAGCTGTCGACAAACCTCGCATCGCTACGCTTGCCGGAACGGAGCCGAAGCCGAGGGTAGATGTTCGCGCACTCCAGTTGCCCATCATCGATGGGACGGACATCCGGTTCGCACGTATTTCGACAGCCGACGGGTTGTCGCAAACCAAAGCGGGACAAATCTTACAGGACAATCAAGGCTTCATGTGGTTTGGCACGCAGTATGGGCTGAACCGGTACGACGGCTACAATTTCAAAGTCTTCGCTCACGATCCGGGAAATCCCAACAGTTTCAGCGGCGTGTACATTCGCTCCCTGTTCAAGGATCGCGATGGCGCTCTCTGGGTCGCATCCGATCAGTTCGTCAATAAACTCGACCCCGAGACCGAGACCTTTACACGGTACCCGGTTTCGTTTGTCAGCCATATCAGCCAGGACAGTGCTGGGATGCTATGGTTTGCTACAAGCACCGGCTTGTATGGATTAGATCGGGCGACAGGGCGAATTCGCCGGTATGCCCATGATCCGAACGATCCTTCGAGCCTCGGCAGCGATGCCATCACCTCGAGTGGTGAAGATAGAGGGGGCAGGTTTTGGGTTGCGAATCTCGCGGGCCTGGACGAATTCGACCGAAGCACGGGGAAGGTAACGCTACACATTCCGTTGCCCGGACTTTCCTGGGGGTTTTCATTCTACGAGGATCGCTTCGGTGTATTCTGGGTCTTTAACTCTGGCAACCCGTTAGCAGTATTCGACCGAACAACGAATACGCTCACTCCCTATTTGTTTCACACTGAAGAACCGCCTGCCGCAGCCTTCGCCATAAGGGCAGTGACCGAAGACCACGACGGCACTCTATGGCTCGCGACGCACGGCGCCGGGCTGCTCAAATTCGACCGCGAGCATCGGAGATTTATCCGCTACCACAATAATCCCGCCGACGCCGAGAGCCTCGCTCAGGACAGCGTGATCAGCCTGTTCGCAGATCGGGAAGGCAGCATCTGGGGCGGCTTGGGCAGAATGGGACTCACCCGTTTTGCATCGAAGCCATTGCCGTTCCAGCGAATTCCTTACAATCCCGGCAATCCGAACAGTAGCATTGAACCCTTTGTGGGCGCAATCTACGAAGATAGCCGGAAAATCCTCTGGATTGGTACCTCCGACTCCCTCAGGCGAATCGACCGTAAGGCGGGGCAGTACACTTCCTACCGGACCTCCGGACCCGGAGCCGAATCCGACGCGATCACGATTCGCGAAGACCACTCGGGCAATCTCTGGGTCGGAACTTACGGCCACGGGCTCCACCGTTTCGACCCGCGGACGGGGCGATTCAAAACGTACCGGCACAGTCCGGCCGACTCATACAGCTTGAGCAACGACTTTGTGTCGCGTCTGCTCGTGGACCGTAGCGGAACGCTATGGGCCGCGACCCAGGACGCTTTGAGTCGCTTCGACGCAGCCACGGAGCGCTTCAAGACCTATAAGCTCGACCCGCAGAAAGACCTGTTTTATCTGGATCTGGTCGACGATCGCGATGGGACCCTGTGGCTTGGCACGGACTCCGCAGGTCTGCGTCATTTCGACCCGGCGACCGGCCGGGTCACCATGTATCAGCCCGACATGAATCGTCCCGGGACATTGAGCGACAGCCGCGTAAACTCCGTGCACTTCGATGCCTCGGGAACGATGTGGGTCGGCACGCAGAACGGGCTGAACAAATTCGACCCGAAAACGAATACTTTCACTGTCTACACCCGGCGCGATGGCCTGCCTGGCAACGCGGTGGGCTGCGTCCTCGGGGACGACCACGGCGATCTGTGGATGAGCACCAACAACGGAGTAGCCAGATTCAATCCGCAGAGGCGGGCATTCAAGACTTACTCGACGACTGACGGATTACCGGGCTCGGATTTGACTGGTTGGGGCGCGTGTTTCAAAAGCCCAATCGGGGAGATGTACTTTGGCGGGTTCAGTGGGGCCACCGCCTTCTTCCCGGACGAGGTTGTAGATGCTTCGTACATACCGCCAATTGTTCTTACCGACTTCCGGCTGCCGGGAAACTCGACAGAGCGTGGCAGCCATTTTTCGCTTCAACGCTCTGTCTCATACACCAAGGATCTGGTTCTCTCCCATTCGGAAAACGTCTTCTCACTCGGCTTCGCGGCGCTCAGCTACTTCAATTCGGCGACGAACCGCTATCGATACAAGCTGGAGGGCTTGGAACCGGATTGGAACGAAGTGGGCAGCGATCGGCGACAGGCAACCTACACAACGCTGCCGGTAGGCAAGTACACGTTCCGCGTTCAGGGCGCGACCAGTGGCGGCGCGTGGAGCGAACCCGGCGTAGCGGTGAGCATCCAAATCCTACCCCCGTGGTGGGGAACGTGGTGGTTCCAGTCGGTCTGCGGGATCTTCGCGCTGGCTTCACTATGGTTCGCATACCGTTTCCGCCTCCAGCAGATCGCCCGGCAATTCAACGCGCGCCTGGAGGAGCGGGTCGCCGAGCGCACACGCATCGCCCGCGATCTGCACGACACGCTGCTGCAGAGTTTCCACGGGGTGATGTTCCGGTTTCAAGCGGTTCGCAACATGCTCCCCCAGCGCACTGAAGAGGCGATGGAGGCTCTTGATGTCGCTCTCGAACAGACGGAGCAGGCCATCGCCGAGGGCCGCGATGCGATACGCGATTTACGCGCCTCGACAGTGGTCACTAACGAACTGGCGCAGGCGGTGACAGCCCTGGGTAAGGAGATGAGCCACGAACTGGCCTCCCAGGGTTCGGCCCCGGGTTATGCCCAGAGCCCCGCAAAGTTCCATGTCTCTGTGGAAGGCCCGCCACGCGACCTGCATCCCATCCTGCGGGACGAAATCTACGCGATTGCCCGCGAGGCGGTGCGAAATGCTTTCCGCCACGCACAGGCGCGCGAAATCGAAGCGCAAATCACGTATAACGGAAGCTCGTTCCAGTTGCGCATCCGGGACGATGGAAAGGGCATCGATCCGGCAATCGTGGCCGAAGGGCGCGCCGGCCACTACGGCGTGCCTGGAATGCGCGAGCGCGCCCGGCGCATTGGCGGGAAGCTGGACGTGTGGACTGGAACCGGGGCGGGGACGGAGATCGAGTTGAACATCCCAGGATCGATTGCATACGGGACATCACCCGGCCGCGGCGTTCTTGGGCTATTCCGGAAGAAGGCGGCCCACTCATGATTGGGGTGCTCTCGGTGGACGACCATCCTCTGCTGTGCGAAGGAATCGCAGCGCTGGTCAACGCTGAGTCCGATATGAAGCTGAGCGCGGAAGCCACTAATGGACAGCCGAGAGAACTCCTGGACGGCATAAGTGTTGTTGTCCATACCGGTCAAAAGCGAATCCCGCCGGCGGTGGCCGCCGAACTGGTTGAGCATACCGCGGGCGGCCTGGCCCCTTCCACAATCAACAGTTCCCGCCCGCAACCAGCGCGTTGGCGTACGACCCTGTTGGCATTTGTGGCAGCGGCGGCGGCCTCCGCCCAGACATCCGGGGGTGCGATTCGCGGTACGGTTTCCGATCCCTCTGGCGCCTCAGTGCCAGGTGCGGGTATCGTCATCGAAGCGGTAAGCACCAGCGAAAACTGGAGGCTGGTAAGCAGCAGTGCCGGCCTCTACAATGCGCCCAATCTGCCAGTCGGCAGATATAATGTGACCGTCAAAGCCCCAGGCTTTTCAACTGCGGAGCGCACCAACATCGACGTGCAGGTGGGATCGGAAAGTGTGATCAATGTGCAGCTTGTCCTAGGAAAGTCCGAGGAGAAAGTAACGGCCGCTTCGCAAGCCGCAACGGTCGACCTGGCCACTTCGCAAACCGGCGCGGTGAACAGTGGTGAAGTCGTGCGGGAACTTCCACTGAACGGTCGCGACTGGACAACTCTGGCAGCCTTGCAGCCGGAGGTTTCCATCGTTCGGACCGAGAATGCTCCCGCGCTGAGCAACTCGCGCGGAAACCGGGGCCTTGGGACGATGATGGCGATCGGCGGCTCGCGGCCCGAACAATCCAGTTACCTGATCGATGGAGTGAGCGTGAATGACTACGACGGTGGGGGACCCGCCAGCGTCCTCGGCATCAGCCTCGGCGTGGACGCAATTGAAGAGTTCTCCGTGGTCACAGGCAACGCACCGGCCGACTACGGAAAGACCTCGGGAGGAGTCATCAACGCGGTCACTCGTGCGGGAACGAACCAGTTCCATGGCTCGCTGTATGAATTTCTGCGCAATAGCGCTCTGGACGCGCGTAACTTTTTTGATGGAGCCTCTGCGCCGCCTTTTAAGCGTAACCAGTTCGGCGGCTCCCTTGGTGGTCCCATCAAACGCCAGCGAACCTTCTTTTTCTTCGATTACGAGGGTATTCGCCAGGGGTTAGGAGTGACTACCGTAGACACAGTGCCCTCGCCGGCGGCACGCATCGGCCAGTTAGTTGCGGGACCGATTACGGTAAGCCCTCTTGTGGCTCCATTTCTCGCCTTCTTTCCCTTGCCCAATGGACCGATCAAGGGTGACACCGGGACGTATACCTTCGCGTCACAGAACGGTACGACGGAGAATTTTGTCACTTCGCGCGTCGATCACCGCTTCTCGGACTACGATGCGATTCACACGACTTATCTGTTCGACAGAGGCCAGACAACCGGACCGGATGCATTCGATGGCGTTTTGCTGAGGACGTTTTCGCAACGTCAGACCGCCAGTACTGAGGAGAGCCACATCTTCTCGCCATCGGTGGTCAATTTGACCCGGATTGGGTTCAATCGAAACGTCGCTGAGCAGGTGCAGTCGCTCTCCGCAATCAATCCGCTCGCGGACGATACTTCTTACGGATTTCTGCCAGGACGGGATGTGGGACAGATATCGATTGCGGGAGTCACGGCCTATCCCGGTGGCCTCGGCGCCCAGGGTGATTACCTGTTTCATTACACGTCTTACCAGGCCGATGACGATCTGTCGATTACCGCAGGAAGTCATTCAATCAGGGCGGGCGTGGCGTTTGAGCGGATCCAGTCGAACACCCTGGGAACGGGCGCCAACAACGGAACGGTGAGTTTCGGTTCGCTCGCAGCGTTTCTGACCGACCAGCCCACGTCATTCGTGGCGACCATCCCGGGCACCAACGTTCCAGAGGGACTGCGCCAATACGTAGTTGGCGCCTATGTGCAAGACGACTGGCGGGTGGTGCGCAACCTGACTCTGAATCTCGGGTTGCGGTATGAGATGGCTACCGTGCCGACGGAAGAGCACGACCAGCTGGCTACGTTGGTATTGGGGTCACAGCAGCTCAAGCTTGGGTCGCCCTATTTTCAGAATCCAACTTTGCGGAACTTTTCGCCCCGCGTGGGTGCTGCCTGGGACCCGTTCGGAGACGGCAAAACGTCGGTACGGGCCGCCATCGGCCAGTACGATAACTTGCCGTTAACCAGCCAGTTCTCGCTGCTTTCGGTAATTAGCGCACCGTTCAACCTGCAGGGTTCCAGCACTTCGGTTCCCGTGGGATCCTTTCCTGACGGGCTATATCAATCCCTGGCGGCGGGCGGGCCGCGGGCGGACTTCATCCAGCAGAATCCGAAGCGGAGTTACGTGCTCCAGTGGAATTTCAATATACAGCGCCAGCTCACGCCCAGCCTGCTATTTGAAGCCGGCTACGCTGGAACTCATGGGGTGCATTTACCGCTGGTTGTGGGCGACATCAATACCGTGCCGCCCGCTGAGCACACGCCGGAGGGATATGTGTGGCCGACGCCGCGAGGCAGCGGCGTCAAGCCCTGGCCCGCCTGGGGCACTGTCAACGCTGTAATGTGGGAGGTTTCGTCGACCTATAGCGCTCTCCCGGTGCGGTTACAGAAGCGCCTCAGCCACGGTCTGCTGGTCCAGGGATCGTATACCTGGTCCAAGAGCCTCGACACCGGCTCGAACTCACTGATGACGGCATACACGAACACGGCTACGAACCTTCCGGTGTTCGATTCCCGCCTGCGGAGAGGCGTGTCGGATTTCGATGTGCCGCAAAATCTGGCGGTGAGCGGAACGTGGGAATTGCCGAGTCCAAGGAGCGGGTGGAAACCGTTCACTGGGTTTGCAAAAGGCTGGCAGCTTGGCACGCTGTTGCAACTGTCGTCCGGGCTGCCTTTCACGCCGACCATCGCCGGCGATGCACTTGGATTGAACAGCAGCGTCGCTTACGACTTCCCGGACCGTCTGAACCTGCCCGGCTGCGGCAATCCAGTCAACCCCGGGAACGCGACGGACTATATCAAACTTTCTTGTTTTGCAGCTCCGACTCCTGCGACACGCTTGGGCGACGCAGGACGCAACGTCGGGCGAGGTCCAGGCCTGGCTGATTGGGACGCATCGCTATTCAAGAACATTCGCGTCCCACGAATTTCGGAGAACGGCAACCTCCAGTTCCGGTTCGAAACTTTCAACGCATTGAATCATACCAACTTCGGCCCGCCGACCTCGACGAGCCTCCAGCTGTTCACGCAGGCTCTGGCGCCGATCCCCTCGGCCGGGAACCTAACTTCGACATCCACTACGTCGCGGCAACTTCAATTTGCGCTCAAGGTTCTGTGGTGATATGGTCAGCCACAAAGTGCGGATCATCGGTTTTGCGCTCTTGGGCCTTTTTGGAGTCCTGTCGCTGTCCGCGAAGACACACTCTCCAATGCCCACATCATACTGCCGATCAGCGATGCGACCGACCGCGTATTTGTTCCCATATCAGTGGGAAAGGAGCCCTCGCTGCCTCACGAGGCACATACGCGTATTCTACGAAGTCCAAAATCCGTTCCAGAGCCATATAATCGTTTGTGAGTGGAGAGAAGAGCCGCCATTGCCGCTGCCATGTTCCTGGCGTGTTGCCGTTGTGCTATCGCCTTGAACCCGTCTCTCGACATCAATCAATACGCGCACAAAGCCTGGACCATCGGCGACGGCTTTTTCAAATCCGTCATCTACTCGATTGCTCAAACCCCCGACGGTTATCTCTGGCTCGGCACGGAATTCGGCTTGTTTCGCTTCGACGGCGTTCAGAGCGTCCCATGGCAGCCCCCTGCGGGCGAGCATCTCCCTAGCACCTATGTCCGAGTCGTGCTCGCCGCGCGCGATGGGCGTCTTTGGATTGGCACCGCTGAAGGGCTCGCAAGTTGGAAGGACGGCAAGCTGACTCACTACCCGGAACTGGCTGGGCAGAATGTCCATGCGCTCGTGGAGGACCGTGAGGGAGTGGTGTGGGCCGGCGGAGGCTTACCCACCGGGAGACTCTGCGCGATTCTTGGTGGCAGCGTCCGTTGCTACGGAGAGGACGGCAGTCTCGGCCGCGGATTCTTTTTCTTGCACGAGGATAGCGGTGGCAACCTTTGGGCGGCGGGGCCGATTGGGCTATTGCGATGGAAGCCCGATCCTCCCAAACTTTATCCGATGCCGGACACGCCGCTCGAGATCGAAAGCGACAACGGCGCGCTCCTGATCTCCATGCGCAGTGGAATTAGACGTCTCGTCGACGGAAAAGCCGAGGCTTACCAGCTTCCAGGCGTGACGCAGCAGTTCACGCCGGTCAGGCTGCTCCGGGACCGCAATGGCGGTCTGTGGATTGGGACAACGGACCGCGGACTCTTGCATGTGCACCAGGGACGGACGGATGTGTTTGGGCGGTCTGACGGTCTCTCAGGCGATTACGTCCAAAGGCTGTTCGAGGATCGCGAAGGCAACATCTGGGTCGCCACCGTAGATGGCCTCGACCGCTTTCGCGACTTTGCCATTCCCACGATTTCCGTAAAGCAAGGCTTGTCCGATGCTTCCGTTGTGTCCGTCCTGGCGGCCAGGGATGGCAGCATCTGGCTTGGCACTAAGGATGGATTGAACAGATGGAACGGCGGGAAGATTACGATTTACAGCAAGCGAAGCAATGGATTGCCGGATGATATCGTGGATTCTCTGTTTGAGGACGATCACGGGCGAATTTGGGTCTCCACCCATCACGGGGTCGCCTACCTCGAGAATGACCGGTTTATCACAGTAAGCGCCGTGCCCGGCGGCATCGTGCATTCCATGGCTGGCGACGGGGGAAATCTCTGGATCGGCGACCAGAATCAGGGTCTTTTTCACTTGATTGGGGGAAGTGTGGTCGATCGAATCCCTTGGGCCAAAATGGGGCGGAAGGACTTCGCTTCCGCTCTACTCTCCGATCCCTTGCAGGGCGGCCTATGGCTCGGTTTTTATCGGGGCGGAGTGGCGTATTTCAAGGACGGTCAGGTCCGTGCGTCTTACGCGAGCGCCGATGGGTTGGGCGAGGGGCGTGTCACCGGCCTTGAACTCGATGGGGAGGGTACGCTCTGGGCCGCAACCTCGGGCGGGCTAAGCCGCGTGAAAAATGGTCGCGTTGCCACGCTCACCAGCAAGAACGGATTGCCCTGCGATACGGTCCACTGGGCCGCGGAGGACGACGCCCATTCGTTCTGGCTTTATACGGCCTGCGGCTTGGTGCGCATTGCCAGGTCCGAGCTGGATGCGTGGGCGGCCGATCCGAAGCGGATAATTCAAAGCACAACATTCGATAGTTCCGACGGCGTCCGCCTTCGTGCAATCGCGGTAAGCGAATACACTCCTCGCGTGGCCAAGGCCTCCGACGGAAAATTGTGGTTCGTGCCATTCGATGGCGTCAGCGTCATCGATCCGCTTCACCTTCCCTTCAATAAGCTTCCGCCGCCGGTTCACATTGAGCAGATCACCGCCGACCGCAAGACCTACGAGATCTCTTCGAACCTGCGCCTGCCATCGCTGATTCGCGATCTTGAGATCGACTACACCGCGCTCAGCCTGGCGGCGCCGGAGAAGATCCGTTTTCGGTACAAGCTGGAAGGCCATGATCCCGACTGGAAGGACGCCGGCAATGAACGGAAAAAATCCTATAACGATCTTCCTCCGCGCAACTACCGCTTCCGCGTGATGGCCTGCAATAACAGCGGCGTGTGGAACGAGGCTGGCGCATCCTTCGATTTCTCGATCGATCCGGCGTACTACCAGGCTGCCTGGTTCCAAGCGTCGTGCGTGGCCGCTCTTCTGGGATTGTCCTGGGGGCTGTACCGGTACCACCTGCATCAGATCGCGCGGGAATTCAACGCGCGCCTGGAGGAGCGGGTCGCCGAGCGCACACGCATCGCCCGCGATCTGCACGACACGCTGCTGCAGAGTTTTCACGGGGTGATGTTCCGTTTTCAAGCGGCTCGCAACATGCTCCCTCGGCGTACCGCAGAAGCGATGGAAGCTCTCGACAACGCCCTCGAGCGGACCGAAAAGGCGATCGCCGAGGGCCGGGATGCGATACACGATCTACGTTCCTCGACGGAGGTCACCAACGAATTGGCGCATGCGGTGACGGCACTGGGTAAGGAAATGAGCCACGAACTGGCCTCCCGGGGTTCTGCCCCCGGTTCTGCCCAGAGCCCCGCAAAGTTCCATGTCGCGGTGGAAGGCCCGCCACGCGACCTGCATCCCATCCTGCGGGACGAAATCTACGCCATTGCCCGCGAGGCGGTGCGAAATGCTTTCCGCCACGCACAGGCGCACGATATCGAAGCGCAAATCACGTATAACGGAAGCTCGTTCCAGTTGCGCATCCGGGACGATGGAAAGGGCATCGATCCGGCAATCGTGGCCGAAGGGCGCGCCGGCCATTACGGCGTGCCGGGCATGCGCGAGCGCGCCCGGCGCATTGGCGGGAAGCTGGACGTGTGGACTGGAACCGGGGCGGGGACGGAGATCGAGTTGAGCATCCCTGGATCGATTGCATACGGGACATCTGGTGGCCGCACCGTTCTTGGGCTATTCCGGAGGAAGGCGGCGAACTCATGATTGGGGTTCTCTCGGTGGACGACCATCCTCTGCTGCGCGAAGGAATCGCAGCGCTGGTCAACGCGGAATCCGACATGAAGCTGATCGCGGAAGCCACCAACGGACAAGAGGCGATCGAGAAGTTCCGATTGCACCGTCCCGATGTGACGTTGATGGATCTCCAGATGCCCGCACTGAACGGCATCGAGGCAATCATCGGCATTCGCAGCGAATTTCCCAACGCCCGCATCATCGTGCTGACGACGTACGCGGGCGATGTCCAGGTGTTGCGGGCGCTGAAAGCCGGGGCACGGGGTTACATATTGAAGGGACACGTGCGCAGAGAACTGCTGGACACCATCCGTGCTGTCCATGCCGGCCAAAAGCGAATCCCCCCGGAGGTGGCCGCCGGGTTGGCTGACCATGCCGCGGACGACGAGTTGAGCTCGCGGGAGATCGATGTGCTCCGGCTGATCGCGGCCGGAAATGCGAACAAAGAGATCGCCGCTCGGCTTGGCATTGCGGAGGAGACCGTCAAGAGCCACATCACGAACATACTCGCCAAGCTTGGCGCTAACGACCGGACCCATGCCGTCACGACGGCGCTAAAGCGGGGAATCATCGAACTATAAGTCCCCCAAAAGTAGGATCGCCCGATCCCAGTTACGAGTGTTTCGATTCTATGGCGAATTTCTTACACTCGAAACGGGAGAATTGTGCAACGTCTATTTTCGAGCTTCGCTGACGGTTGGCCCGGCGTCGGCCTTCTGCTTTTGCGGCTGCTTACAGGCGCTGCACTGATCCATTTTGGAATCGCCGGCATACGCGATGCGCCTCCGTTGACAACGGTCGTCTTGCAGAGCATCGGAATCGGTGCAGGAATACTTCTTCTAATCGGTTTGTGGACCCCAGTGACGGGAGCGCTGGCTGCCATCGCGAAGGTTTGGATCGCTCTCTCGCGATATGTCTCGCATTCCGGCGATCCATGGATTGCCATCACTCCGGTGGTCCTCAGCGCGGTCTTGGCGATGGTCGGGCCTGGCGCCTGGTCCATCGATGCCCGGCTGTTCGGCCGGAGACGCATCGATGTGCCGGAACGTTAGGGCATTTATTTCTCCCCCAAAAGTGCTAGCGTCGGGTCTCACGATCTAAGTAAACGGCGGGCCGACTATATAGCCAGCGCATGGTCCGACGATCGGGGGTTGGCGGTAAACGGGAAGGGTCCCACAATCAGTCATGCGAACAAGGAGGGACCAAATGACCCGGACTGAACTGAACCGATTTCAGGCGGCTCTAACGGCCACGCCCGCGCGGCCCTTCGTCGCATCCAGGAAGACAGCTTCGGCATGTGCCAGGTATGCGAGGACGACATCCAACCGAAGCGGCTTGCCGCTGTGAGGCGGGCCCTGATTTGTATACGGCGCCAGGAAGCGGCCGACCGTAATCTTGGAAAGCACGCAGCGGCGAGCCGCGACCTCCTCGGTCGCGCCGCCTAACTTAACTAACGCAACGCGGACGAAGGAAAGGAGTAAGAAAATGGCGGCACAAGCAACTTGGGCAGGCGATCGGCCCGCAATCATCCACAACGTATCCCTCCCGGACAGGGAATTCCCCGGCATTATCGGTACGAGCCCTGCTCTACGGGACGTACTCGACATGGTGCGGATTGTGGCTCCGACTGACGCCACGGTGTTGATCAACGGCGAAACCGGGACTGGCAAGGAACTGATTGCCGAAGCCATTCACAACTCCAGCGACCGAGCGAACGGACCGTTTGTGAAGGTGAATTGCGCCGCCATACCGGCGGGTTTGCTGGAAAGCGAGCTGTTCGGTCACGAACGCGGCGCCTTCACTGGAGCGATCACGCGCAGCATCGGACGGTTCGAGCGGGCGAATCGCGGCACCTTGCTCCTGGACGAGATCGGCGACCTTCCACTGGAGTTGCAGCCAAAGCTCCTTCGGGTCATGCAGGAGAGACAGTTCGAGCGCTTAGGCGGCACTGGCACGGTTCACACCGATGTGCGCGTGATCTGCGCCACGCATCGGAATCTTGCACAGATGGTAGAAGAACGGCAATTCCGCGCCGACCTCCTGTATCGGCTCAGCGTTTTTCCCATTGAACTGCCGGCGCTGCGGAATCGCCCCGAGGATATCCGTTTGTTAGTCGACCATTTTGCAATGAAGTACGCGGTTCGCATGCGCAAGGGAATTACTGCGATTTCAAAGGAATTCATGGCCGCTCTTGAGCGACATTCCTGGCCAGGCAACGTCCGGGAACTGCAAAACGTCCTTGAGCGTTCCGTGATTCTCTCAACAGGGCCTGTGTTGAACGGTTCACTGCCCGAACTGACTCAAATGAGATCATCGGCGCCTGTGACGATGGTAGAACTGGAGCGCTGGCACATTCTTCAGACTCTCCAGAAAACCGGGGGCGTGCTCGGCGGCCGGAATGGCGCGGCCACGCGGCTGGGCCTGCCACGAACGACCTTGATCTCTCTGATGAAGCGGCTGGGTATCAATCACGGGTAACCAAGTGCGAATGAGGTCTGCCAAATCCGCGCCGCAGAATCCTATGTTCACTGAACTACAGTGTCGTGCACATTCCCGGAGGTCGAAGATGGAATCTTCTTCGCTAGTGACGGCGTGGCGTCCTCGCTGAAGAGGCCCAACGCAATCATAACGATAAAGGGGAGCAGCAGGGCCCACGTTCGGAAATGGGAACCCGCCATTCCGGACAATCCCGCACCGGCCAGAAACCCCGACCGTATGCTTGCGTCAATTCGAGCGCGGGCGAGATGGGAATCGCGTGGGCCTTGTGCGTCCGGCACGGGTTTCCGCCCCACGGCTGCGGCAAGATGGCCGCCAATTCTGCTTAGCGTGCCGGTCACGAAAGTGAGACTCACCGATTCTGCCCCGACCTTAGACAGCGCGGGGTTCATCATACCGATGGCCAGGCTGAGTAGAGCGATTTCGGAAACGGAATTCGACAGGCCATGCCGTTCTAAACCAGCAGTTTCTCTCTGAGATCGAACACCCCTATGTATTTCGTTACCTCCTCTTCCGTCATCGGACGCATCGTTCGTCCGGGCTGACATTTTCTCGGAATTCTCAACGCGGCTGCCGGGTTGTTGAGCACCAGCCCGTCGGACAGGGCGAGCTTGAAAATTCCATTCAGAAACCACCGCAGATGGGAGACCACGCTCGACGAAAGATCCAGCGCCTTTCGGTCGAGAAGGTCCTGTAACTCCTCGCGCCGCACTGCATGAAGCAGCGACTTCCCCAACTCCGGAACGAGATGTGATTGTATGATCTGCTCCGAAGTGCCCGCAGTCGATTCCTTCCAACTGCGGCGGCAGAACGGCAGGTACACGTCTTTGGTAAATTGCTCGAACGTATAGACTGCCCTCGCCGTCTGGGTTACGCCGCTGTTGATGCTCCGAAGCATTGCGGAGAGAACCGCTTCCGCTTCCGCCTTGGTCATCTGCGAGCAACGCCCCAGCACTCGGCAACGCCTGCTGTGATCCTCCCACCAGAAAGCAACCCACACCCGATGATGCCCATGCGTGCGGGCTTGTAGGCTGCCTTTTTGAAAACGCTTTCGACGCATTTCTTTGCCTCTTTCCTGCGTCGAAGGCGCCGATACTTGGCATGCTTTGGATCTTAGCACTGGCGAGCCACCTCCTGGTTGGCGGTTTCCAGCCACTTGTCGATCCATTCGCGCTTGATGAGGACGCGCCGTCCTACGCGAAATGAGCGAACGGGCGGTACGCCGGAAACCTTGCCATTGATCACGTTGGACAGGTGCGCCTTTGAGACCTGCAAATATGCCGCGGCTTGCTTGAGACTCAACACGGGCGACTCGGTTCTCATGTCTCTCTTCCGCGGACAGTCACTTAGAACGACCACAAGAAGCGAAATCCGGAAGGCGCTCACGTCAATCGACCACGGCGCCAGCAGTCAGGCTCGGCCCCCGCCAGCTTCTGCGGGATGGCAATTAGTTGCTCCGCATGCTGGTCAGACGCAACATGCGAGAATTGCAGTAGACGAAAAAGTAACGATCAGGATCCCGGTCGACCAGAACTCGGAGTCTCTTCCAATCGAGGTGCCTTGTCCGCATTAGTCCGTAACCATTGGGCGCATAGCTTCTTTTGAGTTCGCCTCCCACTTACTAAGGAAATAGCGAAGCCGCTTCGGGACGCGGAATCGCAAGAGAACTTTTTAAAAATGTGCGATTCAGATCAGCTGCTTTCATCTGGCGATCCGCTTTTCCGGTTTGGAATCCACAATCTCGACCGACATCGTTCCGCGTTTCGCAGAAGACGGCGGCTTCCGGATTGATCGATATAGTCAATCGATCAGGTTCCTGTCAATCGAGAAGGGATCGTATTCGAATCCCGCGTCTTTCTTCTTTTTCTCCCGTTGCTCCCGAAGATTGCTGAACGGATCGGGTTGTGGCAAGTCTGTATGGCTGGAGGCTCCGTTGCCTACTGCTGGCGGCGGGAACGGCGCGATACTGGATCGTTGGCGGCGGTGCCGGGAGATGTAGACGCGAAATTGCGCGTACGACGTATCGATCCCATCCTTTCTCGCCGCCTCCCAGACCTCTTTGAGCTTCATTCCCGCAGCCAAGCCGGCTTCAATCTCTCCCCAGGCCCAGGTCACTTGCCCTATCTTGGTAGCGGGCTGGGCCGAGGGAAGGGAACGCAAATGAACTAGGTCCGATCTTGATCTTCTACGGTGGGGTTGTGGAGTTGTGCTCATAGACATCGCCCGAATTGCTCCCTCATATATATAGGCAATGGCGAGGATCAGTCGGGACGCTCATTCGCAGCTTCTTGGCAGTGTGCAACAGTTTGTGAACAATCTGCAACTGTTCTCGCCGCCCACGGAGGAGTGCAACAGTTTGTGAACAAAGTGCAACAGATTGCAACAACCACGGGCAGCAAAGACCCCTCCCAGACAGTCAAAACCCGGTAGTGGAACATAAGGTCGGGATGCGTTGTTAGGTCATTAGAGCGTTTTCTTGTTGCTTCAGTTACAGTTCTGGCGGGATGCATTTCAGTCGCTATGCATCCCATCTGGGATGCGCCTTCAATTTTGCGGTTATCGCCGTCGTCCCGAATCGTCTCCGCCATTGCTTTACAGGTGAGAGGCTCTTCTAATCACAACGGCGTTCGCCCGCTATTCGGTGGAACACGAACGTTGGGGCGCAGCGAGGAACTCGTTGGTGCCGAAGAACGACTCGTAGGCAGAATCGAACGCGTCAGGGCAGGAAGTCTTCCGGGTCGGGCTAGGCTAGCGGACCGTGTTTGCGTTATTGGACCGCTTGGCTAAGATTTTGCTGACGTAAGTTCCCGAGCCAGGTGAGGGGGCGATGCAAGCCGCTGTCGCGAGGGCCTGAGGCCGGTAGGCCCGCTGCTGAAGAGCGCAGGGCGAGCGATAGTCGATAACCCGCAATTGGCGGCGCGGGATTTGGTTAAGCGTAGCGATGAATGACAAAGTCATCGGCGCACTGTGCCACGGTTCGATTGCCCTTGCCAACAAACCCGCTCGCATCCGCGGTCGTCGTGTCACGGGATACACGCGTGAAGAGGATGCCTTGCTGGAGAGACGGCTCGTGGGTTCTGGCATCACAGTGCCACGCTTTCCGGAAAAGACTCTCGAGTCAGCCGGTCGTGAAACAACATGTACGCCGCTATCTGCAATCGAGGATGATCGCTAATCTCCCGGAACGGCCTGGTGCTCGCGGACTATGATGGGATCGCTCAACTGTGGTTCGATGACATGGATGGCTTTCGTGGAGTGTTCAGTTCACAGAATTATAGGGATGTTATCCGCATCGACGAGCAGAAATTCACCGACGGGAAACGAGTGGAGTTTCTCTTTTCAGAGGAATCGACGATCATCGGTTGACAGAAGTATCGGCAGGGGCGGGCAAGGCTGTCTAGCCTGGATTTTCGCGGCAAATAGCCAGCTAACATTTTGGGCGGTATCGGGGCGTGACGACTATCGAAATTGGATGTGCAGCGGTAGCCGTTGCCACCACGGA
>JBEKNN010000133.1:0-24665 GCA_049522755.1 Bryobacteraceae bacterium | reverse complement strand
ACGAAAACGTCTGTCCCACATTGGCGCAGGCGCAACCGAATCCAGTGGCGGAGAATTTGCGGCTTATTTGGGCGGCGCTGCCGGTGCGATGCGGACACTGCTGGCGGCCATCTTGCCGGTGCGGTCCATCCCCAATTCGTAGAGCACGCGCGTGCCGGGTTTGAGATCGGTCGCCAAGCCTTCCACCAGACGCGAGACGTGGAAGAAGATATCCCTGCCGCCGTCGTCGGGGCGCAGGAATCCGAAGCCCTTGGCTTCGAAGTAGGTGACCACGCTTCCGGGCTGCTCGCCGGTGGGGGCCTCTTCGCCGGCGTCGGCGGATCCAGCGGCCTGAGCCGGCCGGCTGGATTTGTCTCCTACGCCTTGCTTCACCAAGGCGAGGTCGGCTTCGGTCAGTTCCGCTCCGGACGCGGTTGGGGTGGGAATTTTCAGGTCCGGATTGCGCTTCCGGGCCTCTTCGAACATCCGTTTTTGAAGTGCGTTCAAACGAGAATCCTCAAATGGTTACGCTAAACTTGCCGCCGGCACGGTCTTCTTTCTGCTGGCCCGCTTCTTTTCGGCGGGTGGCTGCCGGTCGCTCTTTTTCAGACTGCCCATCACCATCGGGGTGACGAACTTCTTCTCGCCGTGATCGTCGAACTTGATCACAATGCGCTCTTCGCTGCTCGACATCACGGTGCCCAAACCGAATTTCAGGTGTTCGACCTGAGCGCCCTGGGAATAGGAATTGGAAGCCATAGACTTGTTTACGCTTTACTCCTCGAATGGATTGCGTGAGGTAAGATGCGCCGAAGATTTGGGGGCAGATACAGCGGGCGAAAGTACCACAATCAATATGTATCTATTCTAGCAAACCAATGGCCAACTTGTCGAGCGGCATGGCTATTTCCGCTATTTCCGGCTGCCGTAGGAATCGGGGAGTTTGTGGAGCAGGCGCAAAGCGGCCGCGTCTTCACCTTCTCCGGGCTGAAGCCATTCGATGGCCAGGAAAGGCTTGCAGGGGCTGCGAGTTCGTGAACCGGCCTTTTTTGCTTTCTCAATAAATGCAAGGCAGAATCCGCGGGTCGTACTTCCGTTGCCGCGCCGTGCATTCGCTATCGCCTTCGCTTGTTTTTGCGCCGCCTGGCGCGCTGCGAATCCCGCTATGCGAAGTTCCTGGCCTATTTCTCCGCGGGCGGTGGCACTATAGACAATCTACAGCCAATGCCGTAGAATATCTACAGCCTTTAACCCACGGAGGTGCCGGCATGTGGACCTGGCGTCGACGCCGCGAGAACGAACTCGCCGAAGAGATTCAGGCGCATCTGCGCATGGCGGCGCAAGACCGCATCGAGCGCGGTGAAGCGATGCCAGACGCCGCGGCTGGGGCCCGGCGGGAGTTGGGCAATGTCGGCCTGATTCAGGAGACCACGCGCGACATGTGGAGCGGCGCTGCGCGGCGCTCGATTTCCCAAACCGCCCAGGATCTGCGCTACGGATTGCGCACCTTTGCCAAGAGCCCCGGCTTCACCGCCGTAGCGGTTCTGACGCTGGCCCTGGGAATCGGCGCCAGCACCGCCATTTTCAGCGTAGTGAACGCCGTTCTGCTAGCCCCGCTGCCCTACCGGCACGCGGAGCGGCTGATTACCGTCTGGACCGACAATCCCGCGAAGAACATCGACCTGGATCTCGCCTCGGGCGGCGTATTGGCGGAATGGAAGGGACGGAACCATGTGTTCGAAGGCATGGCGGCGTCGACCGACAATGAAGTCACGCTAACGGGCGCCGGAGATCCGCAGTTCCTGATCGGGTATCAGTTTTCGGCGGGCTACTTTCCACTGCTGGGCGTGGAGCCGCAGCTTGGCAGAACCTTCCGGCCCGAGGAAGACAAGCCCGGCGCGCCCGATGTGGTGGTGCTGAGCGACCGCTTATGGCGGCGCACATTTCACGCCGACTGGCGCATCGTCGGGCAGGCGATTACGCTCGATGGCAAATCCTACACCGTGATCGGCGTCATGCCGCCGGCGTTTCAGTATCCACAGATGGTCGAGTTGTGGATGCCGCTGGGTCTCGACCCCGCGGCGTCGGGTAACTATTCGGGCAAGTACCTGCGCATCATGGCGCGGCTGCGGCCGGGCATCGGGCTGGCGCAGGCGCAGACAGAGATGAACGCGATTCAGGCCGATATCGCGCGGAGACATCCGGATACCGACGCTGGATCTGGAGTGCGCCTGATACCCATGCGCGATATGATCTCCGGCGACGCGCGCACGCCGCTGATGGCGCTCACCGGCGCGGTGGCGTTCGTACTGCTGATTGCATGCGTCAACGTGGCCAATCTGTTGCTGGCGCGCGCCTCGGGGCGGCAACGGGAGGTCGCGTTGCGCGCCGCGTTGGGAGCCGCGCGTGGACGACTGGTGCGGCAGTTTCTCGCCGAAGGCTTGCTGCTCTCGGCGCTGGCCGGTACGCTTGGCCTGGCGATGGCGGAGTGGGCCAAGAACGCCATGCTGGCGCTGTTTCCGAAGAACATCGCCAACCTGCAATTGCCGGCTATCGAGACCATACCGCTGGATACGCGCGTGTTCCTTTTCGCGCTTCTCGCCACGGCCGGCGCGGGAATCGCCTTCGGTCTGGCGCCGGCGTTTCAGTGTTTCGGCGGGAATCTGGAAGCCGCGCTCAGAATGGGGGGACGCGGCGCTACCGCCGGGCGCGGCGTGCTGCGTTTGCGGCGAGGCTTCGCGGCGGTGGAGATTTCTCTGGCGCTGGTGCTGCTGGCCGGCGCGGGACTGCTGATTGAGAGCTTCCGCAACCTGATGCAGGGCGACTTGGGTTTCCGCGCGGACCATGTGATTACCGCGCAGGTCTTCCTGCCATCCAACAAGTATCCAACGAGCGATCCGCAGAAGCGGCTCGGCTTTATCGACGGGGTGCTGGAGCATGTGCGCGCGCTGCCGGGCGCGAAATCGGCGGCGGCGATCAGCTTTCTGCCGCTGGGAGGCTTCTCGGCCCCGACATCTTTCGCCGTGGAAGGGCGTCCGCAAGCGGGGCCCGGCCAGGGATCCACTGCCGATCAACTGATGGTTACGCCGGGATACTTTGGAACGATGGAGATTCCGCTGTTACGCGGGCGCGACTTCACGGCGTCCGACGGCGAGGGCGCGGACCGCGTGGCGGTGATCAGCAGGAGCGTGGCGGAGCGCGTGTGGGGCGGCGACGACCCGGTCGGGAAGCGCATCAGCTTGGGAGATGCGGCGCCGCCTGCGTGGGTGACGGTGATCGGCGTGGTGGGCGATGTGCGCGCCGACGGGCTGGCGGGCAAGAGCCGCGCGCACATCTACCGGCCGATGGCGCAGATTCCGTTTCCGGTGCTCGCTTTCGTGGTGCGGACACGGCAGGACGCGGCGGCGACGGCTGGTCCGCTGGAGCGGGCCATCTGGGCGGTGGACCCGAATCAGCCCATTTTCAAGACGCTGGCGCTGCAAGATCTGGCCGATGAGTCACTCGCGCTGCGACGCATCTGCATGCTGCTGGTGACGGCGTTTTCGGCGATGGCGGCGGTGTTGGCGGCGATCGGGATCTACGGCGTGGTGGCCTATTCGGTGGCGCAGCGAACGCACGAGATCGGCGTGCGCATGGCGCTGGGAGGAACGCCGCGATTCCTGCTGCGGATGCTGCTGGGAGAAGCGGTGCGGATGGTGGCGCCGGCGCTGGCAGGCGGTTTGGCGGCCGGACTGGCGCTGATGCGGTTCATCCAGGGGATGCTCTTCGGAGTCTCGGCGAGCGATCCGGCGTTATTCTGCGGCGTGGCGCTGGGCCTGGGGCTGATGGCGATTGCGGCGAGCCTGATTCCGGCGCGGCGGGCGATGCGGATCGACCCGATGGCGGCGCTGCGGCAGGAGTAAGTGGATGGTTCAGGCGGCTTCTTTTGTGCGCCCTGAAACGCCACCCCCGATTCCCTCACTATCTTTCGGTGTCACAGGGATCGCCTGGGTATCGAGGAGGGTTCCGGGGAGCGGGATAGCGGAATCTTCCAAGCCACTCGCGCGAGCGAGCGTGTGAGCGCGGCGTTTCATCATCCTGGGCTGTCGCAATCGAAGGTGCGACTCTTGACGCGCACGCTGAGTGCCTCTACTCTGAATTGAATCGAAACTACTGGAGGAGCGTTTGATTATCACAGGCAATCACCCCGTAGCGAAGGCTATCTGCGATCGGCTGAAGGATGTCCATATTTCTCTGAATTCCTTTGTCGCCTCACCCGTGGAGGCACTGGATTCCACTTTGAAGGGCATTAACTTCAAGTGTCGCGAACTGGATACGATCAAGCGGGCCTTCGATTCCGCGACCGATTCACTGGGCCGAAAGGCCTTCTATTACAACGGTCAGTACAGCAGCGGCAAGATCTTTCGCGAACTTATTCGCAATGCGCCCGATCTGCTCGACATTTCGTTCGCCGCCACCGACGGCTTCGGCTACCGCGAGATTCGAGACATGCCGCTTCTGCCGAGCCTTTCCTCTTTCCGCCCGCGGCAAGCGAGCCCGTCCTTTAGTTCCCGGTTCGGCTTCGAGGATGAACAGTCAGTCTCTTTCGACGTGACTTCCCTGCACGCGGCGCTTGGGGCTGAGCTTTGCAATATTCATATCGACCAGATGGGTTTCGTGATTCGCGGCCCGTACGGAGTATTTCTGGATCCTGACTTTCCCCAACACCTTTTTAACGAGCTGGGTTTGCAAACGGGCCTTGCTCCGTACCTGGGGTTGGGAATCGGCAGGCTACTGAAGTTGACTCATTTGTTGAGAACCGACAATGGCGTGGAAATTGGCAATTGGATCGCGAGGAATGTGAACCTGGAGCTGCCGAATTCTCGCAACGGCTACCGCCCAGGCGTAGGCGTTTCGGTCAACGTAACCCCGAGACTGACCATCTCTGGAAAGTTCACGGCGAAGTGCAGCTTCTGCCAGGAACGGAGCGACGATTTTTCAATGCCAATACCGGACGGCCAGTCGGTCGGGGTTGGTATCACGATCCGGTTTGGGAAGGGGAAGTAGGAACCGTGTTTGTTGCGGGGTTACTGCGGGTCCGGCGACCCCTATATTCGTGGTGGGAAGACGCCGTTGGGAAGCGCGTCAGCTTCGGGGCATTTGGTATTACAACGGAGCCGCTATCTTGAGGCGTGGCGCAATGTCGAGTACGGCGAACCTGATTCGCCCGCGGGCGATGAGAATCTGCGGCAGGAATGAGCGACTGGTCTAACTTTCGCCGCCGGTGAGCCCGAACGCAGCCTGAATGGCGAGATCGACCTGATCCATTACCGAAGCATCGGCTTTACCGAGTTTTCTTATTAACCGGCGGCGATCCACGGCGCGAATTTGGTTGAAAACCGCGACTGATGGAACAGTCAGACCCGTTGACGCGCCCGCTGGCAGCAGCACGTGGACGGGGGACAATGGCAACCGCACGGTGGAGGTGATTGGCGCGACCATGGTAAGCGCGCTGTACCGGTTAGAAGCGTCGTTCTGAACGATTAGCCCGGGCCTGGTTTTTTGGATTTCGTGCCCGATTGCCGGGTCGAGCGCGGTGAGGTAGATTTCGCCCCTTTGCGGCCAGTTGGTCCCGGTTGCTTTTCTCGCGCGTTGAGTTGTTGCCATTGCTCTTGATCCACAGCAAACCAGTCGTGGGAAATTTCCAGATCCAGATCGCGATCGCGAATGGCCGCTTGCTTTAGGCGCTCTTGAAGAGCTTCCGGGCTGGCAGTGGCAACGTAATGCTCCACGGCGCGGCGGATGAACCGGCTCCGCTGGCCTGGACGCGATAAGCGGTCAATGGTGCGAATCGTGACTTCAGGCAAGATTATGTTGATGCGTTTTGCCATAAAATTAAAACTCACGAGCTCCATCTACATTCTATACACACTGCGTGTGTACGTCAATCGGGCTAGTGGGGCCCGACAGATCGGCGGCGGTGATCTTGCGGGCTGCGGGCTAAAATGGTCAAGGGGCGATTCGCGTATGCAGGAACTGTTCCAGGAACTAGTCGCCGAGGTGCGGCTAATCGATCCCGACGCTATAAGGCAGTTGCGGCCTGGGCGCCCGCCAGACCTTGTTAGGCGCAAGTTCGACACGCTTCCCTACAAAATCACGCCCGGCGCCGTCTCATTATATAGCCGGGCAGACTGCCCGCGTTTTAGTTTTGAGATACTGCCTGGCGGCGACTTCCTTCCGTTCGAATAGGCGTTCGCTGAGTTTGACGAGATCCACGCAATGAGAGCTGAATTGGAGGAGGACTGCCCGCAGCGGTACCGCGATTGCTTTCGGTTTCTCACGGATACGTCGGATGGCGGTTACGCTTTCGGTAGGATCGATTCGCCAAGCGAAGGGCAAATCGTCCACCTTTGTATCCACAGCCCGTGGTTGCTCGCATTCCGCGACCTGGAGTGTCTGCTGAGAACATCTATTGAATGTTACCGGCAGGGAATCATGTCCACCGATTCAGACCTGCCGGATTTCGAGGCGTACTTTGAGTTGGTGGCCCAAATGAACCCCGGGATGGAGTTATACGCGGCCAATTGGCCGTAAGGGCCGCGGCATCGGCCGGACGATCTCCTCGGAGCGTCTCTAACGCGAGGCGAAGAGAGCCGGCTGAAAGCCGGCTGCAGCCAGGATTGGCTGCCCCACAAAGCTACTGCGAGTCTGCGGCGGCCTTAGTCACGACATAGCCCTTGCGCGCTAACACGGCGGCGTCCGGATGCCGGGCCTTTGCGGCCGGACTTAGTTCGACTGTCACCCGGCGCACTTGCCCGGGCTTCCCCGGCGGCATGGCGTAATACAAGCTATACCGCTTGCGCATGCGTAGTAACATCTCGCGGAAGGCCGGACCGGGCGGATCGGCGCGGACCACATCGCCGCCGGTCTGCGCGGCGACATCCTCTATATAGTCGTCGCTGCCGGTAAGATGCGGTCCCGATATCTGGATAACCGACGGAGTGCCGATGATCAGGCCGCTGAGGATCGCGTCCGCTTCCCATAGGTTGCGCGTCACCGATTTCGGGCTTTTGAAACCGTGGCCGTCGTCGTCGGTAAAGGCCAGCACGGCGCGGCGGCGCTCGTTTCCAGGCTGGCTCTGAAAGTATTTGGCGGCTTCGTCCACGCCGTCCAGTATGTAGGTGCCGCCGCCGAAATGGGTGTTGCGGATGCCTCTCAACAAAAGATTGGCGACGGCGTTCAGATCCTCGTTGAACGGGGCCTCAAGCCACACGCCGGTATTGAAAGACATCACGGCTACACGGTCGCCATGGCGCAACTCGGACATGGCAAGCTGCGCCGAATTGGCCACCTTGCGGATGCTGGGGCCCATGCTGGCGCTGATGTCGAACAACAGAACGACATCGAGCGGTTCTTCGTTCTGCGAGAAGTAGCGCAAAGTCTGCGGCTGGCCGTTATCGAGGATGACGAAATCCTGCTTCTGCAAGCCATCGACAACGCCGTTCTTGCCGGCCACTTCGGCGTCCACCTTCACCAGCGAGACGGCGGCGCGGAATATCGGGTCCTGGCCGGCCGCGGCGAAGGCGGCGGTTGTGACACCCGTCGCGACAGCTACAACAGCCGCCACGCAAGGAGCCAACTTCATCTCCCAATCATACTGCGCGGACGGGCGCGGAACCGATCTGGGGCAAAATCGCCGAGGCCGCCGGGTTGACAGACGAAAGCGTCTGTCGCACATTGGCGCCAAGGGCGACCGAGCGTCCTGCGCGGACGCGCTATTCTGGCCTCATGATTATTGCCGATCTGGCGCAGATAGCCGGCCGCATGTATCCGGCGCGGCGGCGTACGCAGAACCTGGTGGGAGGCGCGAGCCCCATCCAGGCGTCGAACTTTTCCATGGGCAACGTCACGCTGGAACCGAACGGCGGCCAGGTACCCTGGCACAATCAGGCGCAGGAGGAAATCTACTTCCTGATCGAGGGAACCGCCGAGATGTGCCTGGGCGAAGAGCGCACCGTGCTGCACTCCGGGCAGGCCGTCTACATACCCTCGGGCGTGTTCCACCAGCTCACCAACATTGGCGACGCCGCGTGCCGCATGGTGTACTGTTATGGACCGGCCGGCGACGTGGCGCATTGGCGTCAGGAGCTGGAAGGCACGCTGCCCAAAGCCGGCATCGACGTTCCATCGCTTCCGGAAGGCGCGCGACCGCAGTGTACCGAGAAGCCTACCGAGAAGCCTGCGGAGAAACAGAAATGAGCTCGCGAGTCACTCACGAGATCGGAATCATTATGAATGGCGTCACGGGGCGCATGGGGCTGAATCAGCACCTGCGCCGGTCGGTCCACGCCATAATGCAGCAGGGCGGCGTGCAGACCGCCGATGGCGAAGCGATCATGCCGCGGCCGCTGCTGGTGGGGCGGAACGAGGCGAAGCTGGAGGCCATATCGAAGGAGTGCGGCGGCATTCCATGGACCACCGACCTCGCCAGCGCACTGAAGGACGCGGCCTATTCGATTTACTTCGACGCGCAGACCACCGACCGTCGCGCCGCGTGCGTGCTGGAAGCTATCGAAGCCGGCAAACACGTTTATTGCGAGAAGCCGACGGCCGCTACCTACGATGTGGCGCTGAGCCTCTACGCGGCCGCGAAAGCCGCGGGCGTGAAGCACGGCGTGGTGCAGGACAAGCTGTGGCTGCCCGGCCTGCTCAAGCTCAAGACGCTGCGCGACCAGGGATTTTTCGGCGAGATTCTTTCGGTGCGCGGCGAGTTCGGCTATTGGGTCTTCGAGGGTGATACGGTGCCCGGCCAGCGCCCGTCGTGGAACTACCGCAAGGAAGCGGGCGGCGGCATCATCATCGATATGCTGTGTCACTGGCGCTACGTGCTGGACAACCTGTTCGGGCGCGTGCGCGCGGTGAGTTGTCTGGGCGCGACGCACGTTCCTCGGCGCTGGGATGAAGCGGGCAAGCCGTACGATTGCACGGCCGACGATGCCGCCTATGCGACGTTTGAGCTGGAAGGCGGCGTGATTGCGCACTTCAACTCGTCATGGTGCGTGCGCGTGCGGCGCGACGATCTGTTGACCATCCAGGTGGATGGCACGAAGGGGTCGGCGCTGGCGGGTTTGCGGGATTGCTGGATGCAGCCGTATGGCGGGACGCCGCGGCCGACGTGGAATCCGGATGTTGAAAATCCGTTTGACTTTTTCGACCAGTGGCAGAAGATGCCGGAGCAGATGCCGATGGATAATGCGTTCAAGCGGCAGTGGGAGCTGTTTCTGCGGCACGTGGTGAAGGGCGAGCCGTTTCCGTGGGATTTGATGGAAGGCGCGAAGGGGGTGCAGCTTGCGGAGAAGGGGCTGGAATCCTGGAGAAAGCGGGCTTGGGTGGATGTGGAGTGAGCAGGTGGGCGTGCTGGCCTGGCACGTTCCGACACGGGCGTCGAGATTCCAGGCGCTTCTCTAAAGGATATTGAGACGACCACTTGTGCTTCGCGTTTCACGCCGCAGCCTTAGGATTGACCAATATCAAAGAACCACCGATCAATGAGAAAATACCCCGATGAGCAACCTTTCCCGCTGCCTCTGGGCCGAGGGCGATCCGTTGATGGCGGCCTATCACGATTGGGAGTGGGGCAGGCCTGTGCACGATAGCCGCGCGCTGTGGGAAATGCTGATGCTCGAAGGATTCCAGGCCGGGCTATCCTGGCGCACCATCCTGGGGCGGCGGGAAAGCTTTCGCGCGGCTTTCCGGGGGTTCGAACCGGAGACGGTGGCGAAATTCAATGCGGCCGATATCCGGCGGCTGATGGCGGACGCCGGCATTATTCGGTCGCGCGCCAAGATCGAGGCCACTATCGGCGGCGCCCGTGCTTATTTGGCGATGCAAGCGGCCGGCGAGGATTTCGCCGCGTTTGTTTGGGGGATGGCGGGCGGAAGTCCGATTCAGGGCGACGGGGTCACCGTTCCAGCCAGTACGCCGTTGTCGCATGAGATCTCGGCGGCGCTGAAGAAGCGCGGATACAAATTCGTCGGGCCGGTGATTGTCTACGCGTGGATGCAGGCGGTGGGGATGGTCAACGATCATGCGGCGAACTGCTTCCGCCGGGCGGAGGCGGCGAAGATGGCGCGGAAACGGTCGTCAAGGAAGACGGCGCGATCTTAGAGGCGGCCCCCTATTGCCCGCCTGCCTGAATCGCCGCCGCCAGTTGCTGCAGCATCTGATCCGACCCGGTAATCAAATTCGCCGGAAACCGCCGGTAAGTCAGTATCTCGCTGTAAATCTGGCCTTCCCGGCTGTTGTTGACGGCAAGGCCGGCCAGGTATTGCAGGCGCAGGTTCCAATCGCCATTGATCTCGGCGCCTTGCAACCAGGGTTTCAGATCGGAATCCTGCCCCGAGTAGACGCTCATCATGGCCACCGCGTTCCCCAACCCTACATCGCGCAGCGACTGCACCACGCGCGCATAGGCGGGGCTGTTAAGGCGCTCCTGGATCTTGTCGATATTCACCGGCGCCGGGTCTTTCTGGCCGAACAGGAATACGTCGTATCCGCTGCCGCTCAGCTCATTGGCCCACACCGACCCGCCGGGAAACACTTCGAAGAATGTCGCGATCTCACTCTTCACGGTCTCCGCGTTGCTTTCGTAAAGCGGCACCCATTGCGTCACCACTCCGCCCGCGTTCAGGTGCTCTTTCACCAGCTCGAAATACTCCTTGGAGTACAACGTGGCGCTGCCCTTCACCCACGGATGGATGGGGTCCGACGTGATGATGTCGAACTTCTCCGGCGTGGTCAGCACGAAGTGGCGCGCGTCGTCATAGTAGATTTGCGTGCGCGGGTCGTCCTTCACGAAATAATTTTGCTGGCCGAAATACTGCGTGGCGATGGGCGGGATTAGAGGCTCCATCTCACAGATGGCGATGCGCTGGATGGTGGGATGCACCACGAACGAGCCGGCCGTGACGCCCGCGCCGAAGCCCACAATCAGCACCGACTTCGGGTCCGGATGGAACAGCGCCGGCATATGGCCCAGCAGCCGCTGCAGGCGCATGTCGTACGATTCGGTGGACGCCTCCACCTTGCCGCTCACGTGGAACTGGACGGCGCCATCGTCCCAGCGCGAAATGGCGATCGACGAATTGATGCCCTCACCCACATACAGAATCTTCGAGCGTCCCACCGACGTCAACATGCGGCGCCCGTAAGCGATCAATTCCGGGGGAACGGGGTGGACTCGCGAAGCCAGATAGGCCGCCACCACCATGGATGCCAACAGCGCGATGGCGCCGATGGCAGTGCGTGCGCGCCACACCAGCGGCCCGAGAACCACCAGACCGGCGATGGCCGCCAGCACGATCAGCGTCTGCTCGGCGCCATCCGTGCCGATCCACGGAATGAGAATCATAGTGAAGACCAGCGCGCCCAGTATTGCGCCAAACGTGTTGGCCGCATAGATACGCCCGACCAGGCCGGCCGAATCGTCCTCCGGACCCGCCGCGGCCGCCATCGCCAGCGGGAAACTTGCGCCCCACAGCAGCGTGGGCGGCAGAATGGCCCAGATCACGCGCACCATGTCGATCTGAAACGTGTACCAGGGGTCGGTGGAAAGCAGCGGGTTGACCGGCCACCAAGGGACGGATTTCGCGATCATATAAGCCGTCCACGCGGTCGCCGCCACTAGAAAAAGCTGGCACCAGCCGAGCGCCGCCGCCGGTTTGGCGCCGCGCGCCGCAATCGCTCCCACCCAACTTCCGACCCCGAGCCCGATCAGGAATATCGCCAGGATGATGGAAAACGTATACACCGTCGCGCCCAGCATCAGCCCCAGCAGCCGGGTCCAAACCACTTCCGCGCCCAGGGCCGTGGCGCCGGAAAGCGCGATGGTCAGGTAGACCGGCCACAAGTTTCCACGGGCCGGCGCGCGCTTCGGCTCGTCCAGCGGTTCCATGGCCTCCGCATGGGCCGGCGTGCGCTTTGAGAGCGACACGCTGAACATGGCCACCACTACATTGATGCTGGCTGCCACCAGCGTGGTGGTCACCATATCGGTTACGCGCAGCAGGAAGAAGCCGGCCAGCAGACATCCGAACACGGCGCCGGCGATATTGCCGCCGTAGAGAAGACCCAGCCACGAAACACCGCGCGGAGTCGATTTGATCCACTGCGCGATGGCCGGCAGCGATGCGCCCATAAGGATAGTCGGCGGCAGCAGGCAGATGGCGCAGATGACCCCGCGAAACAGAATCGACGGCATGCCGTGCGCTACGGCGGATGCGTAGATGGTATCCACCAGCGGCATCACCAGCAGCTCCAGAACCCCGAAGACGCCAATACCCATCTCGATCATGCCGTACGCGCGCAACGGGTGCATAGGCTTGCGTTTGGCGAGATATCGCGGCAGAGACAGGCTGCCGATGCACAGACCGCCCATGAAGGTGGCCAGCAGAAACCCGAGCGAAATGGCCGTGGAGCCGATCACCAGCTGCAGCAGTTGATACCAGACGATTTCGTAGATCAGCGCGGAACAGCCGCTGCCCGCGAACAAGATCAGCAACCATGGAAGGACGCGGGACGCGTCGAAACTTGCTTTTGAATTCATGAATGAGGCCCTAAGCTACGTGGGATCACCGAATCATACCATTTGGCGCAGTACGGAAAGAGCCGAAGCGCGCCGCCATTAGGTGAAGCCCTCCTCGACCGGAACGCGATAGCATCTCCTGGCTGAATGCCGTACACGGGCAGTAGCCTTCGGGCCTCCGCGTAGGCCGAAAATTCCATTTTGCGCCGAAGCATTCGTTTTGTCATGTCAAACCAAGTCAGACACAGCGCCTCCAGCTTCTCGAGTCATTATTTCATTGACTTATGCTGGAACTCGCACCGCCGGGGATGGTTAGAGTACGCCGTCATTCGGTCATCGTGTTTCGCTGCGTATAACTTCTGGCGCGTGCCATTTTTGTGCTGTGATGGCGAAACCACGCCTGATACACTTGGGGCGAACAGAAGATGCGGTTTCCGCGTCATCCGTCTGATCGGCCACGGGTTCAGTTACCATCGAAGTAGTGAGCAAATGAGAAGAGCAGGTAGCCTTCACTACGTGATTCTGGCTTTACTCATGGCTGTGGCCGCCTCCGCTGCGGACTTCCCCGTCGCCAACTATGGCGCCAAGGGCGACGGGCAGACCGTCGACACCGTTGCCATACAGAAGGCTATCGATGCAGCCGCGGCCGCGAAACCGGGCGGCGCCGTTGTCTTCAAGCCGGGCGTCTATCTCAGCGGCTCCCTATTCCTCAAAACCGGCATGCAACTGCTGCTCGATGAAGGCGTGGAGATTCGCGGCGTCCATGAGATTTCCGCGTACCCCATCATGCCAACGCGCGTGGCGGGAATCGAAATGAAGTGGCCGGCCGCGCTGATCAATGTGTACGAGCAATCGAACGTGCAGATCTCAGGCAAAGGCTCGATCGACGGCGACGGCAAAGTATGGTGGGACAAATATTGGCAGATGCGCAAAGACGAATACGAGCCGAAGGGCCTGCGGTGGGCGGTGGATTACGATTGCCAGCGGCCGCGGCTGATTCAGATCTACAAATCGTCAAACGTGCGCCTGCAAGGGCTCACGCTCAAGCGCTCGGGATTCTGGACGGTGCATATCTGCTATTCGCAGGACGTCAACGTGGAAGGAACCACCATCCGCAACAACGTCGCCGGCGCGGGCGGCAAGGGGCCGTCGACGGACGGCATCGACATCGATTCCTCGGCGAATGTGATTGTGGAAGACGCCGATATCGAGTGTAACGACGATGCCATTTGCCTCAAGGCGGGGCGCGACGCCGACGGGTTGCGCGTGAATCGCCCGTCGGAGAAGATCCGCATCCGCCACAACACGGTGCGCGGCGGCGCAGCCGGCGTCACTATCGGCAGCGAGACATCGGGCGGCATCCGCGATGTGGAAGTGGACCGCCTGACGGTGATGGCCGGCGTTCCGGCCGGAATCCTGTTCAAATCGGCTAACACTCGCGGCGGAACCGTACAGAATATTCGCATACGCAACGTAGAGATGCAGGGCGTTCCGAGACCCATCAGCATCACCATGAATTGGAACCCGAGTTACAGTTATGCCAAGCTGCCCGAAGGCGTGAAGGTGGTTCCCGATTACTGGCGCGTCTTACTCGCTCCGGTTTCACCCGAGCAGGGAATGCCGCACTTCCGCGACGTCCACATTTCCGACATGCGGGCCACCGGTGCGCAACAGGCGTTTACAGTGAGCGCCTATCCCGAAGCGCCGCTTAAGGATTTCGCATTCAAGAACATCAACATCGAGGCTAAGACCGCCGGCAGCATTCAGAACGCGCAGAATTGGAGCTTCAGCGGCGCCATTATCAAGGCGCTCGACGGCAGCCGCGTGACTGTGAAAGATAGCTCCGGCGTGACGGGCCTCGAAAACCATAATTGAAAGGTTATCTATGTCAGTAACGAGCATGTCAGCAACCAGCACGGCACTCAAGCATGTCAACTATCTGTGGGACGACGCTAAGGCGGCGAAGCTTTCTCCGGCCGAGCAGCTCGTCTACCGCTCCAACCTATTAGGGTCGGACCAACGCATTACTAACACCGGCGGCGGCAACACATCCGCCAAGATCGAGGAGCGCGACCCACTTACCGGACAAACCGTGGAAGTGTTGTGGGTGAAAGGGTCGGGTGGCGACTTACGCACCAGCAATGTGGGCAACTTCGCTTCGCTCTATCAGGAGAAGCTGCTCAGCCTGCAACCTATCTATGCGGCCGCCGAGCCGCGCGGACCGAAGACGCCAGCCGAAGACCGCATGGTGGGCCTGTATCCGCATTGCACGTTCAACCTGAACCCGCGCGCCTCGTCCATCGATACGCCGCTGCATTCGTTCCTGCCGGCGAAGCATGTGGACCACATGCATCCTAACTCGGTGATTTCGGTGGCCGCATCGCGGCGCTCCGAGCAGCTTACGCGGGAAATTTTCGGCGAGGAGGTTTCGTGGACGCCGTGGCTGCGTCCCGGCTTTGAGCTGGGCCTGGAACTGGAGCGCGTAGCCAAGGCGAACCCCAGGCTGAAGGGCATCGTGATGGGCCAGCACGGAGTGATTAACTGGGCCGACGGCAACAAGGAATGCTACGACCTGACGCTGCGGTTGATCGAGCAGGCAGCCACTTACATCGAGCAGCGCGATAAGGGTGCGAAGACATTCGGCGGCGCGAAGTACCAGACACTGGCTGAGGGCGAACGAGATAAGATCCTATTCGAGATTCTGCCGTGGCTTCGCGGCCAAGTGTCCGGCCAGGTATCGCGTGCGAAGCGGTTCATCGGTACGGTGCAATCCGACCCCACCATCCTGCGCTTCGTCAACAGCCACGACGCGCCGCGCCTGGCCGAGTTAGGCACATCTTGTCCCGATCATTTCCTGCGCACCAAGATCAAGCCGCTGTATGTGGCGTGGAATCCGCAGACAGAAGATGTGGAAGCGCTCAAAGCCAAGTTGACCGCGGGTCTGGAGCAATACCGCAAGGATTATGCGACTTACTACCAAGCCTGCAAGAGACCTAATTCGCCGGCCATGCGCGACCCCAATCCGACGGTGATGCTGATTCCGGGAATCGGCATGATCACGTGGGGCAAAGACAAGAGCGAATCGCGAGTCACGGCGGAGTTCTACAACTGCGCCGTGGAAGTGATGCGCGGCGCGGAGGCTATCGACGAATACATCGCGCTGCCGCAGCAGGAGGCATTCGACATCGAATACTGGCTGCTGGAAGAGGCCAAATTGAAACGCATGCCGGCGGAAAAAGAGATGGCGCGTAATGTGGCGCTGGTGGTGGGCGCGGGCAACGGCATCGGCAAAGCGGTGGCGCACCGGTTGGCCAAGGAGGGCGCACACGTAGTTTGTGCGGACCTCAGCCTGGAGGCGGCCGAAGTCACGGCGAAGGAGCTGACGGCGATCTATGGGATGGGAATCGGCGTCGCCGGCACGGGCATCTCCGGCTGCGGACCGGCCGTGGCGCTGCAAGTGAATGTTACGGACCGCGCCAGCGTTCGCGCGATGTTGCAACAGACTGTTCTGGCATACGGCGGCATCGACCATATTATTGTGACGGCGGGAGTCTTCATCGCGCCCGACCGCGAGGGCCATGTCACCGACGAACAATGGAAGACCACATTCGATGTGAACGTGATGGGTCTCTACCTGGTAGGCGACGAATCGCGCGCGCTGTGGGCGCGGCAGGGACTGCGCGGCAGCATGGTGCTGACCACCAGTGTGAACGCCTTCGTCTCAAAGAAGGGCTCACTGGCGTATGACTCATCGAAGGCGGCGGCGAACCATTTGACGCGCGGGCTGGCGGTGGAACTGGCGCCGCTGGTGCGCGTGAATGCGCTGGCGCCGGCTACGGTAGTGGCGGGATCGACTATGTTCCCGCGCGACCGTGTGATCGCCTCGCTGGTGAAGTACGACATCAAATTCGAAGAGCAGGAGGGCACGGACTCATTGCGCCACAAGCTGGCCGAGTTCTACGCCAAGCGGACGCTGACGAAATCGGCGATTACGCCGGAAGATCAGGCGGAGGCGGTATTCTATCTGGCATCGGAGCGGTCGTCCAAAGTGACCGGGCAGGTGGTGCCGGTGGATGGCGGCCTACAAGACGCATTCGTCAGGTAGCGGCACGAAGCTCGCGGACAACATGGATTACCTTTGGACGCCCTGGCGGTACCGTTACATCACTGAGCATCGTGAACCGGGCGAGGGGACGGAGTGCGTGTTCTGCGCCGCGGTCGCGTGCCCCAACGACAGCGATGCGCTGGTGGTCCATCGCGCCGAGCGAAACTTCGTCATCGTCAACCGGTTCCCCTACACCAGCGGGCATGTGATGGTGGTTCCCTACCAGCATGCGCCGTCGTTGGTGGATCTGCCCGGCGAGACGCTCGCCGAGATGATTCTTCTGGCGCGCGATTGTGAGAAACGCATCCGCGCGCTGTACAGTCCCGACGGGCTGAATATGGGTATCAATATAGGTAAGAGCGCCGGCGCGGGCGTGGCGGACCACCTCCACTTGCACATTCTGCCGCGCTGGACGGGCGACGCCAACTTCATGACGGCCGTGGCGGAGACCAGGATTCTGCCGGAAGACGTAGCTACCACCTGGCAGCGGCTCCGTGGGGCTTTCCAATTGCCTACTCCCTGATCCCGCCCCCGTCCCGGTTTCGATTGGAGCCGCGACGTTCATAACCTGCACCGGGCAAGCTGAAGCATACCCTACCTTTAATAATGAGAGCCATGATTCTCACACGTCCGTTGCTCGGATCGCTTGGGAAGCGTGGGTAGATTCTGCGGCGTCGTTGTGATCACCCCACCTAACGAGTGGCATCTCTATTGTGCCAACGATTTCGAGTGCGGATGCCTGTGATACGCTAACTAACAACGCACGCCAGGGAGGCACGCAGTTATGTCCACCTCGACCTTGATTCGCCGGCTAACCGCCGCGATAAGTTGCTCACTTTTTGTCGGTGCATTGGCCGCTCAGTCGCCTTCGGTTCTGGCAGAACGGATCCAGCGCATACAGGATAAGATGCCGCCTGCGACGTTGGTTAAGGGCGAACCCGTCCCGACTACGAAATTGTCCGAGCGCATGGCAGCCCTGCATGTCCCCGGCGCCAGTATCGCTGTCATCCACGACGGCAAAATCGAATGGGCGCGCGGCTTTGGCGTTACCAGCATCGGGGGTTCACCTGTGACGCCCGATACTCTTTTCCAAGCGGCATCTATTAGCAAACCGGTCGCGGCAATGGCGGTGCTGCGCCTGGTGCAGTCGGGAAAGCTCAGCCTCGACACTGACGTAAACGAGTACCTCAAGACCTGGAAGTTACCAGCTAACAGCTTTACCGGGAAAACCAAGGTGACAATCCGGGAGTTGCTGACACACACTGCCGGCTTGACGGTGCATGGATTCGCGGGTTATGCCTCCGACGCTGCGCTGCCAACACTCGTGCAGGTATTGAACGGCGAAAAACCTGCCAATAGCGCTCCAATCCGTGTGGACACGGAGCCCGGAACCATCTGGCGATACTCCGGCGGCGGCTACGTGGTGGCGCAGCAGTTGTTGCAGGATGTCACGGGCGTGCCGTTCCCCAAGCTGATGCGCGATACCGTGCTCGAGCCCATCGGTATGACCAGGAGTACTTACGAGCAACCGTTGCCGAAGAACAGGCTTGCAGAAGTTGCAACACCCTATCGGCCCGATGGGCAGCCTGTCCCCGGCGGACCGCACGTGTATCCCGAAATGGCCCCGGCTGGTCTGTGGACCACGCCCTCGGATCTCGCTCGTTACGCTATCGAAGTACAAAAGTCGTTGTCGGGGAATTCGAACCGCGTACTCTCGGCGGCAATGGTTCGCCAGATGCTTACTCCCGGTCTGAATCATCAGGGACTGGGGCCGCAGGTTGGCGGAAGCGAGAAGCATCTTTACTTTACGCACGGGGGGTCCAACGAAGGCTATAAGTGCGACTTAGTGGCCTACAACGACGGGGATGGCGTCGCGATCATGACAAACGGGGATAACGGCGGCCAGTTGGCATCCGAGATCCTGCGTAGCGTGGCGTATGAGTATGGCTGGCCTGACTTTCAACCTGTGGAGCACATTGTTACCCGGGTGGATACCAAGATCCTGGCCACTTATGCCGGCGTTTACCAGGATTCCAATATGCTATTCACTGTCACAAGGGAAGGGGACCAGCTTTTCGTACAACTTACAGGGCAGCCGAAATTCCCGTTATTCTCCAAGAGCGAGCGGGAGTTTTTCTTGAAGGTAGTCGATGCCCAGATCACTTTCGATGTCGATTCGCAAGGCAGAGCGACGCAGCTTACCCTTCACCAGAACGGGATGGATCATTCGGCAAAACGTTTAGACGATGCCGTGGCGAAGCGGATGACAGATGAAGCCGCGGCTAAGGCCGAGGCGGTCGCCAAGAGATACAAGGAACAAAAGCCGGCTCCGGGAAGCGAGGCTGTGTTGCGGCGCGCAATCGAGGAGCTGCGGCTGGGCCAACCAGATTATTCCCAAATGAGTCCGGCATTTGCCGATGTGACTCGTCAACAGTTACCGAATCTGAAGGCGAACATCGACCAGCTCGGCGCAGTCCAGTCGGTAACCTTCAAGGGAGTCGGCCCGGGCGGTTTCGACATTTACGAAGTCAAGTTTCAAGATGGCTTGACAGAGTTCCGCATCGGGCTGACGCCGGATGGAAAAATTGAAGGTATCGGATTTCGGCCTCTATAGACTGCCAGGTAATCGATGAGACGCCAGCGTACCCGCGCCGGCCAAATCTCTCTGCACTCCTTGGCGCTTTCCTGCGTCATCACGTCAAGAACCGTATGCGGATGCTGTTGCCGATTCTGGTGTGGGGATGGGTGGGCACGCTCCATGCCGCCATCGTTCAGGGCACTGTAGTGGAGGCGCAAACCGGCCGTCCGCTGGCGCGGACTCTGGTAGTGGCGAGTCCTGTCGCGGGCACTGCTGGATCGGCGAAATCCGTCCGCACCAATGTCTATGGCGCCTTCGAGATGCAAGGGTTGGCGGCTGGCGCGTACATTGTGACCGCTTCCCGCCGCGCGTTCGCCACCACCCAATACGGGCAAAAACAGTGGAAATCGGCGGGATTGCCCGTGGTTTTGGAAGAGCCGCAAAAGATCCAGATCGAAATCCGCCTGCCGCGACTGGGGGCCATTGCGGGCAAGATCGTGGACGAAAACGACATCGGTTTGGCGGAGCATGACGTCGTGGTTTTCCGCAATACCCGGCCTCCGGTGCTGGTGAACCGCATCTCGTCGGACGACCGCGGCATGTTCCGCTTCGGCCTTCTCGAACCGGGCGCGTACCTGGTCCGCACGGCTTCCAAAGCCTATGAAGACGGCGGATACGTGCCCACATTCTACAAAGACGTGATGGTGGTGGAGCAGGCGCGGCAGGTCGAAGCCATGCTCGACCAAGAGACTGAGGACATTGTCATCCGTCCCCTGCCGGGTCGCTTGTTCCAGTTATCCGGCACGGCTTACGTTCCTGTCATGCCCACGCCGATCACTGTGACTCTGGTATCCGACATGGGGGTGGAGACTGTCACAGCGGATTCCCGCACAGGCCATTTCCAATTCAATCCGCAGGCCCCCGGCAAATACGAGCTCAATATCTCCGCACCGGCCCCCCGCGGGCAATATGCTGGATATCTACCATTCGACCTGGATCGCGACCTGACCGACCTCCGCATTAGCGGCACGCAATTGCCCAGCGTGTCGGTCGCTTTCGAGGACAACAAGGGCGGCCGCGTGGATAACTCGAAGCTGCAAGTGCTGGCGCGCCGCAAGGAGTTATCGGGTCCGGGGGCGACGGAGAACATCGATGTGACCGGCCGGGGCGTGCAGCTTGCGCCCGGACGATGGGAGTTCGCCGTTGCCCCGAATCCGGCGTACTACGCCGTCGGCTTCATGGCGCGCAATACGCCCGCGGCGGCGCGCGCGGATGGGTGGAATGAAATCGTGCTCGCCAGTGGAGAGTCCGGGTCAATGACTCTGCCAATCAAGTTCACCCTGTCAGCGAGTCCTGGCGCGGTTCATGGCACGGTCAACTTGTCCTCACAGTTTGTGGCTGGCGTTCCGGTGTTTCTGGAGCCGTACGATCTGGACCCGGCAAAGCGACTGACTCCGGTTCGCATTGCCCGCACCGATACGCGCGGCCAGTATCAGTTCACCGGTCTGGCTCCCGGACAATACCGTGTTCTGGGGACGTTCGAATACCAATCGCCCGATTTGGCCGAGATGGAGTTGGCTAGGCCGATCACGGTGAAGATCGAAGAGGCCAAGGACCTTCAACAAGATCTGGAACTCTACGTCGCGCGGTAGCTTTGTAGGACAGGCCTCCTGGCCTGTCGCGCCGGCGTTCAGCGAGTGTTGGCCAATCGCCGTCGTCACTCCGCTCACTGGCCAGAACTGTGGCACGATCCATAATAGGTCCAAATGGCCACGTCTGGAGCGAACAGAGGAAAGCGGCCGAGACTCGTACCTCCTTCTGAAGAAATGAGGCACAGATCCACTCTGCTGGCTGAAGAGCTTTCGCGTTGGCCCGGCGTAAGCATGCGCCCCATGTTTGGCCTGCATGCCTTCTATCGGGGAGCTGTAATATTCGCGATGCTTCCGGATAAACGCGCTCTGGAAAGCGCCAAGGCGATCGCATACAAGCTGCCTTACGGAGTGCAAAGTAAAGAGCCCGGGAAGTGGAAGTTCTTCGAGTTGGAAAACGATCGTGACATCGGCGAAGCGCTCGTCACTTTAGACAAAGCGTACAGAATGGCGGCCCCGGCCCGGAAGGAGTGACGCGGATTCATCGCGGCCGGTCGCGGAGGATGAATAGCGCGTACGACGGCGCGCAACGGACTGGGCGGTCCGCCGTTATTTTTCAGGCGAAAAAGAGCTTCGCCTATTGACAATTAGTTTAGTTAAAACTAAAATACATTCCATGGAATCCGCGGTTCTCGAAGCGATCGCCTCGCCTCGCCGCCGAGAGATTCTGCGCCTGGTTTGGCACGAAGAGCAGACAGCGGGAGCAATCCATCGGGCCATGCCGGACGTCACTTTCGGAGCGGTATCCCTTCAGCTAGGGTCGCTGGTGAAGGCCGGCTTGGTAGAGGCGCGCGCAGAGCGTCGAAACCGGTACTATCGGGCTCGCCGCGAAGCGCTCGGACCGGCCGCGGAGATTCTTGAGCGCATGTGGGACGACGCCTTATGGAAACTCAAATTGGCCGCTGAATTGGAGGAGACGCGCCGTGGTCCCAGGCCGTGCCCCAAACCGCGCGTGAAGCCGCGCCGGCGCGGTGACAAGAAATGAGATCGCAGCGAGAAATGAGATCAGTGAGGACTTATGACGGACTTACCATACCACCTGAACCGAACCGTTGTGATCAAAGCCAAACCCGAGACAGTTTTTCGATTCTTTACCGACAGCGCGCGATGGGCGAGTTGGTGGGGCGCCGGCTCCACCATCGACGCGAAGCCGGGAGGCAAGGTGTACATCCGCCATCCGAATGGAATCGAAGCTATGGGTGAGGTATTGGAGGTGCGCGATGCCGAACGGATCGCATTCACCTATGGCTTCGCGAGCGGCAAGCCGATACCGCCCGGAAGCTCGCGCGTAACCATTCACCTCGATCCGGACGAGGCCGGAACCCGGCTCCATCTGCTGCACGAATTCTCCGAAGCCGGTCCGCGCGATGAGCACGTGCAAGGGTGGCGCTTCCAGCTTTCGCTGTTCGGCAATGTGATCGCAAACGAAGTATACGCGGACGCGGCGAGCGCGGTGGATGTCTGGTACGCCGCGTGGGTGATTGCAGACGATCGAGCGCGTCAGGAAACGCTCGCCAGAGTTGTGACTCCTCGAATCCGCTTCCGCGACCGCTACAGCCTGCTCGACGGCCTGGATGATCTGACGGCTCACATTGGCGCGGCGCAGCGGTTTATGCCGGGCATCGGCCTGCAGCGGAAAGGCGACGTCCGGCACTGCCAGGGCACGGTGCTGGCCGATTGGATTGCGGCCGGCAGCGACGGGAAAGAGAGGATGACCGGAACGAGCGTCTTCGTGTTCCATCCGGATGGACGAATCAATTCGGTGACTGGCTTCACCAACCCGCCGCCAGGGTAGAGTGGCTTTACAGCGTCTCGCGCTTGCCGCTTTCCACCGAACGCAACACCGCGTCGATCACCGCCATATTCCGCAGCGAATCTTCGAGCGGCACGGGCGGTTGGCCGCCGTCCAGAATCGCGCGGGCAAACGCGTCGCCTTGAACCGTGTACTGGTCGCACGGCGCGAATTCCTCTGTAACCACGTTCACCCCGGTGATGTCCGACCCATCGTCGATACGGATTCGCGCCGGTCTGCCCGGCGGCGCATTATACGGAATCTCCATTTCGATGCGGCCCTTCGTCCCCAGAAACTGCATGCTCTGGCAGGGCACAATCTGCGTGCCGCAGGTGAACACGCAATGGCCCGACGGGAACTCCAGCACCGCCGACGTGAGAATGTCGGTTCCGAAATCGGAATCGCGCACCATCACCCCTGCAACGCTTACCGGCTCTTCGCCGAACACCATGCGGGACGCTTTGATGGGATAGCAACCGATGTCCATCAGCCCGCCCCCGCCCCAATCCTTCACGTTTCGCACGTTGCGTGGGTCGCGGTTCGAATAGCCGAACGTGCCCACCGCGCCGCGCATGGCGCCGATGCGCCCGCTGCGCGCCAGTTGCACGGTGCGAACCCACTGCGGGTGCGTTTGAATCATGAACGCCTCGCCAATGGTCACGCCCGTGCGGTCGCGCGCCGCGATCAACGCGCGCGCCTCGGCCGCGTTCAACCCGATGGGCTTCTCGCAAAGTACGTGCTTGCCCGCCTCGGCCGCACGGATGGACCACGGAATGTGCAAATGATTGGGCAGCGGATTATAAATGGCGTCGATGTCGGGGTCGGCGAGCAGTTCCTCATACGAGCCATAGGCGCGGGCGATGCCGAGCTCTCGAGCCGCGGCTTCCGCCTTGACCTTTTCGCGCGATGCGATCGCGGCGATTTCGCACAGCTCGCTTTTTTGCATCGCGGGAATGACTTTGACAGTGGCTATTTTGGCGGCGCCTAAGACGCCCCATCGGATCTTGTGCATGAGACTAGAATAAAGGAATGGCGGCCACAACGACACTGCTCACGATTGACGATTTTGAGCGGCTCCCGGCGGAGATCGCGAAGGGGCATGAATTGGTCGATGGAGAGTTGGTTGACGTGTCTGGAAATGCGCCGGTGCACAATTTGCTGCGCGATTACCTTATCGAAATAGGGAGACCCTTTGTCGCCGTCCACAGCGTGGGAATGGTAATAAGCGAACAGGAGTACGAATTCGAAGGCGACGCCCACGGCCCCGACGTCAGCTTCTTCGGTCCGGCCAAGAAGCCGCTGCTGAATATGAAAAGGCGCGTGCAGCGCTTCGTTCCCGATCTCGCCGTGGAGATAGCCTCTGAGTCCGATACCTACGAAGGTCTCATGCGGAAGCGGGACCGATATCTGCGCGCCGGAACGCTCGAAGTTTGGTTAATCTCGCCGGAAGCTCGCGAGGTTGCGATATACACCCTTCGGACGGCCCGCGTTCTTCGCGGCCCGGATGCCATTGAAACAGATCTTTTGCCAGGCTTCTCAATCACCGTAGAAAGGCTGTTTCAGAACCTATAGAGCGACCCATGCTGCGACTCTGGGGGGCATTTCTTCTTCTTCCCGCGGCATGGTGCGCCGGACGCGAAACCGTCCTCTTCGATACCGATTCCGGCCTCTTTGGCGACGATGGCGCAGCACTCGTCATGCTCATGCGCAGCCCGGAGCAGATCGTGATACCCGGCATCACTGTGGTCCCCGGCAATGTCTGGCCCGATCAGGGGGCCGAGTACATGATCCACATCCTCGACTTGTTGCACCGCCCGCAGATACCCGTCTTTACCGGCGCCGCCGGGCCGCTGGTTCACAGCGTAGCCATGGTCAGAGAGTATGCCCGGCGCTGGGGCGCCCTTGAGTTCATGGGAGCCTTCGCGCATAACGACCCCGCGGCCGTTATTCCCGCGCCTGGCTGGAAACTCAGTTCACGCAAAGCGCACCATGAGGCCGCC
>JBEKNN010000132.1:0-24681 GCA_049522755.1 Bryobacteraceae bacterium | reverse complement strand
GGGACTGTTATTTCCGGGATCAGTTAGTCCCGGCCCCATTGAAGCTCGAAGACCACGAGGCCGCTGTACTTCACGATACTAATTTCCGGGATCAGTTAGTCCCGGCCCCATTGAAGCGTCGCTAGCGATGCCGGTAAACTCGCTACGCAAGATATTTCCGGGATCAGTTAGTCCCGGCCCCATTGAAGCGACAAACTGCCCATTCACGCAGCGGGCGGAGATTTTATTTCCGGGATCAGTTAGTCCCGGCCCCATTGAAGCGGGGATATCCGCTTCTGCTACTGCGAATGGAGTTTCATTTCCGGGATCAGTTAGTCCCGGCCCCATTGAAGCTTCGCGGAGCGCTTGCCGCCAAAGATACCCATCGACATTTCCGGGATCAGTTAGTCCCGGCCCCATTGAAGCGCGGGCAAGCGTCGTGCGGCCACCGTCCGAAAGCCGCGCCGTTAGGCGCGAATCCGTGTTCCTCGTCTTGTATCGGCGGTAAACAAAATACCGCAGATACAAGACGAGGAACACGGATTTTTTTATAACCGCTGTGTCGTCGGGCCATGTGACCAGGAACCCAGCGGCGCCCGAGGAAAGGGAAAAGCGCTGGAGAGCGTAAATCGTATCTACCGCCCGCAGCCGAAGGCCTCAGCGTCTCAGCGCCGGCGTTCACCCGTTACGGCCCCTCAAAAGACCGCCCTAAATCCCCGGCAGCCTCTTCCTCTGTTCCCCAATTCTGCCCTTCCGGCCCATCCACACCGGCAGCGCAACCGCCAGCGCCAGGTCGTCTTGCTCCCCCGCGCCATCCGCTCCCACTCGCAACCGCTCGCTCGCCGCGTACTCCGCATGTCTATCAATATCAACTCCCGCACCAGCGTCCCGCTCTCCCGCATCCGCCGCGCGATTCGCAGTTGCTTCTGTTCCAACAGTCCTTGCAGCCGCGCCAATAGGTCCAGCTTCGGCACGTGCCATACTTTCCATCGAAGCGCTCGCTGGAGCCGCCAAGGTGGACATCACGCCGAAGGCGAGCGATTTGCCCATCTCCACGGATACTATCCGCGACCATTTGTTCGCCCGCGCCATCATCGATTGTAAGAAAAAGCCGGGTGCTCTGGAGAACCTCGACTCTTGTCAGCGGCACTTCATGAAAGCAATTATTCCATTAACGGCGGATTTTGAAGGACGGCCACGAGGAATCAGTGAATTAGGTTGCCTTGTATCAACGCCTTGGACGCATAAGTCTTTTATTGACAAACGCCGGTTGATTTCCCAAGCTGGCCGTCGTCGGCAGGCTGCTGGGAACTGTCGACTGACTGGTGGTAATTCCGAGAATCGTTGCTCCCTGGCCCACATAATGGCGATGTGGCGGCGGCGAACCGTATTCGGGATTTCGCTCGCCGATTTTTTCTGCTTGGAAGTCCTGCTCAAATGGGGGGCAATGATTCTCGGAATTTCGCGAGCGTGAACGGTTGGTGCGTCTCTCGCAACCGCATGTGACGGGCTGTAACGGCGGGCTGGGGTCACGACCCGTTCAATCCGGTGCCGCCGGCGGGGAAGCTGGTCGGTGATCCAATCTAATACCCCGGTGTTGCTCAGCAGCAGGGTTTAGCTCGACGGTTAGCGTTAAGATGTGCGCTACTCTGAGCGTTCGGCGGCAAGTCGAAGTCTCACCGGATCGGAGTCTTAAGGGCGAACAGGATGGCGGAGATTCTAGCGTCTTACCAATGTCTGCACACCCTCGCCAGAAATTCCGAGAATCTTTGCCCCCCGGCGTTTATTCGTTAGATTCCTTGCGATTCTGTAGCGGGTACCGCCACGTTTCACGACGGAGGTTTCGCCGCCTTCCAGGGGATGGGAATAAGCAAGAGACTCCGCGGGCTTCCACGCCGATAGCGAGTCGGCACGGCTCGGAAATTCCGAGGATCGTTGCCTCCTAGGGGGGCGCAGGAGCAACACCACCGGTTACGGCAGGATCTCGCTCCAGTTCTGGGCGGTGTTGAACTGCGAAAGATGTTTGGAATTGCTAGTGGCAACCACCACGTCAGATGGTGCGGGCCCAAAAGAGAGCGCTTGGGCAGCGAGGATTACATCGATGTCGAGATCTTTGGCATCGGCTGTCGGTCACCCCTGCTGTCGCGCCTTTGCCCAAAGCTCTGCGGATAATCGAAGCGCCTCGCCTGAAAGCGGAAGGTAGCGATCAGGTGTTGTCGAGGCGAAGGCTTCGAGCCGAGCAACGCCGTAGCGGTATCGATGGAGCCCATCGGGGGCGGTGGTGGCGCACTCGCGGGTTGAAGTGTTGATGGCTGGTTCATTGCACTCGACTCTGCTTGAATTGTACCAAGTGGGTTACGTTGCCAAGTATCAACGCCCTGGACGCATAAGCCTTTTATTTACAAACGCCGGTTAATTCCCCAGGCTGGACGTCGTCGGTGGGCTGCTGGGAAAAGTCGACTGACTGGTGGTAATTCCGAGAATCTTTACCCCCTGGCCTTGTTTCCTTCCTCTTCAGCAGTCGGAGCCGCCCCGTCTGATCGGTTTTGCTCGATCCTACGGATACCGTCCTTGTTTCCTTCCTGTTCAGCAGTCGGTGCCGCCACGTTTAAAGGTGGAGGCTTCACCGCCTTCGAGAGGGATGGGGCAAGCGGGAGACTCCGCGGCTTCCATGTTGGTAGCGAGGTTGGCATGGTGCGGAAAGTCCGAGAATTATTGCCCCCCACTTCAAATGAAATGATCGCGCCGACCGCCACCACCGCTAGGAATTCCGAGAATGTTTGCCCCCTTGGCTGTTGGTGAAGTTCTTTGGGGGATACGGATGTCTATGGGGAATGCCGCGGTTGCCATCCCGGTCTAAGCGACGACCTCGTGGGAAACCTCGAGCAAGTTCGCCTTCATGGCCACAGGTTCGTGCCCGACGCGGCCGAAAGAAATTCCGAGAATGTTTGCCCCCCTTGCATTGTTTCGTGAGATTCCTTCCTGTTCTGTATCGTTGCGGCGTTGCGCTGCAGTCCACAAGATCGCCCCACCGTCAGGAGCCCCATCGTACCGATGCCAGAGACCCCCGTCCCGAGATTGGCATGAACGGGTGGCAGCCATGGGTTGATGCCCACTCATCACGGAAGCTCGCGCGCCCGCCGCGAAGATTGCTTTGGCGTTAATCGTACGACGGATCTGCACCGTCCAAATCTTTCCGGCTAACGCTTCCCGATAATAGCTGCTCGGCGTGTTCGCCTTGTTGAACGCGTGAGAATTCGAGGATTCGGGATCACGACTGGCGTTCCCAGGTGCGGAAACTTCGAGATTGGTTGCCCCCTTCAGAAAGAATGGCCGGCCCACCAACCCCGCCGCCAAGATTTCCGAGAATGCCGCGAAAATTACGGTTGTGGGCCCGGCCTGCTGCTGCCTCTCAAGTGCACGAAGCCACCATCGCGGCATATCGCAACGAAGCGGGCTTTCGGCCCGGCCGGTACATCGCTCCCTCAACGCGAGTTCAACCGTAGTTGCGTAAACTCTTCGTGATGCTCCCGTGAGCCCCAAGGCAGAATCGACTACCATACAACGAGACGGGGGAGGTGTTAGGAGAACTGAATCAGATCGCAACGGCCGATGGTCAAAAACCTGAGAATGCGATAAGGCCCGCGCTTTCGTGCCCTGCAGAGAATTCCGAGAATCATTGCCCCCCTAAGTTGGATTCTGGGCTCGAGACGCGGATTTCGGTAAGCGCTCCCCCGCAGACGCTGGAACGTAGATCGAATAACCCCTCCCAAAATGTTCACTCTGGCTTGGTTGCTGAGGCAGCCGACACCCAAGCCGGAAGCTGCAATCGTCACTGAGGTCGGCGGGGGTACTCGCCCGACAGGAATAAATAGTAAATAGCTGAACGCCGGAATAGTCTGGTTCCGCGGGATGCAGCGTCTCGACCTGAAGCAAGACAGAAGTGCAGTGGAGACCCGCGTTGCCAGCCACGAGCCGCCGGAATACGGCCCCACGCCACATCGTTGCGTTTTGGCAGATAACAGGTCTCCCCACGCATATCGCCACCGTCGGAAGCTTCAACTTCCGGCTGCCCACGGAACAGGTTTGGACGGGACAGCCTGTCCCCGTAATCGAATCCCTATCGCCAGCGTGCAATAGCGTGCAATGGTCTACGGCGACGGTGGCAATTTTGGCGTCGCTGGCAACGTATACTCTGCATGTTGCAGAGTGGCGGAGGCCGCCGCGAGTTCGAATCCCTGTCTCTCCGCCATAATAGAATCAGCGAGTTACTGGCGAGATATAAAAATTCAGGGCGATCCGGGGCGATGGCGTGTACATTCCCGGTATGCCGATGAATCTTTATCGCCGCCACCGGCCCGACTGCGAGGGAGGACATCCTTTCGATTCCCGCTCTGGGGAATTCGAGGAGCGCAAGAAGACCTGGCGCAAGTGTGCTTGCTATATATTCGCTTCTGGAACACTGCAAGGCGACTACAAGCGCAAGTACACCGGAACGTCAGACTGGGCTGAAGCGAAGGCTGTAGCACACCAATGGGACGCCGCTGGTTCGTGGGTGGCAAAGCCCCAACCTGCAGCCGCTGCGGCCCCAGTTCCCGCTTCAGAAGAGCGCATCGCCATCGAACGCGCCATCAAATCCTACACCGCCGAATTACAGGAACATGCGGCGCCGAACACCCAGAAGAATTACCGGATCCAACTCGCCAAGTTCAAAGCGTTCGGCAATAGCCGGGGTTACGTCATGCTGGATCGGTGGACGCCAACAGACTTGCGCGAACTCCGATCATCATGGCCCGTCAGCCCGCAGACGGCGATGAAAAACATGAGTACCATCAAGGCATTTTTCGAGTTCTGCTTGTGCAGCGAATGGATCACGCGCAACCCGGCCCGGCTGGTTAAGAACCTGCGTGGCCGCGACGCCGCCGAAAGGCGCAATGAGCAGAAACAGCCATTCACGGATGAAGAATTGCGCGCCATATATGAGGCCTGCGAAAACCGCTACGGCAAACAAGAAATCACCTGGTCGCGCACGATTCACCACCACGAAAGCGAGGGCGAATACCTTCGCGACAACTACAAGTGGACAGGACAGGACCTCCCTGATGTCATCTCGGTATCAGTCTACACCGGCCTTCAATCCCGGACGTCAGCACCTTCCGCCCCAAGCTTGACGTCGTGGGTTCGGAGCGTTTGCTCTCGTTGGGCTCCAATTGCGCTAGGAGCAGCCCTCGGTTATCAACGAAGCGTGACCGAAACTCGCCTTGTCGGGCTGAATGCCCGATTGCGCTGTCGCGCTAAGTTTGCGCTCACCTGGCGGTGAAATGTGTTGCCTCTAGTTGCCTGACGGCCGCATCGCGCGCACGTAAACTCAAACACTTACCCCGCATTGTCAACCAGTGCCGGTGCGCTACCCAGGTTGGAACCCCATCGTCCCACCAACTTCCTCCTATCGTTTTCTACATGCCGTTTCTGGAGGGTGCGCATGCGACGCCTGTTCGTCACCGAGTCGTGCGGGCGGGCTGTGCCTGTGTTCCGCACTTCCGGGTTTCGATCTCCCCACGACCCCACGCCCCAATGGCGAATAATAACCGAGCAAAAAGTTGTAAACTGGATCGTCGGCCAATTTGGACCGAGGAGAACTCTAGTGGCAATTTCAAGACGTTACTTTTTCTATGGAAGCTTACTAGCGGGCGCTGCCCAACAGGTAGGCCTCGCTGCTGATCCCAAGCCAGTGTCGCTGAAAGCCGCCGGCTACAAATCCCCCAACGAAAAACTGAATTTCGCCTCCATTGGGTCCGGCGGACAAGCCGCCTCCAACATCGGTGCGGCCGCTCCCACCGAAAACATTATCGCCCTTACCGACGTTGACGACCGTCGCGCTGCGCAGACCTTTACCAACTTCCCGAACGCTCCCAAGTATCGCGATTTCCGCATCATGCTTGATAAGGAAGCGAAGAATATCGACGCGTGCATTGTCGCCATACCGGATCATATGCACGCCACGGCGGCCATGTGGTGCATGGAGCGAGGCATCCACGTCTATGTCCAGAAACCGCTGGTCCGCACCATCTGGGAAGCACGGCAACTGCGCGCCGCCGCGGCTAAATATAAGGTCGCCACGCAAATGGGTAACCAGGGTTATTCGAATGAAGGTACTCGTCAGTGCGCCGAGATGATCTGGGACGGCGCCATCGGAAACGTCAGTGAAGTCCATGCGTGGAGCGATCGCCCTTTGTGGCCCCAAGGCCTGACGGAGATCCCCCCGGAAGAACCCGTTCCGGCAACGCTCGATTGGGATCTGTGGCTCGGCGTCGCCGAAAAGCGTCCCTTCACTGCTGGCGGTAGGACGGAACCGGACCGCTGGGGTGGCTTCTTCTATCAGCCCTTCAGCTGGCGCGGCTTTTACGACTTCGGATGCGGCGCTCTCGGCGACATGGCGTGTCACATTTTGGGCGCTCCGAACATGGCGTTGCATCTTTCCAAGCGTAAAGTGATTGGCGTGGAGTGTATCCAGAAGGAAGGCGTTAGCCCCTTCATGTTCCCCAAGGCATCGGTGATTCGTTTCGATTTCGCCGCCTACGGTGATATGCCTGCCCTAAAGATCTTCTGGCACGATGGCCTCAAGGAGAGTCCTAAGATTGATGGCGTGCCTGAAGGAGAATGGCTTGGCGATCCACCGTCGATTCAGCGTGCGGGAGGCGGCAATGGCGCTGGAGGACGAGCCGGTGGCGGTCGCGGCGGAGCTCCCGCAGGATTCGACTTTCACTCGCCGGGTCGCGTTTTCAACGAGGAACAGTTCGAAGCTTTGCGCGCTCCCGGGGCTGACCTTCGCTTCCCGACTCCGGATGGAAGTCTCTTCATCGGCGATAAGGGAATGCTGACCACGGGTACTTATGGCGAAGTGACCCGGCTGCTGCCGGTCGAAAAGATGAAGGACTACAAGATGCCTCCGCCGCTGCTCACCCGGTCGCCCGGCCATATGCGCGATTTCATCCGTGCGGCGAAAGGCGGCGACCCGGCCTGCTCCAACTTTGACGTGTCGGCGCCATTCGTCGAGTGGATGCTGCTCGGAGTCATCGCCCTGAGGCACGAAGGCAAACTCGAATACGATCCGGAAAAGATGCGGATCACCAACAACGTGGAAGCGAACAAGTTGCTGAAGCCCATCTTCCGCAAGGGCTGGGAATTCCATTCGGTCCAGGCTTGAACCCAAACCAATCGATCGCGCCCGGATGAGTTTCGATCACATCCGGGCCTTTTTGCGTCTCGCCGCGGCCCTTAACCATTTTGGGGGCCTAGAACCAACACTGTTCAGTCGGAGCACGGCCGCAACATCGTGGACTGCCAAAGCATGATTGAATATCTGGTTCATGGTTACTCAGTTCTCGCTCGGATGTTCGATCTTCTCGATTACATACACCTGCACGGGACCCTTCGTCGATTGGAGACGTAAGCCAAGCTGATCGGTGAGCGCGGCGAAAATAGATGGGCCGATGTCGTCCGGCTGGTTGGGCGAGGAACCGGGATCCGGAGTCCAGTCGAGCTTGAAGTCATATTGGCCCGTGAGGCCGCTCCCATCGGTGACGGGGCGACCGACAGTGTTGGACAGGTTGTCTGCCAGCGTCTTAATCGATATGCCAACTGCTTCGATGTGTCGGGGATATCCGCCGTCGGTCGCACGGATGTAGTGTCCCGGTTTGCCCTCTGGATGAACGGTCAGTTTTAGGCCACTCTTCGCCTGAGTCAGCAGATAGATGGGCAGCTCATGGGTTTCCGCACGTAATACCAGACCAAAACGATCGCGCAGCACGGCTTGAAGACGCTGCTTATTGCGGCTTTGCGCGGCCACCCCGGCATCCAGCGTTGGATCGGGACCGAGTGGCGCCTCGGCCTTATCGGGTGTGAAGACGATGTCATAGTGGTCCGACGACACCCATCTGGGTGCACCGGAGAACTGGTAGTCGCGAACGCCGTAAGCAAACGTCAGCAACAGCATTACTGGCGTATTCGTCGTACGCAAACCACCCTGTGGGCCTGACTCAATTCCGCATGGCGGGCACTCCGACTCTGACTTGTGAACGGAGACTGCTTCGTACGTGTAGGCAGGAGCGGGTGGTAAAGTCTGTGCGCGCAGAATTCCGATCGCAAAGGGAATCGATACTGCCGCGAACGTTGCGGCGGCGAGCAGCGCTTTTGCGCGTAGCGTGACGGGCAGCGACCTGCGCCATGTCATGATCTCGCGAATTCGTTTCTTCAGATCGGAGCCGCCGATTCCCGAGGCGCACGCCAGCGGAGATTCCAGATACGCCTCGCATACATGCACGATTCCGCGCGCATAGTCTCCTGGCTGACTGCCCTGCATGAGAACGGCTTCGTCGCAATCGCGTTCGCGCTCTGCCATCAGCTGCGCCCCGATCCACCAGACCAGCGGGTGGAACCAGAACAGCGTCTCGACCCACATGTGCAGGGCGGCGGTCAGATTATCGCGATAACGGATGTGACGTAGCTCGTGGGCCAGGATTGCGTCGAATTGTTCCGGCGTCAGGGTATCCGCGATACCCTCCGGCAGCAGTAGTACCGGCATAAAAACGCCGAAGACTCCTGGCTCCGTCATCGAGGCCGATGAACGCGCGGGAACGGAAATCCCAAGCGGGAGATGCGTTGCGCGCCGGACAGCCGAATGGATCATACGCCATCGGCGGAACCAGCGAAATACAAGGAACAGCGCTCCTGCGACCCATATCGCGGCGAGTGTCTGTGGCAGTCGAAACGTCGCCGTGGCTGGAGCGGGGGTGGAAAACGCTGGGAACGGCGCGAAGTACGTCGAGATCTGCTGGACTGTGACGGCGTGGAGCGAAGGAGAGTCAGGCGGGAATTGTATTCTTGCGCCCGTCGAGACCAAGAGCGAGAAAGGGACCAGAAATTTTGCCGACGCGGCAAGCCATAGCCAATAACGAAGCCGTGGAGAATTCCGGCGTAGGGTCGTATTTGCCGCGCCGACCGCGGCGGCAAACAGCGTTGATTGCAAAAGATGATTCAGGATTTCGTTCATGCCTGTTTGTCTCCCTTCTCTCGCCGTTCGAGGTCGCATATCAACTTCTCAGTTTCACGGATATCATCGCGGGTCAAATTTCCCGATTCGACCAGTTGGGCCATGACGGTTAGAGTACGGCCTCCAAAGAAACGCATAAGATCCTCGATGGCGCGGCCTCCCGCCTCCTGGCGCGAGGTGACTGCCTCAAAGATGTGGGCGTTCCCGATCTTTCTGACGCGGCGTACCGCGCCCTGTTCTTCCAGCCGGTAGACGATCGACTGAATGCTCGTGTACGGTGGCCGGTCTGCCTCCGGAAACGATTCCTGAATTTCGCGGATGGACAGGCGTCCGCGCTTCCAGAATTCATCCATAACTAGTAGTTCGGGCCCCTTAAATTTCGAGCTCATGTTTTCTACTTTAGATACGTTTTTTCTACTTGTCAATCGTTTTTATGTTGGGAAGCGTCGCAGCTTCTACCTGCCCCAAAACCCGGTCACAGACTTTCCGAATATATTTTTCCCCACGCAAGGCCTCCATCCACATCACTTAGTCAACTCACGTCCCAACCGCTCACCTCAATCCGCGTTCCCTCGCCTGCTAGATTCGAATCAGAAAAGGAACCCCAATGTCTACACCAGCTCAAGCCGCAGCCTCCATCGCTAACTCCAAGTTCTCCACCGGTCCGTCCTCACTCGCCGGTAAGCAAACAGTCTCAGCTAACGCTCTCGATCACGGCTTGGCCTCGTCCAAGCCAGCTCACGTTGTCCTCCCGGGCGAGGAAACCGCCTTCGCCGCCCATCTCGAAAGCTACCGTAAGGCCTACTCCCCCGCCAACCAACCCGAAGAGGACCTTGTTCGCACCCTGGCCGAATCCTACTGGCGGCTCCAGCGCGCCCATAAGTTGGAAAACGCCCTCTTCATCCAAGTCCTCAAACAAGACGACTACAAAGACCTCGACCCCATCACCGCGCAGGCCCTGGCCTGGAGCAACAAAGACACCGGCCTCCAGCGCATGGCACTATACGCTCAACGTATCCAGCGCACTGCCGAAAAGACCGCTAATACCCTCAAAGCCATCCAACTGGAGCGCAAAACCGCGTACAACCAGGCCAAGGAAGATGCCATGTACCTGACCCAACTCTCGCTCGGCGGCGGCAACAGCTTCGAACCAGCGCTCCACTTCGGCGCCGCGGACCTGCACGGCGGCTTTGTTTATTCACGCGATGAAATCCAACTCGCCCTGCTCCGCGTCACCCGCCTCGAAGAGGCCAGAGCCCGCTATGTGCGATAGGACTCCCGGCCTGTCGCTCAGCTGCTTGTTCTGCGCGCGTCTCCAGAGATAAACTGAGTCTTTCATGCCTCGAACGGTAGCCTTGCTCATTGCGATCTCCGCCGCATCCGCTTTCGCTCAGAAAGGTTTACCTGACGGAACCGGTAAAGCGACCACTGTGCGCGTCTGCACCGGCTGCCATGGCGCCGAAATGTTCGCTGGCGCCCGCAAAAGCAAGCCCGAGTGGGAACACACAGTTACTGCGATGACCACCGAAAAAGGCGTCGACATCAGCGACGCGGATTTCGCCGCGGTCCTTCAGTATTTGAGCGCGAATCTGGGTCTGTCCTCCACCAAGGTCAACATAAACAAAGCGACCGCCGCCGCGCTCGAAAAGGCGCTGGAGATCACCGGCGCACAGGCGGAAGCTATCGTTCAATACCGCGAGAAAAACGGCAGCTTCAAGGATCTTGACGCCGTGAAAAAGGTCGCTGGGATAGACGCCGCCATCCTCGAAGCAAAAAAAGATCGCATCGAGTTCTAATGGGCGATGCCTGTTACCAGGCTCGCTGCTTCATCTGTTCCGCAAGGTACTCGGATGCGCGCATCGACAGAGAAAGAATCGTCAACGACGAGTTTTGCCACCCGCACGTCACGAACGCCCCGCCATCCACCACAAACAGATTCTCGATATCGTGGCTCTGATTCCATTTATTCAGCACACTGGTTTTGGGATTATCGCCCATGCGGCACGTCCCCACTTCATGGATGCTGTAGCCCGGCGGATAAAATTTGTCCGTCTTGGAAAGTATGTCCCAACCGGCTTCTTTGAATAAAGACTCGGCGGTATCGACGGCGTCCTTCGCCATGTTGTACTCATTGGCGCTATCGCGAACATCGATGTGGAGCACCGGAATCCCCCACTCATCCTTCACCGTCTTATCGATGCTGACGTGATTCTCGTACCGCGGCACGCGCTCCCCGTAAATCGACGCCGTCACAACGGATCCGGCATAGTGGTCGATTTTCTTTTGCAGCTCTTCCCCGTACTCGGCGAAAAAGCTCGGACTCGCCGCTCCGCCGCTGGCGATCAGCATGCTGTAGCCCTTGATGAAGTTGTTCTTCTCGCCCTTCTTTAAGTTGCGGAAGCGTGGCGCCAGCGCCGTTCCACCCATCAACGTTTCCGGAGCTTTCCCGTCGCACGCCTCCGGCACGGACGCCGCCACCGACACACCGTAAATCTGATCCTGCAAATAACGGCCCAGCACGCCGCTCGAATTCGCAAGACCGGAGTTCAACAGCAGCCGCGTGCTTTCCAGCGTCCCCGCCGCCAGCACCACCGTCCGCGCCTTGACGTGCATTTCTTCACGCGAATGGCGATCTATGAAGTACGCGCCGTTCGCCAGACCGGTGTTCTTATCCACCGTCAATTCCCGCGCAATCGCATTGGGAACGATCTGCAATTTCCCCGTCGCAAGCGCATCGGGCAACAGCAGGTTGATCGAACTAGCCAATCCGTTGCGGCCGTTGGAGGCCCTGATCTTCGAAAAGAGAATACCTCGCGGCTTGCCCAGTTCCGTAATATTCTTGATGCTGTCGGAGTCTGGCCCGTAATCGGCGTCCAGAAAATTTCCGTCGGGAAATTGCGGCCAACCCTCTTTGCGTCCCGACACGCGGAAAATCGCCTCGACGCGCGAATAATACGGGTCAAGATCGGCCAGGCTGATCGGCCAGTTGTCGCCTATGCCGTCGATCTCCGCCGCTTTGAATTCGAAATCGCTCAACCGGAACGATTGCCGTCCCCACAGTAGCGACCGCCCTCCCAGTAACCGCACCCGGACCCAGTTGTACGGCTTCGCCGGATCGTGCGTGTACGGTACCTCTTTCTCATCCACCCATACATTCGCGTTGAAAGCAGTCGCCTGAAACACGTGCGGCAATCGACCCGGCTGCACAAAACCGCGGTAAGGCAAATCCCACGGGGCTTTCAACACCCGGTCCTTTGCCAGATCCGCCTCCGGACCCGCATTCAGCATCAGGCAGGAGAGACCTTTCTGCGCCAGAATATTCGCGGCCATGCCGCCGGAATGGCCGGAACCAATGATCAGAACGTCGAATTCCTGTTTCGCCAATGGTTAGCCTTTGTAAATTGGGTCGATCTCGTCCCAGTACAGCTGGGGCCCGGCAATACGCCGCCCCGCTGCTTTTGATGCTTCCGCCCATTCGCGGGAGTTGCGAGTGGCCGTCCGGATATCCTCGTGCGCCGTCGTTGCGAAGTGGCTGCCCAGATCCTTCGGAGGATCGTAAGCCCAAGGCACCGGAACCATCAGCGGCCGGAGGATTGAATTCGCTTCTTTGGCATCCAGCGCTCCAAACGGCTTGCTGAACTGCTTCGCGGCATGCTCATTCAATAAATCCAGACCCGACCGGTAGAGTTGTTTCCGGTCCGCCGGGGATTGCCCGATCAGGAAATCGATGAACTGCGGCACTCCCGCATCGAGCGCGCCCGGGGCGCCGTTTCCCGCAGGGACCAGCAAATCGCTGAGCTTTCGCAGCGCCTCAAACTGAACATGCGTGAAAAAGCGAGGCACAGGTTCCGCCACCACGTCGCCTCGTCCGGTTGCAAGGATCTTCACCGGCGCCGGAGCAGGCGGGGGGGCAGTTTGCTGAGCCGCCAGAACCGCGGGAGCCGACGGTGCGGCCGCAATGGTCTGCAAAAATCGGCGGCGCTTCATGTCCTGAAGCATATCAATTGCGCTCTAAACGGGTCAACAGCGCAGGCCAATCCGCATTCCGCTCCGCTTGTTGAATCGTTTATAATTACAGCAGAAGTACTGTCTTCAAACTCAGGAGCAACTGTGAAACGAGCCCTTCTGTTGGTAGCGCTAACCGCCTTCGCTTCCTTGGCGTCCTTCGCCGCCGATTTGGATGGCGTCTGGAAATCCGCAAAACCGCTGCAGACGTTAACCTTAAAAATGATCGATGGCAAAGTGACTGGTACCGTAAAAAGCGCTCTCGGAACCCTGCGTATCGCCGAAGCAAGAGCTGATGGCGATAAATTGGACCTGACTTTCTACGTGGTGCTCAACTCCGGTGTGGATCCTCTCGGCCTGGGCGGTTATGACAGCCAGGCCGAAGAAGGCCAAGTAACGGAAATTACTTACAAAGGGACCCTTTCGGGCGACACCATGAATTTCGTCGTGGAACAGGAAAGGCTCGGCCGTGTTGCCACTTTGAACTTCAAGAAGGCATCTAGCGGGGAGTGACCACGCTCCAGAAGGCTGATCCTCCCTTGAGAGCCAGCCGAGCCGCGGCACTGAATCGAACTGCCCCTCCCCTGGTATTCATCGTGGCTTTGCCGCTGCTCTGGCTGCGTTTTGGCCACTGGTTTTATCTCTCCATCGACGAAGGAATTTACTTAGAAGGCGCGCGGCGCATCGCGAGCGGCCAGGTTCCCTATCGGGATTTTTTCGTTCTCACAGGCCCCGGAACGTTTTGGTTTTACGGCGGCGTCTTTCATTTTTTTGGCGCGGCCCTGGCCTCCGCACGCTTCGTTCTCTGTTGTGAACTTGCTTCCATGTGCGCGGCCATTTCCTGGCTGGCCGGCCGCTTCGCCGGCGCGGCCTTCGCCATTGCCTCCGCATTGCTATTCCTAGTCATGCTGCTCACCTCGCTTTATCCGCTCTACATCACGCACCGTTGGGATAGCAATACCTTTGCCCTCCTCGCGCTGATCTTCGTTTGGTCCGCCTATGTTTCAAAATCACCCACAGGTCCGCATTACTTGATCGCAGGCGTGTGCGCCGGCATCGCGGCCTGGATCACGCCGCCCTTGCTCATGGTTGCGGCCGCGCTAGCGCTCTGGATTGCGCTGGGCGCAAAATCGAAGCTGGGATTCTGGCGGTTCGCAGCGGGAATCTGCCTCCCTTCGTTCGCGGCAACGGGCGTGCTGCTTCATGAAGGCGCATTCGGCATCATGCTGCGCACGCTCGGTTGGGATGCATCGAATTACGCCGGCGCGAATCGAATCGCATATGGGGCGCTGGCGGGAACGTTCCGAAGTTTCTGGCGCCCGGGCGCCACGTTAGCCGCAATCGTCCATTTCTCCGACTCGATTCTACCCGTCCTGCTGCCGCCGCTCGCAATGCTCGGTTGTGCACTGGTTTTCTCGCGATCGAACCGCTCGGCAAGGAAACTCCTAGGATTGCTGACCGTCGTTTCCGTCGGTTCGCTTCTCGCCTGCTACCCGCGTTTTGGCGCCGCGCAGCTTTTGTTTGGAAGCGCGTTTTTCTGGGCCCTCTGTACTTGCGCGCTGGCTTGCCTGCTTCCCCGGCGCGCTCATTCCTGGCTCGCGGCAGGAGCATTCCTGATCGCAGGGGCCGGGTTGTTCGCAGCATGGCCGCAAGAGCCGCTCAAGCCAATCGAAACGCCAGCCGGCGTGCTTCGCGTTTCGAGAAGGCAGTACGTCCAGTTGAACGATCTGCTGACAGCCATCAAACCAGGCGAGAGTCTCTTCGTGTATCCTTATCTGCCGTCCCTTTATTTCGTCCTCGGAGCAAACAACCCCACCCGCTACGCCTGGCTTCAACCCGGTATGATGGGACCGAGCGATGTGCATTCCGCTTTGACGGAGTTGAAGACGCGTCCTCCGCACTGGATCGTCTGGCATGACTTCACGGAAGCTTTTATCTTGAAGAATTGGCCTTCCAGTGACCGTACCAAACTTCGCTTCCCGGAGATGGAACAGTTTTTCGCCACGAATTATCACGTTTCGACGCCGGACGGAGTCGTTCCTATCGGCTACCGTTTGCTTGAGAGAAACCAGTGAAGTGTTTGGCCATCGCGCTTCTCGTCGCCTTGCCCGTGTCTGTGCCCGTCTCTGGGCAGGACGTGAACTATGCCGCCCTCGAAGGCGCCAAGCAGCCGCAGGAAGCCGTGGAGCGCGGCGCTGTGACCTTTTCGAAAAATTGTGCGGCCTGCCACGGTCCCGCCGCAAAGGGCATCAACGGGCAAACCGATCTGATCCGTTCCGCACTGGTCCGCGACGACGAAAAAGGCGAAGAGATCGGGCCGGTGCTGCGTGCGGGCCACCCTTTGCAAGGCCCGCGTCTGAATGACGTTCAAATCGCCGATATCGCAGCGTGGCTGCACGTCCAGGTTTACAAAGCGGCCAACCGCGGAACCTATGAGTTTCTCAACATCCTCACAGGCGACCCCAAAAAGGGCGAGCGGTTCTTCCAAGGCGCGGGAAAATGCAGCTCCTGCCATTCGATCACCGGCGACCTTTCCGGAATCGGCGAGAAATACGATCCTCCGGTGTTGCAAAGTCTCTGGCTCAATCCACTCCGCCGCCGAGGCGCCGCAGCTTCCCGCACGATCCGCTCGGTAACAGTCACGCCTCCATCGGGTCCCGCTATTTCCGGAATCCTGATACATCTGGACGAATTTAACGTCACCCTACGCGATTCCTCCGGCGCCGATCGATCTTTCTCCATCGACAACGATGTTCCGCGAGTGGAAATTCACGATCCCCTGCAACCGCATTTCGATCTCTACCCCCGTCTGACCGACGACGACATCCATAACGTCACCGCTTATCTGGCGACGATCAAATGAAGATCAGTCTGATTACGATTTTTGTCGCCATGTTAGCCTGCGGTCAGGAGGGGCCGCCGGTCGATTCATGGCTCACATACAACGGCGATTACTCGGGGCGCCGCTTCAGTCCTCTTACGCTCCTCAACACAAAAAACGTCCAGGAACTATCGCTGGCATGGAGCACTCGCGTCACTAACGGCGCCGCTGGCCACGGCGTCAGAATATCCGCTACGCCGTTACTCTCCGATGGCGTTCTGTATCTAAGCTCGCTCGATAATGTTTGGGCGATCGAGGCGCGAACAGGCCGTGAGTTGTGGCGTTACTATCGCGAATCCAAGGGCGATATGCCGCGCACCGGCAATCGCGGCGTCGGCCTGTATCAACACTGGCTGTTCTTCCTCACCATCGACGATTATCTGGTTTCTCTCGACGCTGTCACTGGCAAGCAGCGATGGATCGTCAAAATCTCTGACGCGAAACAATACTTCATTGCGACAGGCGCGCCGGTCATCGTCAAGAACCACGTTCTCATCGGCTCCGGAGGCGATTCCCTCGGCATCTCCGCTTTTGTCGAAGCGCACGATCCGGAAACCGGCGCGTTGCAGTGGAAGTGGAGAACCACGCCGGTCAAAGGGCAACCCGGCATCGAAACCTGGCCCGATGAATACGCGGCGGCATCCGGCGGAGGCCATCCCTGGATCTCCGGCGCCTATGATCCGGAGTTGAACCTTTACTACGTCGGCACCGGCGATCCCGACCCCGTCTACTCCGGAAAGAGCCGCAAAGGCGACAACCTGTGGACCTGTTCCATCGTCGCACTCAATCCCGATACCGGCAAAATGGCATGGTACTTCCAAGCCTCCCCGCACGATACACACGACTGGGACGCCGTGCAAACACCAGTGCTGATCGACGGCGACATCAACGGCCAGCCTCGCAAACTACTGGCGCAAGCAAATCGCAACGGCTACTTTTTTTTGCTGGACCGCACCAACGGGAAAAATATCCTCAGCGTTCCGTTCCTCGAAACCATGAACTGGTCGCTGGGCATAGATGCGAAGGGCCAACCGATTCCCAATCCAGCGAAAGAAGCAACGCCCGGCGGCGTGATCGTCTCGCCGCCCACTAGCGGCGCTACGAACTGGCCTCCGCCGAGCTTCAGTCCGGCGACTGGCCTGTTCTATGTCAACATGAACGAGGCATTTAGCGTGTTTTATTTGACTGACGATGACTCGCGCCCGCAAGGATTCGCGGGACGGGAAAGCGGCTTAGGGGGAGGGATATCCGCTTTGCTCGCCATCGATTACAAGACGGGCAAGCTTGCCTGGAAGCACGACTGGCGCGCGGGCGGAGGCCCTGCGGGCATCCTGACGACTGCCGGAAATCTGTTATTTACAGGAAACGGCAACTACCTCATCGCCTTCGACCAGGCGACCGGAAAGATTCTTTGGCACGCCGGATTGACCAGTGGGCTGAGCAACGGGCCCATCACGTATTTGTTGGATGGGAAGCAATTTGTGGTGGCGGGAGCCGGAGATACGCTGTTTTCGTTCGTCTTAAGCGGCCTCAAATGAACTGCCCCCTGACCTTGTTTCGTGCCGGATTGGCGAACAGACCCCGGCGTTTGGCAAACCGCGGCCCTGGTTAGAAACGACGCAGGAGCAGTTGAGGTTGCAGGGCTACAATCTCGGGATGGACCTGGCGCCCGACGGTAAACGGCTCCCGATATTTCCGATTCCGGCTGGCTGGACTGCGCAATCTTCCGTTCACGTTAACGTGGTTCTGAATTTCTTCGACGAATTGCGGAGGCCCGTGCCTGCGCCATAAATCCTCGCATCTACGGTTTCCCAGCGAGCACAAGGGATCGCCCAACACCACGCTCGCTCAAATACGGCAAGCCCACGTAGAAGCTCTCGCCGAGACTGCTGGTCCCGACCCAACTGGATGCGCCGAGATCGAGGAGCCAATCCTGATGGCGGGCATTTTCCAAGTGCCTGGCGTTGGGCTGCATTTATTCAACGCGAACGAACTTGAACGCGGCTGAGTCTACGGCAACGCTTCGCGCGTTTCGCACCTGCCTCAGTGTCAGCGTCTTGCCTTCAATCCGGAACTGATAAACCTCGTTTGCGCCGGGCTTCATCACGACGGGAATCTTGGCAACCAGGGGGTGAATCGTGATCAAGTCGCCCGAGATCTCGTACGTTCCGGCATTGGCGACTAGCGGTCCTCAGAGGGCGTGCAGCTCGTCCGCAGTTGCTTTGCTCGTGTCCGCGATATCCGGCCGATTGGTTGCCGCCAATACCATGCTGTAGCGGGTTGGCGTGAACAGGTACAGAGCGACCTGCGACGACCGCTCAGAATCAAGCTGCCATGCTCCAACCAGCGGCGTATCTGCGGCAAACGCCGTAACGAATGCGCCTGCAAGCAGTATCCGTCCGACGATTGCCATTCCCCATCTAGAAGGACCTGATGTCCACCACTTCATGGGATACAACATAGCACAACGGGGCTTGCTTCTCTTCCAGATCGGAAGTTGGTAGCTGTCTGGCGCGTAAGCATTGCTGCCGGGACGCGATATTGCCGCGTATCGTTCCGCTTTCCGGCAGTGCATTTTGTCGCGCCAGCCATCACTCGGCGTGCGGAATGACGAAACTGCCGTGAAGCTCTCAGGTGAAGCTCTCAGGTAACGCCGGCTGCCGTGATTGGATAAAATTGCGGGGCAAAGGAGGATTCGATGACCTCACGCAGCTTACCCTGGCGGTCATTTCTGGGCGCCGCTGCCGTCGCGCCGTTCCCGATCCGCTGTCATCAGCTTGCCGCGGCCAAGCGGAAGCGGGATGGATCAAGTCGCTCCACATCGGCGGCGCGGCCCGCTCAGGAACCCTCGAAATCTCGAATGCGGCGCCGGGTTTTGGGCCCCAAATCCTATGCGCTGCTCCTGGTAACCACGACCGCATTCGCTCAAGCGCCGACGTTTGAGGTCGCTTCCGTCAAACCACAACCGTGGACAGGGCAAGGCGGAGTGTATGTTCTGGTTCGCGGAAACACGCTCAACGCGGAACATGCTTCACTCGACGATTTGGTATCGTTCGCCTACAACCTGCGCGAAATCCAGCTTTCCGGCGGACCCCCTTGGGCGGATCGCAGCCACGCCAAGCTAGTGGAGGCCGAGCTATTCCAGGTTGTCGCCAAGTCCGTTGATCCGCCGCCATCCGTGGAAGTCTTTCGCCAGATGCTTCAGACGCTACTCGCCGAGCGATTCAAACTACAGGTTCACCATGTGCAAAAGAACCTGCCAATTTACAATCTGGTGGTGAACAAAGGCGGCGCAAAACTGAAGGAGAGCCCGGCGGACTCAAAGTTCTCCTCCGTTATGTCCTCGCATGGCAAGTTTGCCGTCGAACTCGTGACCACCAAGATGACAATGGAGCGCCTGGTCGAAACACTCGGCCCGGCTGCGGGCCGCCCCGTATTCGATAAGACCGGACTCGCCGCCAACTACGATTTCGCGCTGGAGTTTGTTGGAGAGAATGTTGCGAGCGAGCCGGATGCCGCGGTCGCCGGTCCGTCTATTTTCGCGGCCCTCCAGGAACAACTCGGCCTCAAACTGGAATCGGCGATGGCGCCGTTCGATACCATCGTGATCGATCACGCCGAGAGACCTTCGGGGAATTAAATAAGGGCGTTAGCGCAGCCGTCTGACCGGCGACAGAGGAGGCATCGCCTGCGAGTGCTGCATCGGGTTCGATGTTGGAACTGAGATCAACCGAAGAGACAGGATCAGTTCCCGACAGCAAGGTAGAGCGGCTGTGTTCCGGCTGTCCCGCCGAGGGTGAAGGTCAAAAGCGCGTTACCTGCACTGATATAAGCCAGTGAAAACTTGGAGCCAGACCGTCATAAATAGGTATAACCGGACGCCTCCGATAACATCTTGAACGCGGTTGAGAATGACCATCTCTTCGGTGTTCCCAGGCAGTTCCGCGACATCTCACACCGTCGCGCCTGGCTTTTGCAAGAGTATCCGAGCAAATGAGTGACGGAAACGGTGCGGTGTCGGCTTCACCTTCCACGGACCGCGAGCTTCCCAAACGACGCGGCGCGTTCACGAATACGGTCTTGTAGCCACTGCGGCGCCCAGGTGTAAACATGCGTGCTGGCCTTGGCGGTCCGTACCCGGATTTCACTGCTCGGCTGCATCCGAACGATGTGAAACAGCGCCACGTCAGAAATGCGGAGGCCTGTGTCGATCGACAGCGGGATGAAATCCGCCATGTCTTCGCTGTCCCATTTGTGGCGATAAGTCCCGCCATAATCCTGGCAAGCCTCGTACATGCGTTTGATCTCGTCGTCGGTGAAGGGAAACTTCTGCTCGTTGCCGCGGTTAGCCATCTCGCGGCCCTTCGGGTTCTTGGAGGCGCGCGCCGGGTTGGTCTCCATCCATCATTTGTTGCTGACGCAGTATTCGAAGAACGGCTTGAGCATCGCCATTCTGCGAACAGCGGTCTGCGGGCTGACCGGCCAGGTGGACCGGAACTGGCGCACATCGAGCGGCTCCCAATGGTCGATCATCACGTAGCCTCGATCCTCGGAGAAACGGTTGAGCCGCGCCATCAGCATGCGATATTTCTTGTGAGTGGCGAAAGCGGCCGTCTCCTGCATCTCGTCGAGAAAGGATTTGGTGGCTTGCGCGACGGGAAACCGATTGAGTGTCGACTTCGGAAGCGGTTCGGGTGGCAGAGCAGAGGAAGCAACTTCGCCTTCCCAAGGTCCCGCTGCCCCGATGGCGCCGGCAATGGCGCGCGCGTCATCCCACTCCCATTTGTTGGTGCTCTGGCGAAGGAACTTTTCGTTGGGCGTACCCGCCTCGACGATGGGGCATTCGCAGCGCTACCAGCCGCGCTTCCGTTCCTCGAATTCACTGGAACGAAACTGGCGAGGATGACCGCCTTTGCACTCGCGACGATGGCGGCGGTACAGGGTGAGAGTCATACCCTCATCACACCACGGAAGCTCTCAATCTAATGTAAGTTATTGAAAAATCAAATGGCGGAGAGGGGGGGTCGATACCACTTTTCGATTTTTGGCTCTGCAAGTTGCAGATTTCAGGTTGCCGCGGCTCCCGAGGTCGCCATATTTGCCAGGGCTACTCTGCCCATATTTGCCCAACGATACTGCCTTGAATAATAGGTGCTTCTCCGACTGTTCAGCCGTTATCCACATGGCAGATGGGCTACGAAGTTAAGAAAACTCTATGCGCGGCGGAAGCGGTGGCAGAAAGAAACACACAACGCCCCTTTGCGGCTCGGCTAAGTTTTTTTCCGAGGGGGCCAGATTTCCTCCCGCCAGAGCTACTGTGTGAACAGCGTAAAAAGCCGCCGAGGTAACGCAATTATTCCGCGCGAACTACACGCTCGTACGGACGGCTGAAAGCTCGGCGACACGGGTTTCCTGAATGGCGGTGAGGGTGAGATTCGAAGCGTCCGCACGTTATGGGACTCCGCAAGTTACTGATTCCGCATTGCCGCCGACCGCATATTTGCCACCGTTGCCGTGCCGTATTGCCACGAGATTTGGCTAGCTAAATAGGGACCTGTCCAAGACGACTAAATCGTTTAAAATGTGGTGCGGAGAGGGGGACTTGAACCCCAACGAGATTGCTCCCGCTAGCACCTAAACCTAGTGGGCCATCGCCGACTACCTTCGATGTTCGGAATCCGGACGCAATGTCGAGACGCAGTGCGAGAGGAGGGGCCATAATGCGCTGCGCAATTGAAACGCCGCAATTCCCCGTCGCGCAATATCATTTTGGACCTCATGTTGCTTCAGGCCCGCTCGCTTGTAGGACGAAGCGGATTAAGTAAACAAAGCACTTCGGTTCGCAGCGCGCGGCCCCTAAACGCCACGCGCTCGCGGGCGTCCGTCGGACTGGAATCCCGGTCACCCGGCTTCCTGCCAGATCTTCACGCAAGCCGGTGAAGCTCGCGGGGATTCCGCTCAAGCTCCGGCCCCTCTCGCCGTCGGGAAGCGAGACTCATGAGCCTCTTGAATGAGTCAGGCGACCAGAAGCCTCTCTCGGTCTCCTGCGGCTGCTCCTTCGCTGGCTCAAATACGACAGGTCAGCTTGCCGAAACGGGGAGGCGGCGCTGGGTAGCCTTTGAGCTGTCCCGCGAATACGTTGGAGGGTCCGCCTTCAGGTTCCTCAACAAACAGAGCAGCCCGATCGAAGTTCTCGGCGAGCAGAACGTGCAGGCCGCGAAGGATCGGAGCGACAACGAGCGCTGTGTGAGCGATCTGTGATATGACCGCACGGTCATATCACAGATGGATAGATGGATTGCTTTCTGCCAAGCGCTCCAAAGGACTCCCCCCCGCGGGCGATGGATAGTCTAGTGAAAACTGAGCCAGATGAAGAACATGCTGGAGGGAGGATAGGAGCCGGCGATCGACAGCTGCGTGTTCCCGTTGACCATGGTGTCTTGCAGGTTGGCGATGCTAAAGGAGGGCGTCCACGCACCTCCTGGCGATCGCATAGCGTTGGCGTTGAACATGCTAGCGACGGCGTAGTCGGAGAGTTCGGCATACTTGCCATTGACCAGCGGGCGCTCCACGATCCACTCGGTCTGGCTGCCGCTGAAGGAAGTGCTGCCGAGAGGCGTATTCGTTACGGACGCCTGGTTCTGGGTCCGGTTATAGACATAAAACCATCCATAGCCGCCGTTAGCGTTGATCGCTCCCCTGGAATCGCCGACCCAGACGGTGACCATGACGTCATCTAGAGCATTGATGGCCAGGCCGAGCTGCTGCGCGGTGGGCTGATTCGGCAGGAGTTCGGTCCAGGCGTAGTAGGTGGCAAACTCGATTCGCGACGTGCCGAAGACGGCGACTTCGAGGAAATTCTGTTCGGTCCCGGCCTGTACGAGATCGATTTGGCCATCGCCGTCGAGCCCGACCCACATAGAAGACCAGGTGGTGAAGCCCGGCTCGCCCGAGACGATCGGAGGCACAAGCCACTCGCCCGTCACGGCGACATAGCTGCCCGGCCTGGCCTGCGCCTCGTAGCCGCTCCAGTTGGCGGAAGTGGCGGGGCCAGCCTGGGCTTCGAGAGTTTTGTGCGAAACGTCGGAACGATTCACCGACTGCGGCGGGACCAGAGTGATGGGCCGGGAAACCAGATCGAGCCACTTGGAGTAGTTTTCGGGCGAAGCGGAGGCGTCGGGCCGGGGAGGGTATCCCAGGCCGATCACATCCGCATCGGCAAGCTGCCGTGCAGCCTCGTCGGTTAGCGCGGGCAGGACACGGGAGCCCTTCGGAGCCGGCATGGAACTCCTCGGCGCCGGCATTTCCGCTGTGGGAGCAGCTCCGGTTCGCACATGCAGCGGATAGATGGCCACGCTGCCGGCCGCCGAGCAATCGAGTTGCATGTCGGCGTCCAGTTGGGACTGCTCCGTGGTATGGACGTAGAAACGAACATAGCCATCGGCATTGGCATAGATCCTCATGGTGTGGGCCGCGTCGCTTACGCCAGCAGGATGCAGATCGCAGGCCGCGCCGGGCTGGGTCTCGAAGACCATCGCGGTATGGACGTTGGCCGGGATGCTGAAGCCCCTGGCGGGCGCGACAACGGGAACCGGGTTCTGGGCCGAGGCCGGAGCGGCGACCAGGCACAGGAAGGCAGCGGTCAGCGAAGCTGTAAGCATCGCCGGGTAAATGCCAGCCGCCCGTTGGCGAGTGGTGAATGTTTTCGTTTTCATTTTCGTATCTCCTTTTGAGGGTTGTCCTCTTCCGATTTCAATGTGGAGCCAGGTGGCGAACTATTCCACCACTTCGGATAAAATTTGGAGGGGTATAGTAAACGAGTGGTCTGTACGCGATGCCTGTCGCCGGTTCTCCAATGGAACCCCGACAGTCATGGAGGGAATAGACTGAGTGGAGCCGGGCGATGATCTTCCCAAGAGCACTGATCGGGTTTCTCTGCCTGGCATGCTCATTCGCCCAGACACCGCCGCCCGCGCTTTCGCCGAACGTCCCCATCCAGATCCTGTTGGACCCCAATCACCCGGCTTCCTGCCAGGTCTTCACGCAGGCCGGTGATTACGCCCGGGTAGTGGTGCAGCCCGCAGGCATTCCGCTCAAGGTGTGGCTGCTGTCGCCATCCGGAACTGCGGTGATGACCTTTTTGAACGAGTCGGGCGACCAGAAGCCTCTGACGGTCTCCTACATCGCCGCCGACACCGGCGCAATGACCCTGGAATTTACCCTCACCGACCCCGACGCGCGCGGCCAAACAATGTCGCTGCGACTCGCAGACCGCCATCCCGCGGCCTCCGACGACGCCAAGCGAATCGAAGCCCAGCGCGAGTTTCAAGCCGGAAAGGCCCTGCAAATCGCGGCGCGGAAGCAGGATCTGGAACAGGCGCTCCCGCGGTTCGAAGCCGCCCTGCCTCTCTGGCGCTCCATCGGCGACAAGGTGGAGGAGAGTCACACGCTGGGCGCCATCAGCGACGTTTACCTCGCATTGGGTGATAATCCCAAGGCGGTCGACTCTCTCACCCGTGCGCTATCTCTGGCTCGCGCAGCGGGCGACTCGGCACTGGAAGCCGACATCCTTACCAGTCTCGGGGTGGCCGTCTCATTCCGCGAACCCAAGAAAGCCCTCGAATATTTGGAATCCGGCCTGAAAATAAGCCGTTCCGCCGCCGACCGCAACCTGGAGGCCGTCGCCTTGAGCGACATTGGATCGGTCTATATGTTGATGGGCGATCCGCGCAAAGCCCTGGACTATGCCGTCGGGGCTCTCGCA